>NZ_CP149928.1:0-300000 GCF_037949285.1 Thioclava sp. GXIMD4216
CCCGCATGACCTCCCTTCCCCCGCTTTCGCGCATCCTGTCAGACAATGCCGCACAGCTTGGCCTGAGCCGACCTGCCGCGATGTGTCTGGGGGCAATCTGGCGCGCGGCACAGAACCCCTCGGCAGATGATCTGGTCACCCTTCTGGGCATTTCGCGCTCGAATGTCTCGACCGCCCTGAAGGAGCTGCGGGAAATCGGCTTGGTCCAGCAGGCCCGCAGCCCCGGCAGCCGGAAGGATTTCTATGTGGCGGATGCGGATCCCTGGGCCCTGCTGCGCAAGCTGATGATCGAGCGCCAGCGCAAGACGTTCGAACCTCTGGCCGAGGCCTTTGCCGCCCATGCCACCGAAGACCCGCGACTGCCCGCGCTGGCCGAGATCTCGTCGCAACTCAACATCTGGCTGCGGCAACTGACGGCGCTCGACCCTGACAGCCTTGCGAAGGCCACCGCAGCCGATCCGACGAAGCTACTGAAAAAGAATAAAAAGAAAGACTGACGCGCGGCCATACCGTCGCGCCATGCGCCAAGGCCCCGCCCTGCAGAGGCGCACCATGCCACCGCAGGAAAAAGCCCGAAGCCGGTCTCATGGCTTCGGGCATGCTCTGTCCGGACTTAGCGTTCGGTCTGGATATCGAACCCCAGATGCTTGGCGACCGCGAAGATATCCTTGTCGCCGCGCCCGCACATATTCATCACGATGATATGGTCTTTGGGCAGGGTCGGCGCGATCTTCATGACATGCGCCAGCGCATGGCTGGGCTCGAGCGCAGGAATGATGCCTTCGGTACGGCAGGAGAACTGGAACGCCTCCAGCGCCTCTTTATCGGTGATCGAGACATAGTTCGCACGGCCCGTATCATGCAACCAGGCATGTTCCGGCCCGATACCGGGATAGTCGAGACCCGCCGAGATCGAATGGCCCTCAAGGATCTGGCCATCGGCATCTTGCAGAAGATAGGTGCGGTTGCCATGCAGCACCCCCGGACGCCCGCCGGTCAGCGAGGCGCAATGCTCCATCTTCTCGTTCACGCCGTGCCCGCCCGCCTCGACGCCGATGATATTCACCGATTTGTCGTTCAGGAACGGATAGAACAGCCCCATCGCATTCGACCCGCCGCCAAGGGCCGCCACCAGCGTATCGGGCAGACGGCCCTCGCCTTCCTGCTCGGCCAGCTGCCAGCGCACCTCCTTGCCGATGATCGACTGGAAATCGCGCACGATCATCGGGTAGGGATGCGGGCCAGCCGCCGTGCCGATGCAGTAGAACGTGTCGCGCACATTGGTCACCCAATCGCGCAGCGCTTCGTTCATGGCATCTTTCAGCGTGGCACGACCGGAGGTCGCGGGCACCACTTCGGCCCCCAGAAGACGCATGCGGAAGACGTTGGGCGCCTGACGCTCGACATCGGTCGCGCCCATATAGACCACGCATTTCAGACCGAATTTGGCACAAACCGTGGCCGTTGCCACACCATGCTGCCCCGCGCCGGTTTCCGCGATGATACGGGTCTTGCCCATGCGCTTGGCCAGCAGGATCTGGCCGATCACGTTATTGATCTTATGCGCGCCGGTATGGTTGAGCTCGTCGCGCTTGAGGTAGATCTTGGCACCGCCCAGCTCTTCGGTCATGCGGGGCGCGTAATATAACGGCGAGGGGCGGCCGACATAATGCTTCCACAGATCGTCCATCTCGGCCCAGAAGGTCGGGTCGACTTTGGCGCGCTCGTATTCCGCCTCCAGATCGAGGATCAGCGGCATCAGCGTTTCCGAGACGAAACGCCCGCCATAGATCCCGAACCGGCCATTATCGTCCGGCACATTCATGAAGCTGTTGATCAGATCGTCGGCCATGACCTTCTCCCTTATGTTTGCCCCCATGTAACCCTGCTGGGGGCGAAGATAAAGCGGGCGATTGCGCTTTTGCGTGATAACAGACGATCTGCCCCAAAAAACAGCGCGCCGGTAGGGCGATCCGTTCTTGCGCGCGGGGCGGGGAAGATCAGTGGCGCAACGCGTTGAAGGCCTTGCGATAGTGCGACGGCGACGTATTCTCCCAGCGGCGGAACGCACGGACAAAGGCGCTGGGTTCGGAATAGCCCAGCTCTGCCGCGATATGCGAGATCGACAGGCGCGACCCTTCCAGATAGCGGCAGGCCTGTTCGCGGCGGGTCTCTTCGACCAGACGCGCGAAACTGGTGCCACATTCTTGCAGACGGCGCTGCAAGGTCCAGCGCGGCAGGCCCATCCGGTCCGACAGGCGGTCAAGATCCAGTTCCGCATCACGCAGATGCAGGCGGATCACCTCGGCCACCTCCTCGGTCAGGCTGGGGCCATTCTCGCGCAGGCTGAGGGCGCGCAGATTGCACAGCAAAAGCTGCTGCAGGGTGGCATCGGCCCCCGGCATGGCACGCACACCGTCTTCGCTGCGGAAAACCAGCGCATTGGCGGGGCGGCCAAAGCGCACCGGCGCGCCGAATGCAGCCTCTATTTCCTGACGCGAGCCGGTTTCGGGTTGTTCCAGTTCGATCAGTTCGGGCGTCCAGTCCGCCCCCGCCGCATGACGCAGAACGTTAGAGAACATGCCCAGCGTGACCAGCGCATCCTGATCGCGCAGATGCACACGCTCCGGCGCGATGCGATAGCTCATCCATGTCAGCCCGCCCTGCTGGCGACAGCCGGTCACGGTGCCTTGCTGGTGCCACGGAAAATAGGTCGTAAGATTTTGCGCCGCCGTGCCCAGATCCGGCGAATTTATGGCGATATAGCCGATCAGCCCCAGCATTTCCGGCGTGAACGCCTGCCCATAGGCCAGTCCGAAATTCACATCCCCCGACCGTTCGGCCCCCAGTTCCATCATGCGGCAGTAAAGGTCCAGATCCATCCGGCTCATAGGCTGGCCCGCCGTTTCCGGCGCAAAGCCCAATGTGCCGAAAAAACTGTCGGGGCAAAGCTTGTAACGGCGGATAAAACCGTCGATTCCGGTGGCCGCTGCGGCCAAAACCTGAGGTGTCGGAGCCTGCATCTGAATCCCTCCATATCGCGGACGGAATGAACCTTGGCTCAGGCTAGCGCAATCACGGCCATGCGCCCACACCTTATCTACAAGGCCGAAATACGACTAAAGTCCAAAAGTTGAACCGCTCGCCCAAATCTTGGGCAAGCGGCAATCTTTCCGGTCCGGACGTTGCAAGGGCGGCTTATTCGCCCGCCGTAGCCGTGGCCGTTTCCTTGCGGCGCAGCAGGGCGGCGGTGGTCGTGCCGAGGATCATCAGAACCGCGAAGATCACGAAGATCTCGAAGTTATAGATGATCATCGCCAGCATCGCGAGGCAGGCCAGACCCAGCGCGATGGCCGGCAGGATCGGGAACAGGGGGGCTTTCCACGGGCGGTCCAGATCGGGTTCGGTCTTGCGCAGACGGAACAGCGAGGCCATCGACATGATATACATCACCAGCGCGCCAAAGACGGCCATCGTCACGATGGTGGCGGTCAGCGACATGCCCGCAACCGAGATCAGGCTGTCGGAATAGATCGCGACGATGCCCACGATCCCGCCTGCAATGGTGGCCACGTGCGGCGTATGGAAGCGCGGATGGACCTTCGAGAAGACCTCGGGCAGCAGACCGGCGCGCGACAGGGCGAACATCTGGCGGGCATAGCCCATGATGATGCCGTGGAAGGACGCGATCAGACCGAAAAGCCCCAGCCAGACCAGCATATGGGTCCAGCCGCTGCCTTCACCCACCACGCGGATCATCGCTTGCGGCAGCGGGTCGTTGAGGTTGGACAGCTGCGACCAGTCGCCTGAGCCGCCCGCCATGATCATTACGCCGAAGGCAAGGAAGACCAGCGTCAGGATGCCTGCGATATAGGCTTTCGGTACGGTGCGGCGCGGGTCTTTGGCCTCTTCGGCGGCCATAGCGACGCCTTCAATGGCAAGGAAGAACCAGATCGCAAAGGGGATCGCGGCAAAGATCCCACCAATCGCCACGGGCGAGAACGCGCTGGCGCCAGCCCAGCCGTTGGCTGCGAAATTGGTCACCGAGAAGGCGGGCGCGACGACCCCCATGAAGACCAGCAGCTCGAAGACCGCCAGCAGCGTCACCAGCAACTCGAAGGTCGCCGCGATCTTCACCCCTGCGATATTGAGCGCGATAAAGATGACATAGGCGCAAACGGCGGCCAGTTTCGGGTCCAGCCCTGGAAACTGCACATTGAGATAGGAGCCGATCGCCAGCGCGATAGCGGGCGGGGCAAAGAGAAACTCGATCAGCGTGGCAAAGCCCGCGATGGCCCCACCCGTGGGACCGAAGGCGCGGTTGGCATAGGCAAACGGCCCGCCTGCACGCGGGATCGCGGTGGTCAGCTCGGTAAAGCTGAAGATGAAGGCGGTATACATGGCCGCCACGATGATCGTGGTGATCAGAAAGCCCAGCGTGCCCGCGCTTTCCCAGCCATAGCTCCAGCCGAAATATTCGCCCGAGATCACGAGGCCGACGGCGAGGCCCCAGAGATGGAAGGCGTTGAGGCTTTTTGACAGCCCTGCTTTGCCAGTTGACATGATGTTTTCCCTGTTTGGTTATTATGGACCCGTTCGGGCCTTAGTCCTTTGGTCGTTCTGGTAGTGGCATGATCTCGGAAGCCGCCAGACTGGGGGCTTCTTCCTTCAGCTTGGTGCCGGTCAGGCCCCGTCGGCGCGCCTCGCGCACCAGCCATGCCAGTTTGGAGGCCGCCTGAACCGGCGTCTGCCCCCCACTGAGATGGATATTCGACAGGCAGTTCCGGTCGCTATCGGGGCAACCGGGCTGCGGGTTATGGGTAAGGTAGATGCCAAGGCTATCGGCCACGGTCAGCCCCGGACGCTCGCCAATCAGCACGGCCACCATGCGGGCGCCCAGACCCTGCCCGATCTCGTCGCCCACGGCCACGCGGCCTTGGGTCACAATCGCCACAGGCGCAATCGACAGATCGGCCAGCGCCTCATGCGCGGCCCGCAAGGTCGCGCCCGCATGGGCCTGCACGGCGGCCGAAGACAGCCCGTCACAGATCACAAAGGCCAGATCATAGCCGCCCTCTCGCAAGGCGCTGCGGCTTTCGTCCGACAGTTTGCGCCCCAGATCGGGGCGACGCAAATAGACAGACCGGTCGGCCGCCGCCGAGGCCAGCGCCAGCGTGTCAAAACCGGACAGCTCGTCCTGTAGGGCACCCACATCCAAAGGCGCATGGACCGCATCGCGGGCACGCGCCGCATCCAGCCGGAAAGACGCCAGCGCAGAGGTCGGCAGCCCCGCGCCCGACCGCCCCAGCCCGATACGGGCGCGGGTGGCTTGGCGAAGGCGGGCAAAGGGGTCGCGGGTCAGATCATCGCTCATGGGCCGACCTCACGCGCTCAGGGCCGGACGGGTCATCTCCGCCAGCAGCCGGTTGGGGGTGGATGCAATCCGGCCCGCCCTGTCGATGATGCCCTGCGCCTCAAGCCAGCTTTCGAATTCGGGCGCAGCCCTGAGGCCGAAACTTTCGCGTAGGTAGAGGATGTCGTGATAGGACAGCGACTGGTAATTCAGCATGATATCATCCGCCCCCGGCACGCCGATGAAATAGCGGCAGCCCGCATCGGACAGAAGCGTCAAGAGACCGTCCATATCATCCTGATCGGCATGCGAGTGGTTGGTGTAGCACACGTCGCACCCCATCGGCACGCCCATCAGCTTGGCGCAGAAATGGTCCTCGAGGCCCGCGCGGGTGATCTGCTTGCCGTCAAACAGATATTCCGGCCCGATAAAGCCCACGACCGTATTCACCAGAAGCGGATCGAAGGCGCGCGCCACGGCATAGGCGCGGGTTTCCACCGTCTGCTGGTCCATGCCGAAATGCGCATCGGCGGACAGGGCCGCCCCCTGCCCCGTCTCGAAATACATCACATTCTGACCCATCGTTCCGCGCTTCAGCGAGAGCGCCGCATCCTGCGCCTCGGCCAGCACCGCCAGATCGACACCAAAGCCGCGATTGGCCTTTTCCGTGCCCGCAATCGACTGGAACACCAGATCCAGAGGCGCGCCGCGATTGATGATTTCGATGGAATTGGTCACATGGGTCAGCACGCAGCTTTGCGTGGGGATCGCGTGACGCTCGCGCAGCTCATCCAGCAAATGGATCAGCGCCATCGCCTGCGGCACGTTATCAGTGGCGGGGTTGATGCCGATCATCGCATCGCCAATGCCGTAAAGCAGCCCGTCAATGATGCTGGCGGCCACGCCCGCCGGATCATCGGTCGGGTGGTTGGGTTGCAGGCGGCTCGAGACCGTGCCAGCCAGACCCATTGTGGTGCGGAAAGCGGTGATTACCTCGATCTTGCGGGCCACAGAGATAAGGTCACGGTTGCGCATCAATTTAGAGACAGCGGCCACCATCTCGGGCGTCAGCCCCGGCGCCAGCGCCTTCAGCGCCGCCCCATCGGCCTCATTCGACAACAGCCAGTCGCGGAACTGGCCCACCGTCATATGCGCCACCGGCGCGAAGGCCGCGCGGTCATGGCTGTCGCAGATCAGGCGGGTGACCTCGTCTTCCTCATAGGGCACAAGCTGTTCGGCCAGAAATTCGGTCAGCGGCAGATCGGCCAGCGCCATCTGCGCCGCCACCCGCGCGATCTCGCTTTCGGCAGCCACCCCTGCCAGCTCGTCCCCCGAGCGCTGCGGGCTGGCCGCCGCCAGAAGCGCGGTCAGGCTGTCGAAGCGGAAGGTTTCGGATCCGATCATATGGCGGTAGCTGGGCATAGGGCCTCCGGTAAGCGTCTGTGACAGATTACCCCATCCTGCCCCGCCAAGACTTGACCGCATATGACAATCATCGGCCCGCCCCTGCCGCCTTCGGTCAAGTTTGCGCGCCTGTAGCAAAAGCACCGCTCGCGCCAAAATTGCGAGCATCGCGCAAACCATCCCCCGCCGCGCGAACCCCGCCCGCTTGTTGGAAATCTTTCACAAAACCTCAGCATGAGTGTCACTTTGCCTCGCCATCTGCTGGCCCAAGCAGAGTTAAAGGAACATGACATGACCTCCCAATCCGTCACGCTGACAAATATCGGCAAGGGATTTGGCACAACGAAGGTGCTGAAGGGGATCGACCTCGACATTCAGGCGGGCGAGTTCCTGTCACTGGTAGGGATGTCGGGCTGTGGGAAATCGACGCTTCTGCGGATCATCGCGGGGCTGGAAAGCGCCGATCAGGGCCGCGTCGCGATCAATGGCGCCGATGTCACCGGCACCGATCCGACCGACCGCAATCTGGCGATGGTCTTCCAGTCCTATGCGCTTTATCCGCATATGTCGGTGCGCCAGAATATCGCTACGCCCCTGCGGATGCGTAAGCTGCGGCTGATCGACCGCCTGCCGCTGATCGGGCGTCTGACCGCCAACCGCGAGACCCTGCGCGAGATCAACCATGCCGTGGAACAGGCCGCCGAGGTGCTCCAGATCTCGGCGCTTTTGGACCGTAAACCGGCGCAGCTTTCGGGCGGTCAACGCCAGCGGGTGGCGCTTGCGCGGGCTTTGGTGCGCCAGCCTGCCGCCTTCCTGATGGACGAGCCGCTGTCGAACCTTGATGCCAAACTGCGCGCCCATATGCGTGACGAACTCGCCGCCCTGCACAAACGTCTTGGCGCGACCTTCATCTATGTCACCCATGATCAGGTCGAGGCGATGACCATGTCCGACCGCATCGCGCTGATGTCCGAGGGCCGGATCGAGCAATTAGGCACGCCCGATGAACTTTATCGCCGCCCTGCCAATCTGACGGTCGCGCGGTTTATCGGCGCGCCCACCATCAACCTGCTGCCCGCCGAAAGCCTGGCTGATGGCCGCTTGCGCCTGCTGGGCGAGGTTCTGGATATGCGTATCCGTCAGGCGGGGCCGGTGACCTTGGGGCTGCGCGCCGAGGATATCCATCTGACGGCCACGGGGCTTTCTGCGCGCGTCACACGGATCGAGACCCATGGTGCCGACCGCTATGTGACCTGCTGTCTGCTGGCCGATGAGACGCTCTCGGTGACCCTGCGCCAAAGTGCCTCTCTGCCGCGACCCTTGGGGCAGGTGCATCTGGGCTTTGCGCCCGAGGCGCTGCATGTCTTCGGCGCGGATGGCCAGCGCCTGACCCCGCGCCTACGTCAGCAGGTGGTGGCATGAGCGTCCTAGACCTCGGCTACGCCCGCCCGCGCCGTAAAATCAACAAGGGCATGCTTTTTGCCGCGCCTGCCGTCGTGCTGCTGCTGGCGATCTATATCCTGCCGCTGATCACCTTGGCGGGGTTTTCGCTGACCGACTACCAGCTGGGCGCGATCCGCTGGAAGTTTGTGGGGCTGTCGAACTTTACCAAGGCCTTCCATGATCCGGTCTTCCTGCGCGCCTTCTGGAATACCGTGCTTTATGCAGCGATTGTTATTCCCTGCGGCATCTTTCTGGCGCTTGGCGTGGCGCTTTTGGTGCATGGGCGCAGGCGCACGCGGGGGCTGTGGGAAGTTGCCTATTTCCTGCCCGTGACCGCCACTCTGGTTGCCATGGCCACCGTCTGGCAGTTCCTGCTGCATCCGACCCTTGGGCCGGTGAATGCGGTCATTACATGGCTGGGCTTTGACGCGGTGCAATTTCTTGGCACCCCTTGGCTTCTGATCCCGACCATGGCGCTGATCGGCGTGTGGCAGGTGGTGGGCTTCAATATGGTGCTGTTTCTGGCAGGGCTGACCGCCATTCCGCAGGACCTGCATGAGGCCGCGCGTCTGGATGGTGCGAAATCCCCCATCGACCGGTTTCTCACCGTGACTTGGCCGATGCTGGGGCCGACGACGATGTTTGTCACGGTGACCACCTCGATTTCCGCCTTCAAGGTGTTCGAAACCGTGGCCGTGCTGACCAAGGGCCGTGCGGGGTCGGAGACGCTGCTTTACGCGCTCTATCTCGAAGGGTTCGATTATTCCAACACGGGCTATGCGGCGGCGCTGACGCTGATCTTCCTCTGTGTCGTGCTGGTCTTGTCGATCGGCCAGACGCTCCACCTTGAAAAGAAGGTCCATTACTGATGCGCGCCTCGAAATACCTTCCCCATCTGGTGCTGGGCCTTGGCGCTGTGGTGATGCTTCTGCCCTTCTACTGGATGGTGCTGACCGCGATCCGCTCGCCTTCCGAGATTTTCGACATCTCGCTCTGGCCGATCCCCAAGGACTTCTCGGGCGGTGAGAACTTCCATCAGGCAGCGACCTCGGTGCCCATGGCGCGCTTCATGCTCAACGGGGTGATCGTCTGCGCGGGCATCCTGATCGTGCAGGTGCTGACGGCTGTGCCCTGTGCCTATGCGCTGGCGAAACTGCGCTTTCCGGGCCGTAAGATATTGCTGTCGGTAATTGTGGCGGCCCTCTGTGTGCCGATGCAGGCGCTGGCGCTGCCTCTCTTCGTGGGGCTGGCCAAGGCGCAGATGCTCAATACCTATTTCGCGATGATGGCGCCGTTCTTCCTGTCGGTCTTCGCGATCTTCCTCTTCCACCAGTCCTTCCGCTCCTATCCCGACGAGATCATCGAGGCCGCGCGTCTGGACGGGTTTTCGGAAATGGAAATCTGCTGGCGGTTGGTGCTGCGCGCCTCGCTGCCCTCGCTTGCGGCCTTCGCGGTATTTTCCGTGGTCGCCCATTGGAACGACCTCTACTGGCCGATGATCGTGGTCAATCGTACCGAACTGGCGCCGCCGCCGCTTGGCATGCTGTTCTTTGCCGATGCCGAAACCGGCACCAATTACGGTGCGCTCATGGCCGGAGCCTGTCTGATCACCGCGCCGATGGTCGTCTGTTTCCTCCTTGCCCGCCGCCAATTCATCGCGGGCATCACTATGGCGGGCGTCAAATGACCCAGCCTGTTTCCTCCCAACCGAACCGGAGTTTTCCCATGTATCCCACCCGCCGCACCGTTCTGACGGGGCTTGCCACCTCTGCCGCTTTGCTGATGGCGCTGCCCGCCATGGCGCAGGAGGTCACGCTGAATGTGCTGTATAACATGCCGGGCTTTACGAAATTCCATCAGCCGCTGGCCGAGGAATTCGAGAAGAACAACCCCGATGTGAAAATCAACTTCCTCGCGCCCGCCGCCAATTACACCGACGGTCAGGCGCAGGTGCTGCGCTCGGCGGTGACCGGCGATCTGCCGGATGTCTATTTCTCGGGCTATAACCTGACCGCCGAGCTGGTCCATACGCTGGAGCCGCGCGGCCAGATCACCGATCTTGGTCCCTTCATCGAAGCCGAGGGCGGTCAGTCTTTCCTCGATAAAAACTACTCGCCCAATATGGCGGCGCTTGGCCAGATCGATGGCAAGCAATACGGCCTGCCGGTCAATGCGTCTTCGCCGATCCTCTATATCAATTCCGAGCTGGTCAAAGAAGCAGGCGCCGACCCTGAGAACATGCCCGACACCATGCCCGAGCTGATCGCGCTTGGCGCCAAGATCCACCAGATGCACCCCGATATGGCCGGCATGGCCTATGATATCGCGGGCTGGCCGGATGACTGGCTGTGGCAGGCGCTGATCTTTGAACAGGGCGGCAAGCTGGTCGATGAGGAAACCGGCAAGGTGGCTTTCGACAATGAGATCGGCCTGAACGCGCTGAAGATGATCCGCCAGATGGCGGTTGATGCCAATGCGCCTACCTTCGACTGGGATCAGGCGCGCCAGCAGTTTGGTGCAGGCAAGACGGGCTTCATGGTCTCGACCCCTGCCCATGTGCAGACCATCGAGGGCCTTGTGGGTGACCGTTTCACACTGACCACCGCGACCTTCCCGCTTGATGACAAGGAAAAGGGCGGCGTGCCGACGGGTGGCAATTCGGCGGTGATCCTGACGCAGGATAAGGCGAAGCAGGAGGCCGCGTGGAAATATCTCAAATGGATCACCGGCCCCGAGGCGCAGAACGTGATCGTACGCATCACGGGCTATCTGCCGACCAACAAAAACGCCACCGGCGAGGCCTATCTCGCGCCCTATTACGCAGAGCATCCCAATGTGAAGACCGCCTCGCTTCAGGCCGACAAGTCGCTGCCCTGGGCGGGCTATCCGGGTGGGGACTCGGTCCGTATCTGGCGCACCCAGCGTGACATCATCGGCACCGTGATGCGCGGCGAGGTCTCGCCCGAGGAGGGCCTCAAGCAGATCGTCGAACAGACCAACGCGCTGATGGAATGACCCACATTATGCGGGGGGCTCTGGCCTCCCGCATGACCTTTGAAAGCAGAGCCATGAAGATCATCCAGCTGACCGACACCCATCTGATGCCCGCAGGCCAATTGGCCAATAGGGTGGACCCCGAGGCGCAGATGCGCGCGGCGATTGACGATATCCTGACCCGCCACGCGGATGCCGACCTGATGGTGATCACCGGCGATCTGTGCAATCACGGCGACCCAGAGGCCTATGACCTTCTGCACGAGATCTTGGCGCCTGTGCCCTTCCCCGTGCGCTTGATGCTGGGCAATCATGATGACCGGCCGAATTTCATCGCCGCCTTCCCCGAGCACCCGCTGGACGGAAATGGCTATGTGCAGGGCTGGCAGGACACGGATTTCGGGCGGCTGATCTTTCTGGATACCCATGAGGCGGGCGTCATCGGCGGTATCTTCGGGCCGGACCGGATGGAATTTCTGGATGAGGCGCTGCAAGGCGCGGGGCCATTGCCGCCCACCATTTTCATCCACCACCCGCCGATGGACGACGGTATCGGCCATTTCCGGCAGATCAGCCTGCATGACGAGGGCCGCGTGATGGCGCGGCTGGCCGCCCACCCGCAGGGCATCCGCCATATCGTCTTCGGCCATATCCATATGCCGCTTGCGGGCACCTCGCCCGAGGGCATCGCCTATAGTGCAGGTCAGGCCTGCGCACATCGCTTCATCACCGAGATCGACCGACCCGACCCGTGGTGGACCAATGGCCACGCCCACTACCGCGTGATCTTCCTCGACGGGCTGGGCTTTCGGGCCTTCATGGCCGAGGCCGGACAGGTGCCCACGGTGCAGGCCCCCATCTGCGACGGCCCCTGACCCGCCGCCGCCCGTGCCGCTCTGTGTCCGAAGGCAACGCATCTTCCGGTCAGGGCGCCGTGACGACAGGGAGCGCGCGGACGGGTATATAGCAACAGGCGCTTTGCGACTGTCGGGAGGTTTGCGACTGGCGCAACCGCAGCTGGGAATGGGCCGGTTCCAGCACGACCACGGCGGCGGATGGAAGGCGGAGGCGGCCCGACAAGGCGAGAAAACGCCTCTCCTGTCAGAATGTTGGCGGTGTACAGGCGCTAATGACGACGCAGGGTTCGGCCCCGACCTGCCGGAAACGGTGCGGCAGACGGCTGTCGAAGTAATAGGCATCCCCCGGCCCGAGCACCTTGCGTTCCTCACCCACGGTGATCTCGACACGGCCCGAAATGACGATCCCGCCCTCCTCGCCCTCGTGGCCATACATCACACGGCCCGTATCAGCCCCTGGTTCATAGGTCTCTTGCAGGATCATCATCGCGCGGCCAAACAGCGTGCCGCCGATCTGGCGCAGCGACAATTTCCCCTTGCCGATCTCTGTCAGCTCGGCGGATTCATAGAAAATCTGCCGTTCCGCATCGGGCTGGAATTCGAAAAAGGCCGAAAGGCTGATCGGTATCCCGTCAAGGATCTTACGCAAAGCCCCGACCGAGGGGTTCATCTTTCCCGATTCAATCAAGGAGATAGTCGAATTGGGCACCGCCACCTTTTTGGCAAGGGCGCGCTGCGACAACCCCGCACGCTCTCGAATCACGCGCAGCCTGTGGCCAAGCTCCTTATCCTGAGAAGTCGTGTTGTGAGTGTTCACCATTGATCAAACCTTACAAATTCATGACGAGTATACAACACCTTACCCGCAACAAGAAACAGACTTTTTAAGTTTCCAAATCCCGATAGGCTGGGTTCCAATCATTGCTTCTCAACAGGATCACCCTCATGGCAAACGCAGACATCGAATCCCGCCGCAAAGCCGCCCTCGCCCGTGGCGTCGGCGTTCTGACCGACCACTATGCGGTTCGCGCAGAAAACACCGAAATCTGGGATGCCGATGGCAACCGTCTGCTGGATTTCGCCTCCGGTATCGCCGTGCTGAACACCGGCCACCGTCACCCGAAAGTCATCGAGGCCGTCAAGGCGCAGCTGGATGCCTTCACCCATACCTGCCACCAAGTCATCCCCTACGAGAACTATGTGCGTCTGGCAGAGCGCATCAACGCCCTGGCACCGGGCGATTTCGCCAAGAAAACCGTCTTCGTAACGACCGGCGCAGAAGCGCTTGAAAACGCCGTGAAAATTGCACGCGCTCACACCAACCGCTCGGCTGTGATCACCTTCCAAGGCGGCTTCCACGGCCGGACCTTCATGACCATGGCCATGACCGGCAAAGTCGCGCCCTACAAAATCGGCTTCGGTCCGCTGATGGGCGATGTCTTCCACGCGCCCTACCCCTATGAAGCACATGGCGTGTCGATCGATGACAGCATGAATGCCATCGAGAAACTGTTCAAAGCCGATGTCGATCCGGCCCGCGTGGCCGCCATCGTGCTGGAGCCCGTGCAAGGTGAAGGCGGTTTCGTGCCCGCACCGAAAGAATTCGTCAACCGCATCCGTGCCCTTTGCGACAAGCATGGCATCGTGATGATCGCAGACGAAGTCCAAACCGGCTTCGCCCGCACCGGCACCGTCTTCGCGATGGAACAGCATGAATCGGCCGCGGACCTGATCACGATGGCGAAATCGCTGGGTGGCGGCTTCCCGATCGCAGGCGTCGTTGGCCGCGCCGAAATCATGGATGCCGCAGGCCCCGGCGGTCTGGGTGGCACCTATGGCGGCAACCCGCTGGCCATCGCGGCAGCCAATGCCGTGCTGGATGTGATCGCGGAAGAAAAACTCTGCGACCGTGCAAACCTGCTGGGCGACAAGCTGAAAACCAAGCTGGAAGAGCTCAAGACCATCGTGCCGGAACTGACCGAAGTGCGTGGCCCGGGCTTCATGGTTGCCGCAGAATTCATGAATGATGACGGCACCCCCGCCACCGAGCTGACCAACAAGATCCGTCTGGCAGCCCTGGAACGCGGCCTGCTGCTGCTGACCTGTGGCGTCTATGGCAACGTCATCCGCTTCCTCGCGCCGATCACCATTCCGGATGCGCAATTCGACGAAGCCATGACCATCCTGACCGACGCGGTGAAAGCCGTGAAAGGCGCCAAGGAACTGGCCAATGCTTGATCGCGCAGATCTCGCAGCAAAACTGAAGGACGCGTCTCTGCTGGAGACGCGCGCCTATATCAATGGCGAATGGGTGGCTGCGGCCAAGACCTTCACGGTCGACAACCCCTCGACCGGCGAGAAACTGGCCGAAGTGCCGGATCTTACCGTCGAGGACACCCAACGCGCGATTGACGCGGCCTTCGCAGCGAAAGCGGCCTGGGCGGCGAAAACCGGCAAAGAGCGTGGCGCGATCCTGCGCAAGCTGTATGACCTGATGGTGGCCAATGCCGATGATCTGGCCACGATCCTGACCGCCGAGATGGGCAAGCCCTGGGCCGAAGCCCGCGGCGAAGTCCTGTACGGGGCCTCCTATGTCGAATGGTTCTCGGAAGAAGCCAAACGTCTTTATGGCGACTTCATTCCGGGCCATGCGACCGATATCCGCATGGTTGTGATCAAGCAGCCGGTGGGCGTTGTGGGGGCGATCACGCCGTGGAACTTCCCCAATGCGATGCTGGCCCGCAAGCTGGCTCCCGCCTTGGCCGCAGGCTGCACGATGGTGGCCCGCCCCTCCGAGTTCACGCCGCTTTCGGCGCTGGCTCTGACGGTGCTGATCGAGCGCGCAGGCGTGCCCGCAGGTGTGTTCAACATCGTCACCGGTCTGGATGCGTCGGGCATCGGCAAAGCCCTGTGCGACAGCCCGAAGGTCGCCAAAATGACCTTCACCGGCTCCACCCGCGTGGGCAAGATCCTGATGCGTCAGGGGGCCGACACGGTCAAGAAGATCTCGCTGGAACTGGGCGGCAATGCGCCGTTCATCGTGTTCGACGATGCCGATCTGGATGCAGCGGTGCAAGGCGCGATGATCGCCAAGTTCCGCAATAACGGTCAGACCTGCGTCTGCGCGAACCGCATCTATGTGCAGGCAGGCGTCTATGATGCTTTCGCCGAAAAGCTGGCCAAGGCGATGGGCGCGCTGACGCTGGGCGATGGCTTCACCGAAGGCACCACCACCGGCCCGCTGATCAACACCGCGGCTCTGGCCAAGGTCGAGGATCACATTGCCGATGCCGTGTCCAAGGGCGCGACCGTTCTGACGGGCGGCAAACGCTCCAATCTGGGCGGCACCTTCCACGAGCCGACGCTGCTGGCAGGGGTGACGCAAGAGATGAAGGTGGCCTCGGAAGAGACCTTCGGTCCTTTGGCACCGCTGGTCAAATTCGACACCGAAGCCGATGCGGTTGCCTTTGCCAATGACACCGAATTCGGTCTGGCGAGCTATTTCTACACCGGCGATCTCAAACGTGCATGGCGCGTGGGCGAGGCGCTGGAAACAGGGATGGTGGGCATCAATACCGGTGCCATCTCCTCGGAAATCGCTCCCTTCGGCGGGATCAAGCAATCCGGTCAGGGGCGCGAAGGCTCCAAATACGGCTGCGATGACTATCTCGAAATCAAGAATCTCTGCTTCGGCGGGATCAAATAATCTCAAAAGCCCCCGGTCATACGGGGGCTTTTTTCTTGGCCCCTCTTCTTGGCCCGTCTTTGCTGGCTCGTCGCACGCGCCCCCCTGCCGGAAGACAGGCCGGATATGGCAACCCAAGCCGGCATCACATAATAAATTGCATTTTAGCTTCTCTCGCGGATGCAGCAAAATTAGCCCCCGAAGCTGCATTCTATTCCAAATGCTTAGGGGGAATATGCTGCAATCGGAGGCATTTTGATACACGCGGCGCGGGAAAGAGGACTTTAATATATCGCGCCTAATGCTGACAGCACTCCAATAAAGGTGATCCGCAGATGTCAGCTCCGAAACGCCATGTCTCTTTGAAACAGAAGATCTCGCGCCTGCTTGTTCTCCCGCTTCTCGCCGTGATCCTGCTTTCCGGACTCATGATTTTCGAGCGGATTTCCAGCAGCCAAAAAGCCAGAAACCTGAGCGCCCTCATGGAATTCGCGTCCTCCCTGTCCAATCTCGTGCACGAGCAGCAAAAGGAACGGGGCGCGACGAGCGTCTTTCTCAGCAGCGAGGGTAGCCTGTTCAAAGACGAGCTGGCAGCGCAGCGCGGCCAGACGGATCAACGCCTTAAAGCGTTCACACAGATGGGCGACCGCCTCGCCGGCACCTTCACCCCGCGTCTGGCGGCAAGCTATGCCAATCTTCAGGCGCAAATCGCGCAACGTGCAAAGATCCGCGCGCAGGTCGATAGCCTGACACTCCCCATACCCGAAGCGCTTGGCCATTATACAACGATCAATGCGGATGCGATCAACATCATCGGCCAGCTTTCCAAACTGGCGATCAGCGCAGAGCTGGCCAAAAAGCTCGGGGCATTGACCTCTTTCATGGCCACAAAAGAACGCGCCGGCATCGAACGGGCCATTGGTGCGGGCGGCTTTGCCTTGGGCAGCTTCGACATGGCCCGACTGGCCTCGCTTTACAAACTGGTGTCACAGCAGGATATGGGCCTGGAGTTTTTCCGCGATTTTTCTTCTCAGGCACAAGCCGCCGAGCTGGACACGCTGGAACACAGCCCCGAATTCACAGATGTCGCGCGTCTGCGCGACATCGCCTTTGCCTATCCCGAAACCCGAAGCACCCAGGGCGTGACCGCGCAGGAGTTCTTTGATGCCACGACAAAACGTATCGGCATGCTGAAGACCTTCGAGGACGGAATTTCTGCGGATATCATGGCCTCTGCAAAAGAGTTTGTCCGGCATCAAACGGTTCTCTTGGCGCTGAATATCGTGGCGATGTTTGGAGCCTGTGGCATGATCCTGCTTCTCGCACGCCGCATTTCCACAAAAATGGCGCAGGAAGTCGGCCATATCTCGCAACGGGCGACCCAGATGGCAACCGGTCAGATGGATAGCGAGATGCCGGAGACGACCATTCTCGAATTCGGTCGGATCAACGACGCCATCGAAGCCTTCCGTCAAAGCATCCTGCGCGCGCGGCGACAGGAAGAGGCCCATGCCAAAGAGACCCAGATGCGCGAACTCTCGGAGCGGGAGCATGCCGAGCATCTTCTGGAGCAGGAAAAGCTTGCGGCAGAGCAACAGCTTGCCCATGCCGCAGCGAAACAGGCCGAAGATGAAGCGATTGCCGAAGAAATCAACGAGGTTGTCACGGCCTGCGCCAGAGGCGACTTCACCAAGCGCATTCCGCTCCAAGGCAAAACGGGCCTGATGGCCGAACTCTGCAAGGGCCTGAACGAGATCGGCAGCTGCGTCGAACAGGGCATGACCGAGGTCGAAACCTCGATGCGGAGCTTCGCACAGGGCAATTTCACCTATCGCATGCCCGATACGTTGCGCGGCAGCTTCCATCGTGTCGCGCAATCCAGCAATCAGGCCGCCAATGCCCTTTCGATGACCATGCAGACCATCTCCGCGTCCTCGCAGCGCATCGAAAGCTCGACGCAGGAAATCGCGGATGCCTCTGCCGATCTGGCGCGCCGATCGGAGAAGAATGCCGCCGTTCTGGAAGAGACGACTTCGGCCCTGACAGAGATGTCCGCCTCGGTCACCAGCTCGTCGCGAGCGCTTGACGAGGCCCAGAAGACCATTGGCGATATCAGCGAACGTGCCGAGCGCGGACACCAGATCGTGGTCAATGCAATCGCGGCAATGGACAGTATCGAAAGCTCGTCTGCACAGATCGAACGCGTCTTGCAGGTCATTGACGATATTGCTTTCCAGACCAATCTGCTGGCGCTCAATGCGGGGGTAGAAGCCGCACGCGCGGGAGAGGCGGGACGCGGTTTTGCGGTTGTCGCCTCGGAGGTGCGGGCGTTGGCGCAGCGGTCGGCTGATGCCTCGCAAGAGATCAGCAACATGATTTCGACCTCGGGCACGGATGTCCAGCGCGGCGTCTCCATGGTGAACTCCACCGGATCGGCCTTGGCGGATATCGTCAGCGGTGTACATGACATCCGTAGCCGGATCGAGAGCATCGTGACGGCCACGCGGGAGACGACGATCGGCATCAATGAAATCTCCGGCGCGACCCTGGAACTGGATCAGACCACACAGAAAAATGCCGCCATGTTCGAAGAAACCAATGCCGCCATCGCGACCTTGCGGACGGAAACGGAGGCTCTTGCTGCGGAAATCGGCACCTTCCAGATTGATCCCGGAGATGTCGAATTTTTCGCCCCGCCCGAACGTCTGGCCAGCTAGGCGCGAAAAACGCAGTTCCCGCTTTGCACATCGGCTGCGCCTGAGAGAACATCCGGCAACCTTGCGGCACCGCCCTGCGCGCGCCTACATGCAGGGGAAACGGAAGGATCACTCGTATGAAAAAGATCGGCTTTCTCTCTTTCGGACATTGGGCGAACGACCGCGGCTCGCAAGTCCGCTCGGCGTCGGATGTCCTGTTGCAATCCATCGATCTGGCTGTCGCGGCAGAGCAGATGGGGCTGGATGGTGCCTATTTCCGCGTGCACCACTATGCCCGTCAACTGGCCTCTCCCTTTCCGCTTCTGGCGGCGGTCGGTGCCCGCACCACCAGCATCGAGATCGGCACCGGCGTCATCGACATGCGCTATGAAAACCCGCTCTATATGGTCGAAGATGCCGGAAGTGCCGACCTGATCGCGGGCGGCAGGTTGCAACTGGGCATCTCGCGCGGCTCGCCCGAGCAGGTCATTGATGGCTGGCGGCATTTCGGCTATCAGCCCGCCGAAGGCGAGACCCCTGCCGATATGGCGCGCCGTCATACGCAGGTTTTCTTGCAGATGATCGAAGGGGAAGGCTTCGCCCAGCCCAATCCCCGCCCGATGTTCCCCAATCCGCCGGGCCTACTACGGCTGGAACCGCAAAGTCCGGGCTTGCGCAACCGTATCTGGTGGGGGGCGGGTTCCAATGCCACCGCCGAATGGGCTGCGAAACTGGGGATGAACCTGCAAAGCTCGACGCTCAAGGATGACGAGACGGGCGAGGCCTTCCACATCCAGCAAGCCAAGCAGATCCGCGCCTATCGGGCCGCGTGGAAAGAGGCCGGCCATAGTCATGCGCCACGGGTCTCTGTCTCGCGCTCGATCTTTGCGCTGATGAACGATCAGGACCGGATGTATTTCGGGAACGGCTCGAAAGATCAGGACCAGATCGGCATTATCGACCAGACCCGTTCTGTATTCGGCAGGGGCTATGCGGATGAGCCGGACCGCTTGATTGACCAGCTGCGGCAGGACGAGGCGATTGCCGAAGCCGATACGCTGCTGCTCACCGTGCCCAATATGCTGGGGGTTGATTACAACACCCATGTGCTTGAAAGCCTTCTGACCCATGTCGCGCCCGCATTGGGTTGGCGTTAACCACCTTAAACCGCGCCTTGCCTTGGCGCGGTTTTCTTGCTCTGATCCGGCGAAAATACCACAGCAGGGATCACTATGAGCATCGTCGTCTATCTTCCAAGCCCGAAAACCAGTGCCAAATGGGTGGCGCGGCTGCAGACCGTTCTGCCCGAGGCCGAGGTGGTTTCAGGCCATGAGCCGTTCGACGCGGCGCAGGTGGAATATGCCGCGGTATGGCAACCTGCCCACGGCTTTCTGGCTGGCCTGCCAAACCTGAGGGCGATTGTGTCGCTGGCCGCGGGGGTCGATCATCTTGCCGCAGATCCCGAACTGCCGCGCCAGATCCCTGTCATTCGCACGATCGGGTCGGATCTCACCCAGCGTATGCGGGAATATGTGGCGATGCAGGTGCTCAATCTCCATCGCGGCATGCCCGAAATGCTGGCCAGCGCGCAGCAGGCAAAATGGGCACCGATTGTGGCGCCGGTCGCAGGTCAGCGCAAAGTCGGCATTCTTGGCCTTGGCAATCTGGGTGCAGCGGCGGCAGCGCTGCTGGCGCAGATCGGCTTCGAGACCAGAGGTTGGGCCCGCAGCCCCAAGGATATCGCCCAAGTGACGTGCCATCACGGCCCCGAAGGCCTGAAGAGATTCCTGCAAGATTGTGAAATCGTAGTAAATCTTCTGCCACTCACCCCCGAAACCCGCCATATTCTGGACGCTTCGCTATTTCAGGCCCTGCCAAAGGGGGCCTGTCTGGTGAATTGCGGGCGCGGCGATCACTTGCACGAGGCCGATCTGCTGGCCGCATTGGACAACGGGCAGATTGCCCATGCGATCCTTGATGCCTTCCCTATCGAGCCGCTGCCCGAAGAGCATCCTTTCTGGACGCATCCCAATGTGACGGTCACGCCGCATATCGCCTCGCAGGTCGATCCCGATACAGGCAGCCGGATCATTGCCGAAAATATCCGCCAGTTTGCCAAAGACGGGCGCTGCGGCGATATGGCCGATATGCAGCGCGGTTATTAACTCCCGCTGAGGGAAAACGGGCGCGAAACCCTCGCGCCCGTTTCCTCTGCATTTTCAACATGGCGGAAGATTCAGAAGCTTAGCATAGCGCCATCGCCCGACGGCGCTCTTTTGCAACGTCAAAACGGTCAAGCATCATCACTTTGTGCCAGGCTTTCACGAAATCGCGCACCAGATAGGCCTCGCCATCATCTGCGGCATAATATTCGGCCAGTTGGCGCAGCTCGCTATTGGAGCCGAAAACCAGATCGCAACGCGAGGCGGTATAGGATGCCCCCTCTCCCGCACGCGGTCGGATATCGAACATCTCTTCACCGTCCTGCGGGTGCCATGCATAGTCCATCGATACCAGCACACGGAAATAATCATTGGTCAACTGACCCTTCCGCTGGGTAAAGATCCCCGTTTCCGACCCATCATAATTCTGGTCAAGCGCCCGTAGCCCACCGGCCAGTGCCGTCCATTCCGGCGCGGTCAGCGCAAGTTTTGCGGCCTGATCAAGGAAGAGCTGCTCTGCCGGAACCTGATAGCGGATGCCCGGATGCCGGTAATTGCGGAACCCGTCCACCACGGGCAGCAACCAGTCGAAGGTCTCGGCATCGGTCCATTCGTCGCTGGCATCCGTGCGTCCCGCCACGAAGGGCACGCAAACGTCATGCCCCGCAGCCTTGGCCGCAGCTTCAACGGCCGCACAACCTGCCAGAACAATCAGATCGGCCATCGAAACCTTGGCCGCCCCCTTGGCGTCAAAGTCGGACTTTACCTGTTCCAATGCGGACAGCACCCGCGAGAGTTGGGCGGGATTGTTCACCGCCCAATCCTTTTGTGGCGCAAGGCGGATGCGCGCGCCGTTGGCACCTCCGCGTTTGTCGGTATCGCGATAGGTCGAGGCCGAAGCCCATGCCGTAGCAATCAGCTCGCGCAGCGGAATTCCGGTCGTCAGGCAGGTCTTTTTCAGCTCTGCAATATCGGCCTCGCTGATCGGCGGATACTCTGCCTCGGGCGTCGGGTCCTGCCAGATGAACGTGCCGCCGATCTCCGGCCCGAGCCAGCGCGAGGTCGGCCCCAGATCGCGGTGGATCAGCTTGTGCCACGCCTTCGAGAAGCAATCGGTGAAATAGTCGAAATCCGCCAGAAAGCGCTCGCAGATCTTGCGGTATTCGGGATCGACCTTCAGCGCCAGATCCGATGTCATCATCATCAGCGGATTCATCTGGCCCTCGACATGCGCATCAGGCGTTTTCGGCGCGTCGGGGTCTTCGGGGGTCCATTGCACGGCCCCCGCCGGAGATGTCTCCTGCTTCCATTCATATTTGAACAGGTTTTCCAGATAGGAATTGTCCCACATCGTGGGGTCGGGGGTCCAGCTGCCCTCGATCCCGTTGGTCATGGTATATTGCGCAAACCCGAGGCCTTCGGGGTTTTGCCAGCCCAGACCCTGCGCCTGAATCGGCGCCCCTTCCGGCGCAGGACCGATTTCATCGGCGCTAACCATCCCGTGCGATTTCCCGAAAGCATGCCCGCCCGCAATCAGGGCAACGGTCTCTTCGTCATTCATCGCCATGCGGGCAAAGGTCTCGCGGATATCGCGGGCGCTGTCTTGCGCATTCCCGTTGCCATTGGGGCCTTCGGGATCGACATAGATCAGGGCCTGATTGGCATTGGCCAACGGCGCTTCGAGATCATAATGATCAGACCGGACATCCCCTTCCCAACGCAGGTCACGGGTGACCATCTGGTTCGGATGGCCTTCCAGCGGACCTTGCCCGACCTCCGAAGGACGCTTGCCGTTCCACCCCTCGGGGCCCCAATATGTGGCGCGATCTGCTTCCCACGCATCCACGCGACCAAAGGCAAAGCCTTGGATCGGCAGGCCCATATCTTCTAACGCAAGCGTGCCGGCCAGCATCATCAGGTCGGCCCAGCTCAGTTTTGCCCCATATTTCTGCTTGATCGGCAATAGAAGACGGCGGGATTTATCGGTATTGCCATTGTCCCACCACGAATTGATCGGCGCGAAACGCTGCATCCCTTCGGCCGAACCGCCACGCCCGTCGGCGATGCGATAGGTGCCCGCCGAGTGCCACGCCATACGCACCATTTGCGGCCCGTAATGCCCGTAATCCGAAGGCCACCAGTCTTTCGAACTATGCAAAAGCGCGCGCAGGTCGGCCTTGAGCGCGGCAATATCCAGATCCTTGATCGCTTCGGCGTAATCATAGTCCGGTCCAAGCGGGTTGGCCTGCACCGGATTCTGATGCAGAAGCTCCACTTTCAGCCGGTTGGGCCACCAGTGATCCAGTTGCGGCTCGGAGCCGATTGCCCCCCCGATACGGGTTCCGCGAAACGGGCAAGCGCCTTGGGTTGCGCCATCGTGGTCTTTCATGGGGGGGTCTCCTTGCACAGTGACTTGGCCCCGAACCGCACCCGAAACTGCGCCAGAGCCTTTGCTACTGTTCCAACACCCGAGAGCCCGATCAGTTTCATAGAGGGCCGAGGAAATTCACCCTCGCCCCGCGATCCACGCAAATGACGCCACGGCAAAACTGAAAAAGGACGGCCTGCAAGCAGACCGCCCTTCTTCACTGGAGATGCACATCTCCTGATGTGCAGCGTGTGGACCTAAGGCCTTATTGGTCCCGGCCTTGGCCCAAATAGGGAACCGGCAGCGGCGTAACTTCGTGACGGGCATCGCCCGACAGGATGAAGGCCGCGTCTTGTGCGTTGTGGTCACGCAGATCGCTATCCACCGTCACCAGCTCGGCCAGCGTGTATTTGCTCGGGTCAACGCCAAGCTGCGCAGCCAGCTGTGCTTTACCGGCAGACACTTCCTGCGCAGGAGCCGCGACACGGTTATCGTGGTTGAGGAAGTAGTTCACGGTGCTGTTGTCGCCGTCGCGGCGGGCCTCGTCGATCGAGGTCAACTCGGCGGTGGTGAAGTCGGCCCCGTTCAGACCAAGCTGTTGCGCCAGTTGGGCATGGCCTGCCCCCTCGGCGGACGCGATCCCTGCACTGGCGGTAAGGGCGACAACTGCGGCAATAACGATATTTTTCATGATCAATCTCCAAGTGATCCGCAAATCGTCAGCACCCTGAGTGAAGCGGGCGATCTGCTGTGTTTCTTTCTGAAGACTTATCTAGGAGTGTTCCTCCGAATGTTAAATATACAAAATTAGCACGCTAAGCGTTTATATATGCACATATCGGTTTTCGGGCTTTTTCCCCTGTCGCGCATGAAAACGCGCCCGAGGTTGCCCCCGGGCGCGGCGAAAGCCATCGCATAGGCGTGGATTATTTGGCGTCGGCCATTTGCTTGGGCAGACGGAAGGTCCAGACGGTGCCACCTTGATTGAGGTAGTTCACACGCTTGGCAACCTCACCACCCCAAAGCGGCACGGCGCCCCCCCAGCCGGAAATCACCGAGACATATTGCTCGCCATCCTGCTCCCAGGTGATCGGCTGGCCAACAATGCCCGAACCGGTCTGGAAGGACCAAAGCTTGTCACCGGTCTCGGCGTCGAAGGCCATGAATTCGCCTTCGGGGTTGCCAGTAAAGACAAGGCCACCCGCCGTGGACATCACCCCGCCCCAGAGCGGTGCAGAGTTCTTATATTCCCATTTCACCTCGCCAGTATTCGGGTCCATCGCTTTCAGCGAACCGATATAGCTTTCGAAAAGCGGCTTGATGGTGAAGCCTGCCCCAAGATAGGCCGCGCCTTTCTTGTAGGAAATCGGCTCGTTCCAGATATCCATGCCCCATTCGTTGGAGGGCACATAGAACAGGCCTGTCTGCTGGCTATACGCCATCGGCATCCAGTTCTTGCCCCCAAGGAAACTGGGCACCGAGAAGACCTGCTGGCCCTTGCCATCCTCGGAGGCCGTATCCGGCGCACCGGGGCGATTCTGCTCGTTATAGATCGGGCGACCGGTCTCATCGATCCCGCTGGCCCAAGAGATATCCTTCACAAAAGGATAAGCCGCGACGAATTTGCCGTCTTCGCGGTTGAGGATGTAGAAGAAGCCGTTCCGGTCGGCGGTCGCATAGCGCTTGTTGCCATCCTTATCGACAAAGCCCACGACCTCGTTCACACCGTCGAAATCCCAGCCTTCACGCGGGGTGGACTGGAAGTGCCACTTGATCTCGCCGGTCTTGGGGTCGATGCCGAGGCGGGACGCCGCGTAGAGGTTGTCGCCCTTATTGCCCTCAACGGGGGTGCCCGCATTGCGCAGGTGGCTGTTCCACGGCGCGGGGTTACCGGTGCCGAAGATCAGCGTATCGGTATCGGCGTCATAAGAGCCACCCAGCCATGTTGCCCCGCCACCGGTTTTCCACATATCGCCCGGCCAGGTCGCGTTCAGCTCGCCGGTCATGGTCGAGGGTTCGCCATTGAGCGTGCCCATATGGCCTTCGATCACCGGACGGGTCCAGACCAGCTCGCCGGTTTCCGCATCGCGCGCCTGCACCTCGCCCACGATCCCGAATTCACCGCCCGAATTGCCGGTGATGACAAGCCCGTTTACGATCAGCGGCGCGGCGGTATAGCTGTACCCCTCTTTGTAATTGGCGATTTTCTTGTTCCAGACGACATCGCCGGTTTTCCGGTCAAGCGCCACGATCCGCGCATCCAATGTGCCGAAATAGATATTATCGCCATAGATGGCCGCACCGCGATTGATCACGTCACAGCAGGGCAGAATGCCCTCGGGAAGGCGGGCATCATATTGCCACAGCTCTTTTCCGGTATGGATATCAATCGCATAAAGGCGCGAATAGGAGCCGGTGATATACATCACCCCGTCATAGACGATCGGCTGGCTCTCCTGCCCGCGCTGCTTTTCTCCGCCAAGGCTGAATGCCCAAGCCGGAACGAGGTTTTTCACGTTGTCACGGTTCAGCGTTTCCAGCGGGCTGAAACGCTGCAAATTGCGCCCCATCCCGTTGGTGAGCACATCGCCCACCGTCTGCTGATCCGCGCGAAGATCCTCCTCGGTAACCCCTGCTTGAGCGTCTCCCAAAGCCCAGCCGCAGGAAATGGCCAGCACTGCGGCCAAAACGAAACGGTTCATTGCGTAGTCCTCCCTGTCGTCCTGTCCGCACCTCGGAAAAAGAGGGCGGATCAGACATTCCCGAAGTATTGGACAGGGGCACACGGGCGGATATTGTCCATTGGTCTTACTTAGACGTCACGCATGCCCCTGATGAGGGTTACTGACTGTTCAGATAGGTTACGATAAAGTCCTGAACCGTCGGATCGACAATGCCGACATGACGCATTTTCGTGCCTGGAATGAAGGCGTCATTATCTTCCATCCAAGCCCGCAGCGCCCCTGGCGTCCAGACGAAATTCGCCTGTTTCAAAGCGTCGGAATAGGGGTAATCGCCATAGCTTCCCGCCTTGCGCCCCACGACCTTCTCCAGCAGCGGTCCATAGCTTGCCCGATCCGCATCGACCGAATGGCACCGCTGGCAATTCGCCTCGAAGAACTGATGCCCCGCGTCGATCTTGATCCGCTCCGTAGTGTCGGCCTGCGCGACCTGCACGCAAGCGGCTGCCAGTATTGCACTCAGAACAAGGCTTGTTTTCATGACAATTCTCCTACTTTCTACCCGTCTCGAAAGTAGGTCTGCTGCAGGTCGGCACGGTTGATCCATATCAATGGCCGCATACGACTTTGGTCGCGATTCTGGCTGTTATCCCTGTGGCAGATAGCGCGCTTCGTCGGCATCCGGGGTCACCGCGCGCCAATCATAGTGCGCGCCCTGCAGCTCTTGGGCCTGTGGCAGGCCCGCCCGCGCCGCACGGTCGATCATCGCCTGTCCCTGAGCAATGTCGCGCACACCTCCCCGACCGCGCAGCAGATCCAGACCACGGTTGAACTGCCCGACCGGATCGCCCGCTTCAGCCGCGCGCCGGTCCCATTCGGCCGCAGCCGCCGGATCTTCCACGGCGCCCAGACCATTATCCTCCAGCGCACTCATCCACGTCATAGCCCCTGTCCAACCACGCTCGGCACATAGGCCGAAGACCTCGCGCGCCGCAGCATGATCGCCGGATTTCGTCATGAAATAGCCCGAGGCGCAATTCATCATCGTGACCTCGCCCCGCGCGGTATCACGCAGCACACGGTCCAGGCTCATCTCGGGCGGATTGAGGTCGCCGCCCGGCTCCTCGGCCAAGGCATCCGCCAGCGCGGGACAGGCCAGAAACGACCCAAGAAGCAGGGCCAGACAGCCCCTGTGCAAACCTGCCATCATGGTTTCCTCCCTTGACACAAAACAGGCTAACACGGCGCACCGCCCCCCGGCCCTAGACCTTAGTCCTATTGCATCCGCCCACCCGAGCAGATGCAGTGTCCTCAGGGAGAGAGACATGAAATTTTTAACAACCGTGGCGGTTGCATGGTTGGCATGTGCTTCGGCGCAGGCCGAGGTGCTGCGCCTTGACTGGCTTGAACGTCAGGTCACGCCACCCCCCGTTTTATCCAATCTAGCCGGTGACCCCGATGATCTGGGCGTCGCAGGTGCCCGATTGAGCCTTGAAGACATTACAAAGACAGGAAAATTTCTGGGAATCGACTGGCAGCTTCACGAAACCCGTGTGGCGCCGGACGCACCGTTTCTGACCGCCGCGAAAAAGATTCTGGCCGAGGGGGCACAGATATTGGTGACGCGCGCTCCGGCGGAAGACCTCTTGGCGCTGGCGGATCTGCCCGAGGCAAAGGATGTGCTGATCTTCAATACCAGCGCCGAGGACATGCCGCTTCGTGGCACGCAATGCCGCGCCAATATCCTGCACAGCACCCCTTCCGTCGCAATGCGTACCGATGCGCTGGCGCAGGCACTGGTGGTCAAACGCTGGACGAAGCTGGCGCTTGTCACCGGCCCGCATCCCGAAGACAAAGCCTTTGCCGAAGCGCTCAAGACCAGCTTGGGCAAGTTCGGACTGGCCCTGGCTGGCGAGAAGGACTGGCCCCTGACCGCTGATATGCGCCGTTCTGCCGCCGCCGAGGTGCCGCTGTTCATGCAGGATCTGCCCGAGCATGACATCCTGCTGGTGGCCGATGAACGCGGCGATTTCGGGCGCTATCTGCCCTATAACACATGGCTGCCGCGTCCGATTGCGGGCTCCGAGGGGTTGCAGCCGCTTGGCTGGGCCGGTGTGGTCGAGCAAAACGGGGCCGCACAGCTACAGGACCGGTTCCGCATGGCCAGCGGTCGCGACATGCGCGCCGCCGATTACGCGGCATGGGTGGCGGTGGCCGCTGTGTCGGATGCCCGCACCCGCTCCGGTGCCGGTGACCCGCGCAGCCTGCGCGACTATCTGATCTCCGATAAGGCACGGATCGCGGGCTTTCTGGGCCAGCCGCTTTCCTTCCGCCCGTGGGATGGCCAGATGCGCCAGCCCCTGCCACTGGTCACAGAGCGCGCGGTCATCGCGACCGCCCCCTTCGAGGGGTTTCTCCATCACGCCAACGAGATGGACACCCTTGGCACCGACCGTCCCGAAACCCTCTGCAAAGCTTTTGGAGGCTGAATGCTGCGCATCCTGTTCCTGACGACCGCCCTTGCGGCCAGCCCCGCCCTTGCCGACGAGATCTGGGTGACCAACGAGGCCGATGACACGGTCAGCGTGATCGATGTCCAGACCCTCGAGGTGGTGCGCAGCTATCCTACGGGCGAACGCCCGCGCGGCATCACCTTCTCGCGCGATTTCAAGCGGCTTTACATCTGCGCCTCCGATAGCGACGCCGTACAGGTGATGGACCCCGAAACGGGCAAGATCCTGCATGACCTGCCCTCGGGGGAAGACCCCGAGCAATTCGTGCTCGCCCCCGATGACCGGCTGCTTTACATCGCCAATGAAAACGACGCCGTGACCACCGTCGTCGATACCCAGACCCGCCGTGTGGTGGCCCAGATCGATGTCGGAATCGAACCCGAGGGCATGGGCATCTCGCCCGATGGCAAGGTGCAGGTGACCACATCGGAAACCACCAATATGGCGCATTGGATCGATACCGCGACCCATCAGATCGTCGCCAACTCGCTAGTGGATGCACGCCCGCGCCATGCCGAATTCTCGCCCGACGGGTCCGAGTTATGGGTCAGCTCGGAAATCGGCGGCACGGTCAGCATCTTCGATACCGCAACCAAGACCGAGAAGGGCAAGATCCGCTTTGCCATTGCGGGTGTGCGCTCGGAAAAACTGCAACCCGTGGGGATGCTGTTCTCGCCCGATAAGACCAAGGTGTTCATCGCCTTGGGCCCCGCCAACCATGTGGCTGTCGTGGATGCAAAAACCTTCGAGGTCGAGCAATATCTGATGGTCGGGCGGCGGGTCTGGCATCTGGCCTATTCCCCCGATGAAACCCTGCTGTTCACCACCAATGGCGTTTCGGGCGATGTGACGGTGATCGATGTCGCCACATTGGAACCGAAAGCCACGATCAAGGTGGGCCGTTTCCCTTGGGGGGCCGCAGCCCGCCCCACCCCTCCCCAGCCGATTGCAGACTGACCCAAGCCTATACAGGAGTTTTCCATGCGTTATTTCCTTTCTGCCCTAGTGATTGCCGCCCTTTCGGCCACCACCGCCTTTGCCGATGCCGATGATGACAACGAGGCCGGTCCGCCCGCGGGTCTGATGGCGGCAGGCAATCGCGACAAACTGCCCGAGGTGATGCTCTCGGTTGGCGAGCCTCTGGGCGGGCCGTGGCATCTGAAATCGGGCCGCTATTACACCGTCGAGATCACCTCGGACGGGTCGGGCGAGATCGGCCTGTCGGGGGCCGATTTCTTTCATGCTGTCTGGATCGACGAGGTCGTGGTCGAAGGGCTGGAAGTCCGCCCCACCGGCCTCAACTCGGTAGAATTCGATGAACCCGGCACAATGAAAATCACCTTTGTGGCGGTCACGCCGGGAAGCTATGCTTTGTCCATTCCCGGCTCGTCGGGCGAGGATCAGCGGCTTGACATCACCATCGACTAACCCCGCGCTGAAGGTCAGCGGACTCAGCCACCGCTGGGGAACGAAGCTGGCCCTTGACGGGGTCGGCTTTACCCTGCCCGCAGGATGTTTCTGCGCCCTTCTGGGGCCGAACGGGGCGGGGAAATCCACCCTGATGTCGGTGCTGACAGGGCTGATCCGGCCCCGTCCGGGCGTGGTCGAGGTGGCGGGCACGGATATGGGGCGCGCGCCGCGCAGGGCCTTGGCGGGGATCGGCGTCGTTTTCCAGCAACCCACCCATGATCTGGACCGGAGCGTGGCGGCAAATCTGCGCTATTTCGCGGCGCTTCAGGGCCTCAGCCGTAGCGAAAGCGAGACCCGTATCGAAGAGGCGCTCACCCGCCTTGGCATGGCGGAGCGGGCAGGCGAGAAAGTCGGCAAGCTGAACGGGGGCCATAGGCGGCGCATGGAAATTGCCCGCGCGCTGATCCACCGTCCGGGACTGCTGCTGCTGGATGAGCCGACCGTCGGGCTTGACGCCCCCGCCCGCGCCGCAATCACCGCCTATGTGCATGACCTGACCTCCAGCGGCATTACGGTGCTCTGGGCCACCCATCTGGTGGACGAATTGCGCGATACGGATACGATGGTGCTCCTGCATCGCGGGCAGGTTGCGGCAGAGGGGCAGGTGGGCCGCCTCAGGGGTGGGGTGCCGCTGGCCGACTGGTTCCTGAGCCGCACCGGAGCCCTCCAATGAGCGCGCTGCGCGCCGCGGCGGCGATCATGACGCGCGAGCTTGCCCGCTTTCTGACCCAGCGCGAGAGGTTCTTTGCCGCTCTGGTCCGGCCTCTGGTCTGGCTGGTCGTCTTCGCGGCAGGCTTTCGCGCGGCTCTGGGCATGTCGATCATTCCGCCCTACCGCACCTATATCACCTACGAGACCTATATCGCGCCGGGCCTCTGCGGGATGATCTTGCTGTTTTCGGCCATGCAAAGCTCGCTCAGCCTTGTCAATGACCGCGAGAGCGGCACCATGCGGCTGATGCTGACCGCCCCTTGGCCGCGCTGGTTCCTGCTGGGCGCGAAGCTGGTAGCGGGGGCCCTGGTGGGTCTGGTCCAGGTTGCGGCCTTTCTGGCCATTGCCTATCTCTATGGTATCCACCTGCCACCGCTCGGATATCTGGCCGCGCTGCCTGCGCTGGTGCTTGCAGGATTGATGCTGGGGGCGCTCGGGCTGTTTCTGTCCGCCCGCATCCGCCAGCTGGAAAATTTCGCAGGGGTGATGAATTTCGTGATCTTCCCGATGTTCTTCCTGTCCTCCGCCCTCTATCCGGTGTGGAAGATGCAGGAGGCCTCGCCGGTTCTGGCTACCATCTGCCGGCTGAACCCGTTCACCCATGCCGTCGAGCTGATCCGCTTCGCGCTTTACGGCCAGTTCGCGGCCATGTCCTTCGGGGTCGTAGCAGGGGCCGCCGCCGTGTTTTTCGCATTAGCGCTCTGGGGATTCGAACCGGCCAGAACCCGCCCGCCCAAAGCGCGCTAGGCCCCGCGTCCCGTCGGGCCAAGCCCTTTGGGACGCGCCTTTTTTAAGGGCCGGTTTACATATTAGACCATTGGACAATACGCGCCGATGCCGCTCTCGGGCAGGATAAGGTGAAACGCGACGAAGGTCGGATGGAGGAGCCGTCCCTTGTCTCGTTATCTGCTGACGAGCAGCCATCAAGAGGGAGAGAGAAATGCTTGATAGCCGGACCCGCCGCAGCCTTGCGGCAATCGTCTTTGCCGGAATTCTGACGCCTGTGCAGCTGTTTGCGCATGGCGATGTGGCACCGCAACCGATCAATACCGACGCCCTGCCCGATGTGGGAGAAGAATGGCTGACCGAGAACCCCTATCGCGCCGACGCCGCGGGCGAAGAGGTCTGGCGCGCCGCTGTGCGGATCGGGGATTCCGGTTTCAATCAGAACTGCGCACGTTGCCACGGGCTTGGGGCGGTGTCGGGAGGTCTTGCCCCCGATCTGCGCTTCCTTGAGGCCGAGGAATATGGCGATGAATGGTTCGTCGAGCGGTTCCAGCACGGCTATACGCAAGACGGCACCACCAAGATGCCCGCGTTCGGCGAAGTGCTGGGCCAGAAAGCCGGATGGGCGATCCGCACCTATATCGAGACCCGCCCCGAGGATGACGCGCTGGAACCCTATTCCGACCGGCTGCACAAGATCCGCGATGACCTGATGGCCGGCAAGGCCGATGCAGGCCCCGTGCACGAGGAACTGGTCGAGATCGCCAGCAAGGTGCAGACCTTCTCGGGCGCACCGGTGGCCGATAGTGCTGTCAGCCGTGCGGCAGAGGCCCTGACCGACGATCCGGCCAGCCAGAAACACGCGGCCGAACTGCTGACCATCGGCCTTTCGGCGGCGCAATGACGATGCGGGGGCGGAGCCTGATGATCGCCTTGGCGCTGGCGGCATGGCCGCTGGCGTCATATGCGGCCTGCGAGGGCGTCGCCCCCGAACAGAAGCTGCAAAACACCTTCGCCCGCGATATCGGGCGCGATCTGGACCGGATTCGGGAGGATGGCTGGATCGAGGTCGCGATGTACGAGGATTTCGCGCCGTGGTCTTGGGAAGACGGCGGCAAGCCGCAGGGAATCGATGTGGAGATCGCGCAGCTGATCGCGCAGGAACTGGGCGTGACAGCGCGCATCCGCATGGTGACCCCCGGCGAGACGCTGGATGCAGATCTGCTGAACTATGTCTATCGCGGGGCGGTTGTGGGTGGCCATGTCTCTGACCTGATGCTGCATGCGCCCTATGATGTCGCTTATGCCTGCCGCTTCGATCAGGTGGTCTTCACGGGTCAATATGCCGTGGACCGTCTGGCGATCGCCTATAAGCCCGCCGATTACCCCGACAAAGGCCCGACGCCGCCGGTCTTCCGCTATGATCCGGTGGGGGTGGAAAACGACTCGATCTCCGACTTTTTCCTGACCTCGGTGGCGCATGGGGCCACAGCGGATAAGGTGCACCGCTACCCCTCGACCCAAGCCGCGATGAGGGGGCTCGAGGCGGGCGAGGTGATGGCCGTCATGGGACCGCGCGCCGAGATAGACGCCGCTTTGCAACCCGACGAGGCCGTGCACGAACCGCCGCTTCTGGGCCTTGCGCGCAATAGCTGGACCTTGGGGGCCGCGCTGTCGATGCAGCACCGCCCGCTGGCCTATGCGGTGGATGATGCGATTGCGGCGGGGCTGGAGGATGGGCGGATCGCGACCATCTTCAAATCTTACGGGGCCGATTTCCGTCCGCCAGAACGCTAGACCCTAAACGTCTCAAGGTTCCCGTCCATATCCACCAGAGAGACCGCGCGCAGGCCAAGCCCCTTGGCCGCGCGCGATATCGCGTGACGGTCCATCAGCACGAAGGCCGTCGAGGCCGCATCGCAGATCATCGCGCTCGGGCCTTCCACACTGACCGTCGACCAATGTGGTTTCTGCCCCGCCGGACCAAGGATATGACTGCCCCCCGCCAGCCAGAGCGCCGCAGGCGACGAGGTCGCGATTGCGCCACGGCTCAGGCTGCGCTGTCCGAGACGTCCGGCCTGCGGATCTTCCAGCCCGATATGGAACGGCCCGCCCAAGGCGCGGAATTCCCCCATATCCACCAGACACCGGCCCAGACCGGCCTGCGCGCACAGCTCGGCCACGCGGTCGGCGGCATAGCCCTGCACGATGCCGTTCAATGTCAGCGCCTGTGCAGGGCCAAGGCGCACATGCGCGCCCATCCGCAGCCGGTCAAAGCCGATCAGCGCGCGGGCCGCCACAGGGTCGCCCCCCTCGGCCAATGCGCGCCAGAGCGGCTGGATACTGGGGTCAAAGGCGCCCTGCGTCTGTGCATGCACCTGTCGGGCGGCATGAAGGACGGTGCGCAGCCGCGCCGATCCCGCGACCCTGCCGCGCTGGTTCAGCTCTTGCAGCTCGCTCGGGCGAAAAAGCGAAAACACCGCCTCGATCTGCGCAATCTCCTCGCGGATGCGGGCCAGAGGCAGAGCGCCTGCCGCCGTGATCTGCAGATCCGCCCCGAAGGCCCGCCCCTGCCATGTCTGCGCCTGCACGGCCCCGCCGCAAAGCGCCATTCCCGCCACAATCCGAAGAAACCGCCGCCGCTTCATGAAGGCCTCCTTGCGCGTTTCGCCTCTAGCACCAGTGGCACACAGAGCGTCGGGTCGTCATGGATTTTGACGCAGTCAAGACATTGGAAACATTCCGAATAACGGATCTTGCCTTGCGGGCTGATCGCACCATAGGCACAGCGCACCCGGCAAAGCTGACAGGGGCTGCCGCATTCGGGCCTGCGCGGGATCCATTGCCGCAGGCGCAAAAACCCGCCGATCCGCATCATGGCCCCCAGAGGGCAGAGCGAACGGCAGAAGCCTTTGAACCAGACCATCGACACCAGAAGCCACCCCGCAGCCCAAAGCGCATAGGGCCAAGGACGCGCGAAATGCATGGTGATCGCCGTCTTGAACGGTTCGATCTCGGCTATGGTCTCGGCATGCTGGGGGGCCACGAAAGCCGTGGCAAGCAGCCCCGCAAGGGCGACAGGACCGCTCCAGAGAAGGGCGCGGGCAAGGCTGGGGGGCGGCTCTATGCGGGGCAGATGCAACAGGCGGCCCAGATGGTGCGCAAATTCCTGCAAGGCACCAAAGGGGCAAAGCCAGCCACAGAAAAACCCCCGCCCCCAGAGCACGAAGCCCGCCCCTGCTGCCGCCCAGACCAGCAGCCCGAACGGATCATAGAGCAGCACCTCAAGCCCGCCCGCCACCAGCCCGCGCGCCACCGCCATGACCGTCACGATCGAGAGCTGCCCCTGCCCCCAGAACCCCACGAACCCGACCACAAATGCCAGTATCGCCAGACGCACGGGCGTATAGGCCCGCAGCCCCGCAAGGCGCGACTGTGCCAGAAGCGCCGCCATCAGCAGCGCCAGAAATCCGGCCAGCAGCCACAGATCGGGGGCGCGGTTGCGCAGGGCCTCGGCAAAGGGGCTCAGCCGTTCGGGCGGAGAGGGACGCAGGAAGAACCGCTCGGGCGTCTGCAGGCCCAGCGGAAAATGCACCGACCCCGCCTCGGGCATCAGCATCCCGTGCAGACGGATGGCCTGCAGGCTCAGCTCCCACGGGCGGGTCGGGTCAAAGCCCAGACGGCGGTCCAGACGCAGCACCATTTTTGTCGCGTCCTGCAAAGAGGCAGGCAGATCCTCGGCCAGTTCGGGCAGAATATCGGCATCACGTAACGCCAAGGGCAGCCCGTCCTGCGTGGCCGTCATCCGGTCGGGCGCGGTATTGCGCACGAAATCGGGCGAGACCAGCCCGTGCTGTCCGGCCTCGATCAGCAGATACAACTCGTCGTCGGGGGCGCGGGCGCGCACATCGGCGATCTCGTCCAGACTGTCCTGTGCCAGCACCGCACGCGCCAGCGCGGGCGGACCAAGGTCGATAACATAGAGGTCGATATAGGGGCGCGCTGGGTCCAGATCGCCGCCATCATCGGCCCATTTCGTCCCCTTGAAGGCTGCATCCAGCGCCGGTTCCGCCACGCGCAGCCGCCCGACGAGCCCCTGCTCCATCAGGCTGCGCCACGCCAGCGGCTCGTCATGCGCCAGATCGGGTTCGGGCGCAGGCCCTGCCCCCACGCCTTGCATCTTTTCACGTGCCACCGCCAGCGTGGCGGCAAGGATGGATTCATGCGCGATCCGGACCGAGGCCGTGGCTTTGGTCACCCCGTCCAGATAGACATTATCGGAGGCCGCGCCCCCCGCGCCATAGGGCGTGCCGACAACCAGCGGCTCGTTGATCGAGTGACCGCGATACTGTTCCAGAAAGGCACGAAACGGGGCCTCGCCAAGGCCCGAGACAAAGATCGGCTCGTTCTGCGCGATCAGCCGGACATTCAGAAACCGCCCTTCAAGGTCGAGCATCACCAGCATATTGATCGGTGCGCCGGAGAATCCCGGCAAAGGCGCAAGCGGTGCGGTCTCGAAAACATATCCGGCCTCGCCGCCGCCGGAATTCCGCAAGGACCAGACGCCGCGATCATTGACCGCCTCGCCCAGTTCGTAGGGCGCAAGGACCATCGGGGCCAGATCCGCACGGGTCAACGGTGCCGCATAAAGCGGCCCCGCCAGAAAAAAGAGAAGGATCAGAGCACGCCACATAGGCAAACTGTGACCCTGCTCAGAGCCATTGGATATAGGACTTTGGTGGTGGTTAGCGCCCCAAATACCCCCGCCCCCGAGACATAGGCCGCAGGGGCGGGGCGAGCTTCAGCCGTAGAACTCGGGGGCCTGTTTGAAGTTGGCCCATGCATCGGGGTCATGCCCCGTAACCACGGTCGCGCCGGTCTTCTCGGCCAGCACCCGCAGCTTCTTGACCGAACGCACGGCATCCACCGTCGAGGCAAGGAAACCCGGCAACGAGCGCTCTTCCCAGTGGTCGGTCGTATAGGCGGCATCGACGGTCAGCAGCATCGGCCCCGAATGCGGCAGGGTCACAAGGAAGGACATGTGCCCCGGTGCATGGCCCGGCGTGAAGACGGTCTTCAGAACGCCATCGCCATAGATGTCGTAATGGTCATCCGCCGTGCCTTCGAGGAACTGCCAATCAAGCCCCGGCTTGTCGAAGTCCTTGCGGATATAGCCGCCCGCCGCGAACCAGTCCGGCGTATAGGCATATTCATACTCGGACCGCTGCACGATATGGGTGGCATTGGGGAAGCGACCAATGGCACCGGTATGGTCGAGATGCAGATGCGACTGCAGGACGTATTTCACATCCTCGGGCTTCACACCGATCTTTTCCAGCTGGGCAACGCAGCCCTCTTGCGCTGTCATCTCGGGCCAGTAGACATCACAGATCCCGCCCCAGTGACCGCGCGGATCGGTGGCACATTCCACCGCATTCCCGCCATCAATGATCGTATGCCCCTTGGGATGGGTGATCAGGAAGAACGGCACCGGAATGGCATAATCCGCCCCCGCGCCCTCGTTCATCTTGATGTTATGGACCTTGCATTTCAGAGACCCGCTCTGGAACATGTAAAGACGAATATCATCGGTCATTCTAAGACCCCCTTGATAGAAATGGCCGTTACCCTCCCCCGCAAGCGGGGGCTTTCCTGCGGCAGGTGGGAAAGGTCCCGCCTGCAACAAGCACTCAGTACGCTTCGCGATAGAGTTCGAGAGCGACTTCCTCTGTCACTTCGACAGGGTTGTTCACCAGAAGGCGCTGCTGTTTCATTGCGTCACTTGCCAGCATGGCAAGGCTGTTATCGGTGACCTTCACATCGCGCAGGCGGCGCGGCGCCCCGCTGTCATCCATGAGCTTCAGCATATGGTCCACGAAGGCCTGCGAGCGGGTGGCGGCATCGCCCGTGCCCTCGACACCCAGCACATCGGCCAGCTCGGCATAAAGCGGCGCGGCGACCTTGGCGTTATAGCGCAGGACCGGCCCCAGCATCAGCGCATTGGTCAGCCCGTGCGGCAGGTGGTAATGCCCGCCCAGCGGATAGGCCAGCGCATGGACCGCCGCCACCGGCGAATTGGCGAAGGCCTGCCCTGCCAGCATCGCGCCCAGCAGCATGTTCTCGCGCGCCTCGCGGTTGGTGCCGTCCTGACAGGCCGCAATCAGATTGCCGCCCAGAAGACGCAGCGCCTCGCGTGCCAGCGCATCCGACAGCGGGTTCTTCTTGAACTTCGAGGTATAGGCCTCGATCGCATGGACCATCGCGTCGATTCCCGTGGCCGCGGTATGGATCTGCGGCAGACCCACGGTCAGCTCGGCATCCAGCAGCACGAAATCGGCATAGAGCTGGCGCGAGACGACGCCCATCTTGGTGGTCTCGCCGGTGGTGATGATCGAGATATTGGTGACCTCGGATCCGGTGCCTGCGGTGGTGGGCACAAGCGCCAGCGGCAGGCGGCTGCCTGTGACATTGCCGATGCCATACATCTGCGACAGATCCTGATCCGAGCCGATCATCACCGCGACCAGCTTCGCGATATCCAGCGACGAGCCACCGCCCAGCCCCAGCACGATATCCACCCCTTCGGCCCGTGCGGCCTCGGTGCAGCCGCGCACGATCGCCTCGGGCGGGTCGGCCACCACCTCGTCAAACAGCGTCACACGGAAGCCTGCGGCCTCGAGCGCCTCACGGATCGGGCTGACCAGCCCTGCATTGACCAGCCCGCGATCCGTGATCAGCAGGAGATTGCGCGCCGGAAACCGGCTGCCAAGCAGCTCGCCCAGTTTCGTCGCACCGCCCCATTCCAGATGGATGTCGCCCACCGTCGAGAAACTGAAGGGTGTAAGTGTCATAATGCTATCCTCCCCATTAAACCTGCCCGGCCGGTGGCCAAGCACACATATGTCAACCCAAGATATCCTTCGATGCCCTCACAGGCCCCTGCCCGTCCCCGCTTGGATGGCCTGCCCCTCAGCCCCGCACGACCTCGCTTGAACAGGTGGCCACGCGGATGGACCACGGGCGGATGGACCACGGCCGGTGATCACCCGAAGCCCCGCCAGTTCGGCAGTCCTGACGCAGAAGCTGCGGATCGTTCAGTTTGATCATTGCGCCGCCTCCTGTAGTTCAATATATTGAACCAAATTCCATATATTAACTGTGCGAAGGAGTCTGGCGTGTCGTCAACAGAAAATCCGCCATCCTTACCGCTAACATTCACAACCAGAGGCGGAGCAAGCGTGCCCGCCCTACGCCGTTCAGTCGCCGTTTTGGACTATATATCAGAGGCTTGCGGAGAAGTTTCCGCAGCACGTCTGGCGCAGGACTTAAAGATCCCCAAAAGCACACTTCACGGTTTGTTGAGCGCAATGGAAGAGCTTGGCCTGATCTATCGCGACCGGCTGGGGCGCATCCAGACCGGTGCGCGCCCGCTGGCATGGAGCCGCGACTTCGTGGCCAAATCCGATCTGGCCTCGGCATTCCACCGCTATTTCAACAGTCCTCAGGCCCAGCAGGGGATCCTGGGGGGCTATACGATGACCATGACCATTCTCGATGGTGCCAATGTCGTCTATATCGCCTGCTCGCAGGCCCATCAGCCCCTCGGGGTGACCTTTCAGGTGGGGATGCGCCTGCCTGCCCCCTTCACCGCAACCGGAAAGATCCTGCTGGCCGCGCTGCCCGAAGCCGAGCTTGCCACAACCTTCGCCGGAACCTTTCCCCCGCCTCTGACCCGCCTCAGCGTCCGTGATCTGGCGGCCCTCAGGGCGGTGTTTCCGGCGCAGGAGGCCCGTGGCTATTCCGTGGATGATGGTGAGGTGCGCGAGGGGATGATCTGCCTTGGCGCGGCGATCTGCGATCATAGCCGGCACGTGAAGGCGGCACTGGCGCTTTCGGTCACGCGCCCCGAGGCGAAGGCGGCGCAGATTTCCACGCTGGGCATGGCGCTCAAGGGGGCCGCCGACCAGATCTCGCATCTGCTGGGAGCGCCCTGATCAGGGGCCGGCCACCGGCGGCTGCGCCCGCAGGAAATCCACAAAGGCGCGCAGCGCGGCAGGCGGGCGGCGCCCGTAGAAATACAGATACGGGCCTTCGAATTCCTCCCACCAAGCGGGCAGGACCGGCACCAGATGCCCCGCCTTGAAATGCGGCTCCAGCCAGTTGCGGAAGGTCAGGCATACTCCCAACCCCGCAACCGCATGGCCGATCAGGGCCGCCGACCCGCCCGTGCCGATGATCAACCGCGCCTTCGGGTCAAGGCGGATCTCTTCGCCCTCCTTCTCGAAGGTCCAGGGCACCAGCGCGCCACTGCTGAACCGCGCCCGCAGGCAGGCATGGTGCAGAAGGTCACGCGGATGGGCCGGACACCCCTCCCGCGCCAGATAGGCCGGTGCCGCCGCCAGCGCCGCTTGCTGCCGACGCGGCCCGATGGGCACCGCGATCATGTCCTGCGCCAAGGCCTCGCCATAGCGGATACCGGCATCACATCCTGCGGCCACCGCATCAACCATGCGGTCATCCACCATGATCTCGATCTCGACCTGCGGATACAGGGCACAGAACGCCTCGACCAAGGGCGGCAGGATATCCACCATCACCGCCCCCGGCACATTCAGCACCAAACGGCCATGCAGCGCACCGCTCTGGCTGCGGGCCGCATGCAGGCTGTCTTCCATCTCGGCCAGAAGCGGTGCGACACGGCGGGCCAGCGCCTCGCCCGCTTCGGTGGGCGTGACCGCGCGGGTGGTGCGGGTCAGCAGACGCAGCTCCAGACGCGCCTCCAGCCGCGAGATCGTCTCGCTGACAGTGGCGGGGGACAGACCAAGCTGGCGCGCGGCCCGCCGGAATCCTTTGGCCTTCACCACCGCCACAAATACACCGAGGTCATCAAGATTGTTCGCCATACCGATCAGCCTATTCGGACTGACCTGTATTTTCAAACAGACAAATGCGCGCCATGTCTTGAGCCACAACAAAGGAGATCTTCCATGACCACTCTCGCCACCGCCGCTGGCCGCTTTACCTTTCCCGGAACGCAGCTCAGCGTGAACCGCATGGGATATGGCGCGATGCAGCTGGCCGGTCCGCATGTGATGGGCCCGCCCAAGGACCGCCCCGAAGCCCTTGCCGTCCTGCGCGAGGCGCTGGCCCTTGGCATCGACCATATCGACACAAGCGACTTCTACGGCCCCCATGTCACCAACGCGCTGCTGCACGAAGCGCTGGCTCCCTATCCCCGCAACCTCGTGCTGGTCAGCAAGATCGGCGCATGGCGCGATGCACAGGGCGGCTGGAACCTGCGGCGCGACGCCGAGTTTCTGCGCCAGTCGGTGCTCGACAATCTGACGCGCCTTGGGCTGGAGCGGATGGAAATCGTCAATCTGCGGATGGGTGGCCCCGAAGACGACATCGCCACCCCGATGAAAACCATGCGCGCGCTGCAAGACGAGGGGCTGATCGGCCATATCGGGGTCAGCACCGTCAGCGCAGAGCAGTTGCGCATCGCCCGCGACATCGCCCCCGTTATCTGTGTGCAGAACCAGTATAATCTGGCCCATCGCGAGGATGACGCCCTGATCGATGCGCTGGCCGAAGAGGGCATTGCTTATGTGCCCTATTTCCCCTTGGGCGGCTTTACCCCGCTGCAATCGGCCAAGCTTGACAGCATCGCCGCCGACATGGGGGTCAGCCCGCAACAGGCGGCACTGGCTTGGCTGCTGGCGCGCAGCCCGAATATTCTGGTGATCCCCGGCACATCGCGCAGGGCGCATCTGCGCGACAATATCGCGGCCGCCGGATTGCGGTTCAGCCCCGAACAGAAAGCCGCCCTCGACGCGCTCTGAGTGGTGGCGCCTTTACCCGCCACACCCTGACCCGTCCGGCTGTGCCGCGCCCCTAAAGATCCGCTTTCGCGACATAGGGGGCGCGGAGCGGGCGCGCCACATCCCAAGGCCTGCACCACGCAGCAGGCACAGGCATCGCCAACAGTTCAGGCATCGCCAGCGGTTCAGGCATCGCCAACGGTTCAGGCCCCGAAGATCTTGACCGCCTCAAGGCACAGGATACCCAGAAGATCATTGGGCAGCACCGACCCCCGCCCCAGCGGATTGCCATCGACGAGGTTCTTGATACGGGCCTCGGCGACCTCCAGCGGCTCGCCATATACCACGGAATCGACATAACGCCCGTTTTCATCGAACAGCATCACAAAGGCCGAATGGTCCATCGTGTAGCTGCCATCGTCAAACACGACCTTCTTGGCATAGACGTTATAGGCCTTGATCGCCTTGTCGATCTCGGCCTGCGTGCCGGTGACACCGATCACACCGGGGATCCAAGAGACATAGTCGCGCAGCTGGTCCAGCCGGTCCCGCGCGGGATCGACCGTCACGAAATAGACCCGCAGATCCGTCGCCCCCGGAATATCCTCTTTCCATGTCGCCAGATCGCCCATCGTGGTCGGGCAGACCTCAGGACAATGGGTAAAGCCGAAGAACACCGCAGAGGGGCTGCCCTTGAGGCTGTCATAGGTGAAATCCTGCCCGTCGGTGGCCTGCAGGACATATTCCCCCTGCCCCATCACTGCCGCCTGCGCGGCGCGATATTTGGGCAGAACCACCTTGTCATAGACCACCATCCCCAAGGTCATGACGAGCGCGAGGCCCGTCATGAACAGTGCAAAACGTTCGCCGCTGCGGAACATCCTACTGCACCTCTTTCGGCATCGCGTGGGTCATGCCATGCATCGGTGCCGCCCCGCCTGTCGCATTGGGCGCCATCACCGGCAGATCCACTGTCACGGTTCCGGCCTGTTCGAAGGTGAGCGTCACCTGCACGGTGCTGTCCTGCACCAGCGCCTCTTTGAGCTGCATGAACATCAGGTGATAGCCGCCCGGCTGCAAGGTGACGGTCTTGCCTGCAGGCAGCGCAATCCCGTTTTCCAGCTGGCGCATCACCATGACCCCGTCTTTCATGGCCATCTCATGCAACTGCACTTCCCCTGCGACGGGGCTTTGGGCCGCGATCAGACGGTCATCGCTGGTGCCGGTATTGGTCAGCGCCACATAGCCGCCGCCCACCGGCTGGTTGGGCAGGGTTGCACGGGCAAAGCCGCCGCTCAGCGTGATGGCCCCGATCTGGGCGCTTGCCCCCGATGCCGCGCCCTGCGCGTCTTTCGCCATCGCGGTCTCATGGGCCGAAGCCAGACCGACCGAAGCCATCAGGGCAAGAGTTGCAAGAACAAGTTTCATAGGAAGATCCTTTATCAGTTGGGAAAATAGTCTTTGGCCCCGCAGGATGCGACGCCACAGATTTCAGGAGAACGCGCGCTTGAGAAAGGACACGCGCGCAATCAGCACGACGTCCAGCACGATCACCGAGGCCAGCGCGACCCCCGCCATCGGGAAGGCGATCGCAATCAGTACAGCCACCAGAATGCCGCTTTTCCAAAGCGGCATGTCGCGCGGCACGGGCGGGGCGGCCAGACGGCCAGCCCCTGCCGGACGGCGCATCCACCACATCACGATGCCACTGGCACAGATCGCGATGACCAGCAGAAGAACGACGAAATTCAGGGCGAAATTCCACGGACCGACAAGCCCTTTATGCAGCCCGATCCCCCAAGCCATCGCCTTCGCCATCGGCGTGTAATCGGCATAGCGGATATCGCCCAGGATATGTCCGGTGAACTGGTCGATATGGGTGGTCCGGTCCTGCCACGGCATCACGCCATCCTCGTTACGGACCTCGGCCATCAGCGTGTAGACACCGGTCTCCCCTTTGGGCAGGGTGATCTTGTACTGGCCGTGGAAGCCATTGGCCTGCGCCCATGCGCTGACGCTATCAAGCGTCACCGGCCCCTGCACCGCCTCGGTTCCGGCCGCGCTGCCCGATGCGGGCATCGGCACCAGCTCCACCCCCCAAGGCACGTCCTGATAGCCCGAATGGTTCATCGAGGCATGGTTATGCCCCGAAAGCGGCGTGCCCTTCCATGTTTTCTCTGCCGGAAACGACGACCACGGCTGGATGAACTTGCCGCCCCAGATCCCTGCCCAAGACAGGCCCGACAGCGCGAAGAGCACCAGAAACACCGCGACCAGAGTGCCAAGGCTGGCATGAAGCGACTTGTAGAAATTGCGCCCGCGCGCGCGCATGTTCGGCACCATCGCGCGCCACCCCGCTTTGGGCAGCCACATCCACAATCCGGTCACGATCAGCAAGATCATCAGCGACACGGCCATTTCCACGATCCGGTCTCCGGTATCGCCCAGCAAAAGCGTGCCGTGAATGCGGTTGGCGATGGCATAGAGGGTGGTGGTCTTGTCCTGTGCGTTCAGCACATCGCCGGTATAGGGGTCGATCGCCACCGACATCATGGCCGCCCCGTCGCGGATCGCAAAGAACGCGGGGCGGTCTGCGGCCTCGGGCGCCACATACTGGTCCAGCACCCCGCCCGGAATTGCGTCCAGCGCCGCCTGCGCCTGCTGGCTGACCGGCATGGCCGGACCCGCAATCACCACATCGCGCACATCGCCCAACTGGTTGGACGAGGCGGTGGCCAGCATCATCACCATCCCCGTGACCGCAAGGATCAACAGGAAAGGCACCACGAACAGACCGGCATAGAAATGCCAGCGCCATGCGGCGAAATAGAACGGGCTGATCGCGGCGCGCGCTCCGGCCTTGGAGGAATGTTTCGTCATAGGGATCTCGCTTCGTTAAAAGGTCTTGCTGATCGTCAGAAGAACCTGCCGCTCCGGCCCCGGCGCGACGCGCCCGTCGAGATATTTCCAGAACGGAAGGTCGTAATCGCGGTTCAGCAGGTTCTTGATGGCCAAGGCATAGGTCATGCCGTTTCGGGTATAGCTTCCCGAGGCATTGACCGTAGCGTAGCCTACTGTTTTATATAGGTTTTCAAGGTCGATATAGGCCGAAGACGCCGCATGGAGGCCAACCCCCGCCTGCCAGCCCTCGCCCGCCGGATCACGCGGATCATAGGTCAGCCAAAGCCCGCCCGAATGTCGTGGCACCCCTGCCAGCGAAGACCCTGCGCGGGCACCATTGGGGATGTCGGCTGTCAGGACAGCGGCGGTATAGGCATAATTGGCCACCAGACGCCAAGGCCCCTCTGACTGCCACACCAGATCGGCCTCGACCCCACGCGAGCGTTGCTGCCCCTCGGTGATCGAACTCAGCATCAGGGGGTCGTCGGGATCGGTCACCGGAACATTGCGGCGCTGGATCTGGAATGCCGCCACGCTGCCCGACCATGCCCCTTGGTCAAACTTCACCCCCAGCTCTGCCTGACGCGAATATTCGGGTTCGGGCATGTCGGAATAGAAATAGAAGGCATTGGCCTTCATGCCCTCGCTATAGCTGGCAAAGGCCGACACCTGCGGCGCCAGATCCCACACCGCGCCGACCCGTGGCAGCAAGCGGGCCTGCTGCAGGCTATCGCGGCGGCCATAGCCTTCGGACTCGTAGACGGTCTGGAGGTAGCCAAAGCGGACACCGCCCAGCAGATGCCATGCTCCGACATCCGATTGCAGCTGCGCATAGGCTCCGACAGTGGTGTAACGGCCATGACCTTCCCCCATTGCAAGACTGGCAGGCATGGTCCATGCGGGCCAGGCAACAGGATCGGTCAGATCCACGCTGCCCGCATAATCCATATACATCAGCGAATAGTCTTTGATCCGCGCATAATCGACGCCCAGCAGCAGCGTATGATCGACGGCGCCAGTGCTCAGATGCCCCTCGACCGATGCGTTGAAATTATATTCGGTCTGCTCGCCCGGCACATAGGAATTATATAGCGACCAGCGGCTATCCCCTGCATCCGGCACATTCGACAGGATGATCTGGGTGATCTGTTCCACCTTGGTCCTGCCGATCCGGAACTGGCCCCGCGCGCTCCATGTCTCGTTGAACCTATGGTCCAGCGTGAAGGTCAGCTTGCGGGTGCTGGTCGTGCTCTCGGGAATATCGGGATCGCCAATGAACAGGTCCCGATCCAGCGCAAACCCGCCGGTCACCGTGCCCGTGGCCGGTAGCCCCTGATATTCCTGCTGCTGCCAGCGCGAAAGATAGCCCTGAACCGTCAGCTGCGTCGCGCCGCCATATCCCAGCGTCAGCGCGGGGCTGAACGCATAGCGTCGGGTCTCGAGCACATCGGTCTGCGCCCCCGAACGTGCGGCACTACCGGTCATCCGGAAAAGCGCCATCTGGCCCAGACGGGCATTCACATCGAAAGACGGTGCGATGAGGGCCTCGCTGCCCAGCGTCAGGGCCGCCGTGGCGAACCTGTCCGGCTGGGGTTTCTTCGTGATCAGATTGACGATACCGCCCAGAGGCGTGCCTGTCCCTCCACCGTAGAGGATGGCATTGGGCCCTTTAAGCACGTCGACCCTCTCGATCCCTGCAAGCGCATTGGCATCGCCCGCATTGATATAATTGGTGATCCCGTCGCTATAGATCTCGGCGGGAAAGCCCCGCAGCAGAGTGGATTCGAAAGCGGGCGTCTGCAGCGCCACGCTGCCCTGTGCGCCGCTGGCATTATAAAGCACCTCGGCCAGACGCGCGGGCAACTGGTCGGCCAGCATCTGGGACGGGATCACCTGAACCGATTGTGGCGTGGCCCGTAACGGCGTGGATGTGCGCGTCGCGCTGGAGATCGCAAGACTATGATATCCGTCGATCTCTGCCCCCTCGTCGGCGGCATAGACGGAAATCCCGTCCAACGGGATCGGCCGGTCTTCCTGCGCCCATAGCGGACAGGCCCATAAGGCCGTGCCTGCCAGCAGCGCTTTGGCAGTCGAATGATGGAACATGGTCATCCGGTCTCAGATCCGCATGCGGCGCACCCGCGCCCGACAGATGCGGGACATCCCAAAAACCGCGCAGCGAAAGGCTACGCATGGCGCATGAAAAAGCCGCGTTCCGGTGGAAGATCAGACGGAGGTCTGGCCGCGGCCCTGATTACAGCGCCACGGGTGGGGCACGGGGGATGCGGGCATGGTCGCGGCTATGCGGGGCCGTGCGGAACTGGACAGGCACCAGCCATTGGGCCTGAAACACACGGCTCCAGCGGATGGCCGCAAGCACGGGCAGATCGACATCGGGCAGAAGATGGCAGAAGGGGCAGCGATGCTCGGGTTTGCCGGACCCGCCGCAGAGATCATCCCCCGAAAGACCAAGCGCTTCGGCCTGTGCCTTGATCAGCAGATCCCGATCCGGCGCCATCGCCGAAGCCGAGCCGATACTGACCGTCGCAAGCATTGCGACAGTGACCGTTATAAAAAGCATTTTCCAAAAACGGATCAACATGTGCCCAGCCATACACGATCCCGTGCGCCGAAAGATAGATGGAATCGACCACCCTACCGGCAAAGGCGTGCCGCAAGGACCGCCTTTCGGTTGTATTCCGCCTAGACGACGGGGGCCTCCACCAGCTGGCTGCCCGCCCGCAAGCCCCCCGACAGCATCTGCCGCACCTCTTCGGGAATACGCGGATCTTGCGGAGAATACAGCGAACAGCGCCGCATCATCGCGCGCAGATCAACCGATTTGCCCAGATATTCCATCACCATCTGCGTCGCCGAGGGCGGACGCGGAGCACGGGCCGCCACGCCAGAGACCACACCGCCAAGATAGCGGATCCGGTTATTGTAGCTGGGATAGAGGATGATCTGCATCACCTCGTTACGGGTCAGCGTCTCCATCACCGTCATAAACAGCCGGTCGCCCAGCAGGAAACAGGCCCCCTCGTATTTACAGGTGAACTTCCGCGCACCCGGCCGCCCGACACTTTCGACGCTTTTGATATTCACGCCGAAAGGTGTGTCATACAGCTTGGACAGCGCGCAGAGCACCTGACCGGGATGGGACATGGAGTTATACCATGTCAGATAATATCCGAGATAGGGCACCAGCGCCTTGGCCGACTGCATCCGCAGCTCGCCTGCCGTCAAGGACACGATGTCGCGCTCGGCCCGCACGCCGGTACTTTGGGGCCGCAGCCGCACCAGTTCCACGAATTGCCCATGCGCAAGCAGCAACTCGGCCTCTTCGACCCCGAAAAAGTCGCAGATCCGGCGCATGGACCGCAAGGAGGGAAAGGTCTCTCCGGTGAGGTAGCGGTTGAACTGGGACCGATTCACCCCCAATTGCTGACACACCGCGACGATCGAAGCGTGATAGCTGCATAACAGGCGCAGGTTCCGTGGCAAATCTTGGGACAAGGCCCACCTCTTATGCTAGTTGACGCTACTTATGTATCCGTTCGCGTCGCCGTGATGCAAGATAGACCATAGCAATCCGCCCACGTATCCCTAGTTTGCACCAAATTCGCGACATCGAAATTATGCGCGCAATAAAGGGGGATATCATGGATTTTCTAGAGCTGATCTTTACCAAGATCGGCGATCTGACTTGGGGGTGGTCTCTGATCCCCATTCTCGTCGTCTTTGGCGTTTTCATCACTCTGGCAACCGGGTTCGTCCAGGTCCAATTCTTTGGACGGATGTTCCGTGTGCTGCGCAAATCCAACAATGCGGCGGATGCCGACAAGATCTCGGCGCGTGAGGCGCTGCTGGTCTCGGTCGGCGGGCGCGTCGGCGGCGGCAATATTGCCGGTGTGGCTGTGGCCATCACGCTCGGGGGGCCGGGGGCGGTCTTCTGGATGTGGGTCGTGGCGCTTGTCGGCATGGCCACCAGCCTTGTGGAATGTTCGCTGGCACAGCTGTTCAAACGCCGCACCGGCGAACACAGCTTCCGCGGCGGTCCGGCATTGTCGATCATTCATGGTCTGGGCAAGGAATACAAATGGCTGGCGGGCATCTATGCTGTCTGCCTGATTGCGGCATTCGGCTTTGGCTTCAACGCGTTCCAAGGCAATACCGTGGCCGGCGCGATGCTGGACAGCTTCCATATCGCCCGCTCCTGGACGGCCATCGGTCTGGCCATTCTGGCCGCGATCATCATCTTCGGTGGGATCCACCGGATTGCCAAAGCCTCTGACGTGATCGTGCCGATCATGGCCGTTGGCTATCTGGCGATGGCGCTGGTAATTATCGTGCTCAACATCTCGGAAGTGCCGCATGTGCTGTCGATGATCGTCAAGAACGCCTTCGGGATCGAACAGGCCGTTGGCGGTGGTATGGGGGCCGCGATCATGCAGGGTATGCGCCGTGGTCTGTTCTCGAACGAGGCCGGTCTGGGCTCGGCGCCGAACGTGGCCGCCACCGCAGAGGTCCGCCACCCGATCAGCCAAGGCATCACGCAGTCTTTCTCGGTCTTCATCGACACCATCGTGATCTGCTCGTGCACGGCATTCGTGATCCTCTTGAGCGATGTCTATGTACCGGGTGCCGAAGGCATTGATGGCGTGGCACTGACCCAGCAATCGGTCACCAGCGAGCTGGGCAACTGGGCGCAATATTATCTGTCCATCGCCGTTCTGCTGTTTGCGTTCTCGTCGATCATCTACAACTACTACCTTGGCGAAAACGCATTGTCGGTCTTCTCGGAAAACCCGATTGCGATCACCATCCTGCGTGTGGCGGTTGTGGGCATCGTCTTTATCGGCGCTCTGGCACCGGGGGCGACCGATGTGTTCTTCTTCTCGGACCCGATGATGGGCGTTCTGGCACTGGTCAACCTGCTGGCGATCATGATGCTGTTCCCGGTGGCCATGCGGCTGCTGCGCGACTTCCGCGCCCAGCTCAAGGCGGGCATCGACCGTCCGGTTCTGGACCCCGATATGTATGCGGATCTCGATATCGACCGCAGCGCTTGGGAAAAGCGGGACTGATCCTGTCCGTCGCGGGCCTTGCACCAAGGCCGGAGGAGAAACGCCGAAGGGTCGCAGCAATGCGGCCCTTTTTTTCATCGCGGCAGCAGGCAAATGTCACGGAAAACCGCTTTTGGCGCAGCCGGTCTCTCTCTGGCTAAAATTGTGCACAGATTTAGCAATCCCGCTGAAAATTATCCTGCTTAGGAATGCGCGCATTTACCAGTTGTTTGGGGCTTTGGGAGCACATGTCTATCGTACAGGTTTCTTATACAGGTAGACAATGCGAGTCATAAAAACCGTCTCGGGCAAGCTGATCTTGGCCGCCGGAACTGCAATCACGATGATTGTTCTTGCCTATACGGTCTTTAGCGGATGGTCGGAAACGCGGAAGGTGCATGATCAGGTCATGAACCTTGCCGAAATCAAGACGCGCCGTGCCGCAGAACAGGTCATGATTCCCATTACTCAGGCCACCTCTGCGGCCACGGCCCTGTCCAGCTCGCTTGCAGGCTATCTTGCAACCGGCGAGGCCACGACCAAAGGCCTGACCACCGTCCTGCACGATCTGGCCCCGCAATATGACGATATCTTCGCATCATGGATGAACGAGCTGGAAGGCCGGACGCTGGACGGGCTGGCCAGCGGCACGGAGGGCCGGAACGAGAAAGGCGACTTTGCCGCCTTCTGGACCAAGAATGACAGCGGCGGAATGGATTTCCAGACCTATAGCCTCAATCCGACCGCGCAATGGTATGCCGGCCCGACCTCGACCAAACGCGGATTGATCACCGATCCCTATCTGACAGAGAAGGGGATCCTGCTGACCTCTGTCGTCATTCCGGTTGTGGTTAAGGGCACGATGGTGGGTCTGGCAGGGGCCGATATCACGCTCGACAATCTCTCCACGATTCTGGGCGCTATCGATACATTCGAGGGCGGGCGCATGATGCTCTTGGATGCCGGCGCGAAATGGGTCGTTGCCCCCACGCCGGACGAGAAGCGCAAACCCTATGAGGGCGCGGGTCTGGACGCCGTCAATGCCGCGCTGGAAGATGGCAAGATGCATATCATCTCCGATATGCCCGACGGTGCGACGCGGCTGGTTCTGCCCTTCTCGGCACCGGGGATGAACCGCACATGGGCCGCCGTGCTGGATGTGCCCGCCGCGACCTTTTCCGGCCCCGTCCATGCCGCAATCAAGGCCTCGATCCTCAGTGGCCTGCTGATCCTGCTGATGGCACTGACCACGATCGCTCTGGCCACCAGCACCGTTGTCCGCAAGCCGATGCAGAAAATGCTGGATGTCGTCAAAGGGCTGGCCGAGGGCCAATATGACCACCCCGTTCCGGGGACGGATCGCCATGACGAAATGGGACAGATGGCCACCGCCGTCGAGGCCCTGCGCAACGGCTTGCTGGAAAAACGCGCGCTGGAGGTCGAACAGGAACTGGCCCGTCAGGAGCGCGAGATCGAAAGAGAACGCCGCACGCAGGAAGATGCCCGCCTGCGCGAGGAACGCGAAGAACGTGCACAGGCCGATCAGGAACGCGAACATCAGGCCATTCTGGCCGAAGAGGCCAACCGTCGCCGTCAGGAAGAGCATCGCGCAGCCCTTGCTGCCGAGCAGGAGGCCGTGGTGAAACGTCTGGCAGGATCGCTGAGCGGGCTGGCCGAAGGCAATCTGGATGTCATGATCCATGAACGCTTCCCCCAAGGCTACGACCAGCTGCGTCAGGATTTCAACAATACCGTCCTGCGTCTGTCGGAACTGGTTCAGGCCATCACCCAATCGGCCAATGCGATTGTCGGCGGGGTGCAGGAAATCACCGGTGCAGCCACCGGCCTGTCGCGCGAGACAGAGCGTTCCGCCGCAACTCTGGAGCAGACCGCCGCAGCCCTGAACGAGCTGACGGTCTCGGTCCAGACCGCCTCCGCAAGCGCGACCCAAGCCAATAATCTGGTCAAGGATGCGGCACAAAACGCCAAAGAGACCGCAGGCGTTGTAGGCGATACGATCACCGCCATTGACGAAATCCGTGACTCCTCGAACCATATCTCGCGGATTATCAGCGTCATTGACGACATCGCCTTCCAGACGAATCTTCTGGCGCTGAATGCGGGCGTCGAGGCCGCGCGGGCCGGAGATGCCGGACGCGGCTTCGCGGTGGTGGCCTCGGAAGTGCGCGGTCTGGCCCAGCGGTCTTCCGAAGCCGCGCTGGAGATCAACGCCCTGATTTCGAAATCCGGCGTGCAGGTCGAGAATGGTGTGGCCTTGGTCAACCGTGCCGGCGATGCGTTGCGCGCGATCGTCAAATCGGTCGAGGTGATCGAGCATCACATGGGCGATATCGCCTCTTCGGCCAATGAACAGGCCTCGGGGATTTCCGAGATCAACTCGGCGGTGGGGCAGCTTGACCGTGCCCAGCAACAAAACGCCGCCTCCTTCGAGGAAACAAGCGCGGCCTGCCTTGCACTGGATCAGCAGGCACATGAGCTGAAAGATCTGGTGGGCCAGTTCCGGCTTGGTTCGGCAGACGCACCGATCACACAGGCGGCCTAAGACTGTCGGGCGGCTTCGGCCGCCCTTCCTGACATCGCGAGATTTCCCTTGCCGGTCCATCAGTGTGAACATATGATGAACATCATGGTGAAACGCACGATCTCAGACAAGCTGGCCATCCTTGCCGATGCCGCGAAATATGATGCCTCCTGCGCCTCTTCGGGCGGGCAGAAACGGTCGTCGACAGACGGCAAAGGGCTTGGCTCCTCGGGCGGGTCGGGTATCTGCCATGCCTATGCGCCGGACGGGCGTTGCATCAGCCTGCTGAAGATCCTGATGACGAATTTCTGCATCTATGACTGCGCCTATTGCATCAACCGCGCCTCCAGCCATGTCGAGCGTGCCCGCTTCAGCGTCGAGGAAGTCGTCAGCCTGACGGTCGAATTCTACCGCCGCAACTATATCGAGGGGCTGTTCCTTTCGTCGGGCATCATCCGCAGCCCCGATGACACAATGGCAGATATGGTGCGCATCGCGCGGACGCTGCGCCAGCAGGAGAACTTCCGCGGCTATATCCACCTCAAGACCATCCCCGATGCCGCCCCCGAGCTGATCGACGAGGCGGGCAAATGGGCGGACCGGCTGTCGATCAATGTCGAGCTGCCCACCGATAAGGGCCTCTCGGATTACGCCCCCGAGAAAAGCGCGCAAACCATCCGCACCGCCATGGCCGAGGTCCGCAACCGCCGCGAGGCCGCCAAAGAGCGCAGCCATAGGGGCCGCCGTGCGGGCCGCTTTGCGCCTGCGGGCCAGTCGACGCAGATGATCGTGGGGGCGGATGCGGCGCATGACGGGGAGATTTTGCATTCGGCCTCGCGGCTTTATTCGGGCTATCACCTGTCGCGGGTCTATTATTCGGCCTTCTCGCCGATCCCCGATGCCTCGAAACTGCTGCCGCTGAAACGCCCGCCCCTGATGCGCGAACACAGGCTCTATCAGGCCGATTGGCTGATGCGGTTTTACGGGTTCGAGGCGGGAGAGATCGCGCCGCCCTCGGGGATGCTGGACCTTGAGGTGGACCCGAAGATGGCATGGGCGCTGGCCCATCGCGAGCAGTTTCCGGTAGATGTGAACCGCGCGCCCAAAGAGCTTTTGCTGCGGGTGCCAGGCTTTGGCACGCGCTCGGTGGACCGTATTCTGGCGGCGCGTCGGCATGGGGTGCTGCGCTATGAAACGCTGGTGAAGATCGGCTGCGTGATGAAACATGCGCGCCCCTTCATCACCCTGCCCGGCTGGACCTCGCGCAGCCTTGACGCGCAGGACCTGCGGGCGCGGTTTGCGCCGCCGCCCGAACAGCTGAGCCTCTTCTGATGGAAGAGGTCATCCTGCCCCATATCGGCACGGTGGCCGCATGGCGCGAGACGGCGCGGGGCTTGGCGGCGCGGGGCGTGCCTGCCGAGGCGGTGCTCTGGCGGGTGGGCGATGCGGCTCCCGATCTTTTTGGCGGGATGTCGGCGCCTCAGGCGGCCCCCGTCACCCTGACCCTGCCCCGCGCGGCGCTGGCGGAAATCGAATGCGGCCTGCATCATTCCGACCCCGAGCGTTTTGCCCGCGCCTATGACATCGTGCTGCGGCTTTCACGCGGGGACTTGCGCTGGGGCGACCGCGAGGACCCTGCCCTTCACAGGCTGATTGCGCAGGCCAAACATGTGCGGCGCGACATCCACAAGATGCATGCCTTCGTGCGCTTCCGCGAGATCACCGCCGAAAGTGCCAACCGCCGTGCTTTTGCGGCATGGTTCGAACCCGACCACCCGATTGTCGAACCCGCGACGCCGTTCTTTGCCAAGCGTTTCGGAGATATGGATTGGGTGATCGCGACCCCCAGCCTGACCGCACGCTTTGAGGCGGGCCAGCTGAGCTATAGCGAGACCGAAGACCGCAGCCCACCGCCCGAGGATGCCACCGAAGAGCTATGGCGCACCTATTTCACCCATATCTTCAACCCCGCGCGGCTGATGGTGAAGGCAATGACCTCCGAGATGCCGCGCAAATACTGGAAGAACCTCCCCGAGGCGCAGCTGATCCCCGAGATGATCCGCCAAGCGCCTGCGCGGGCGCGTGCCATGCAGGACGCGATGCCCACGCCCAAGGCGCCCCTAGCCGACCGCTTGCGGCCCGCGCCGAAAGAGCTGCCCTCAGAGATCACGCTTGCGACGATGAAACCCGCGCTGGACGCCTGCCGCCGCTGTGCGATTGGCCCCTGTGCCACGCAGGGGGTGGCGGGGGAAGGTCCGGCCTCGGCGCGGGTGATGGTGGTGGGCGAACAACCCGGAGAACAGGAAGACCTGAAGGGCCGCCCCTTCATCGGCCCCGCAGGGCAGCTCTTTGACCACTGCGCCCGCGCGGCGGGGCTGGACCGTGAGCGGATCTGGCTGACCAATGCGGTGAAGCACTTCAAGTTCACCCCGCGCGGCAAACAGCGGCTGCATCAGGCGCCGAATGCGGGCGAGGTCAAGGCCTGCCGCTGGTGGCTCGATCTTGAACGCCGGCTGATCAAGCCCGATCTGGTGGTGGCGATGGGGGCAACCGCCGCAGCCTCTCTGACCGGCACCGGCAAGGGGCTTGTTGAACGCGCCGGACAGATCGAGACGCTGCCCGATGGCACCCCCTGCCTGATCACCTATCACCCCGCGCATCTTCTGCGCCTGCCCGATCCGCAGCTTGCACAGGCGCGGCAGGCCGCCTTTACCGCCAGCCTGCGACGTGCCGCCGATTGGCCGTTGGCCTAGTCAGGCCGAAGCTGCCTGATGACGGGACAAAGCCAAGGTCGGAACGCAGCTTGCCAATCGCGCCAGATACCTGTCGGTCCAGACGGAAATCCGGCTGTCCCGCACCACGGCCAGACAATCCGCATGGCGCTTGCGCCGTTCGTCCAGCGGCATGGCCAGCGCGTAATCGATCGCACCGGCGGTCTCGTCCAGATCATGCGGATTGATCAGCAGCGCCCCTTTCATATCCTCTGCCGCACCGGCAAACCGCGACAGCACCAGCACGCCCGGATTATCAGGGGCTTGCGCGGCCACAAACTCTTTGGCCACAAGGTTCATCCCATCCGCCAGAGGCGTGACCAGCCCCACCTCGGCGCGGCGCATGAGACCAATCAGCCGGTCCCGCGCGACCGAGCGGTGCACAAAGCGCAAAGGCTGCCAGTCAAGCTCGGAATACTGACCGTTGATCCGGCCCGAAATCGCCTGAAGATCATTGGTAATCTGCCGATAGGCGGCCACATCGGCACGGCTGGGCGAGGCAATCTGCAGGAGGGTCGGTCGCGCATCGCGGTCCACCCGTCCTTGCAGAAGGCGACCGAAGGCCTCGAATTTATGCGGCAGCCCCTTGGTATAATCCAGCCGGTCCGCGCCGATAATCAGCTCACGCGGGTTGGCGGCTCCAAACGGGCCGGGATCGGCGCGGCGGGCGGTGGCTTCGATCTGGTCACAATCGATGCCGATCGGAAAAGAGGCCACGGTGACGATATGTTCGTCGAATTTCACGGTTCCGTCGCGCAGGAATTCCGCCCGTGGATCGGCGCGGAACATCTCTAAAGCGCGCGCCACATCACCACGGGTCTGCAGCCCCAGCAGATTATAGCTGGCCAGCCAGCGGGCAAAATCCTCGGGGCGGGGCAGGATCGCAAGATCGGTGATATTGGGAAACGGAATATGCAGGAAGAAGCCGATGCGGTTAGTGACCCCCAGCGAGCGCAGCATCATCGCCAGCGGCAGGAAGTGGTAATCATGCACCCAGACCACATCCTGCGGGGCAAGATCTTGCGCAATCAGGCGGGCGAGGCGCAGATTGACCGCCAGATAATCGGCGCGATATTCGGATTTTATCTCGATCAGATCGGTGCGCCGGTGGCAGATCGGCCAAAGCACCGAATTGGCAAATCCGCTATAATAGTTCTGCCGCTCCGTCTTGCTCAGCCGGAACGCACGTTTGCGATAGGGAACATCTCCCAGCTCGTGCAGGCACTCGCGCCCCTCCTCCGACGGATCGGGATCGGCCCCGACCCATACCCCTCCCCGCGCCAGCAGCGCATCATGCAGCGCCACGACAAGCCCGCCAGACGGATCCCCCGCGGGTATCCTGTTCGATATCACAATCAACCGACCCGCCACGACCTTCTCCTCAATGCCCGCTCGCGTTCTGAATTATGCGCCAAACGCCAGTCCGGGCACTCTGTTCCCTTGCAAGGCATCACGAATGCTCCTTGGCCGTTTTTCGTCGTAACGTCACATGCTTGTGTAGCCTCCTGACGGGACCCGAATGCCCTGCCACCCGTTCTAAAGCCAGATTTCAGCCTTAGGGGACCAATCATGTCAAAATCCGTTGCCAAGATTATCACCGAGACCTTGCAGGCCGCGGGCGCGAAGCGCTGCTACGGCGTGGCCGGCGATACGATCAACCATTTCACCGATGAAATCCGCAAATCCGATATCCGCTGGGTCCATGTCCGCCACGAAGAGGTGGGCGGCTTTGCCGCAGGGGGCGAGGCCTATATGACGGGCGAGCTGGCCCTGTGTGCAGGCAGCTGCGGTCCGGGATCGCTGCATTTCGTCAACGGCCTTTTCGAGACCCATCGCAACGGCGCGCCCGTGGTGATGATCGCCTCGAACATCGCCCGCAATGAAGAGGGGCTGGGCTTCCCGCAAGAGGTCGACCAGAAGGCCATCTATCAGCAATGCTCGGTTTTCTGTGAAAAGATCAACCATCCCGATCAGGCGCGGCGGATTACCGCAATGGCGGCCCAAGCGGCCCTGACCAAGCACGGGCTGGCGGTGATTATCGTCAATGGCGACATGTTCACCGAAACCTCGTCGGATGCGCTGGCATGGTCGGTCCATCGCCCGCAGCCGGTCACCGTGCCCGCTCCGACCGAGCTTGCAGAGCTGGCACAGATGATCGATCAGGCCCAGCGTCCGGTGATCTATGCCGGAATCGGGGCGCGCAAGGCCCGTCCCGAGCTGATCGCGCTGGCCGAGAAAATCCGCGCGCCAATCGTGCATACGACCCGCGCGAAAGAGTTCATCGAACCCGATAACCCGTGGCAGGTCGGCATGACCGGCATTCTGGGCAATCGCGCAGGGATGGAGGCGGTGGCCCATTGCGACCTGATGCTGTGTCTGGGCACCGATTTCGCCTATACGCAGTTCTATCCCGATGCGGCAAAAATCGCGCAGGTCGATATCGACCCTGCCGCCATCGGACGGCGCGCGCCGGTTGATCTGGGGCTGGTCGGGGATGTGGCGGCCACCGTACAGGCCCTTTTGCCGCAGCTCGCACCGCATTCCGATACCAGCTGGCTGCGCAAGGCGGTCGAGCAATACCATAAGGATCTCGAAGGATACGGGCGCGAGGCCCGCGAACCGGACCCGAGCCTCATCCACCCGCAGGCTCTGACCCTAGCCCTGAATTCCCATGCTGCCGAAGATGCGATCTTCACTGCCGATGCGGGGTCCCCGATGGTGTGGATGCTGCGCCAGATCCGCGCCAAGGGGCAGCGGCGCTTCCTGACCTCGCTGCTGCACGGGACAATGGCCAACGCCTATCCGCAGGCGATCGGCATCCAGAAAGCCTATCCCGAACGGCAGGTCATCGCGATGTGTGGCGATGGCGGTCTGTCGATGCTGATGGGCGACCTGCTGACATTGCGTCAGGAAAATGTGCCGATCAAGATCGCGATCTACAACAACTCGACCTTGGGCTTTGTCGAGATGGAGCAGCGTGTGGAAGGGCTGCTGGATGCCTTCACCGATCTGGAAAACCCCGATTTCGGCGAGGTCGCCCGCGCGATCGGCCTGTGGGGGCAGCGTGTCGAGACTGCGACGGATCTGCCGCAAGCGGTTACCGACTGGCTGGCCCAGCCCGGCCCGGCGGTTCTGGATGTCCGCACAAGCCGGATGGAACTGGTGATGCCCCCCAAGATCCAGGCGGCACAGGTAGCCTCGACCGCGCTGTTCGGCGCGAAAGCCGTGGCGAAGGGCCGCACGAAGGAAGTTGTCGATCTGCTGGCCGATAATTTCCTGCGCTAACCCTAATCAAGGCCGTGCGGACCAGCCGAAGGCGTCCGACCATGTCCCCTGCGCCGATCGGCGCGGGGGCTACGGGCGTGGAGGCGGCCGCATGCTCCCCCGCAAAACAGCCCTTGGACATAGCCCGTGGGGAACAGCCCGCGCAAAACCATCAGGGCAGGTTCCGACAAGGTGGGAAGGAAGGCAAGGCGGTGTTGTCGGCCAGCTTGGGGGCAATGGGTGTAGTGGTGCGCTGGCCGACAACGAATTGCTGCTTGCGGGAACAATATGTGAACAAAAGCCCGCGATTTCAAGCGATTTCTTATGCCCGCCGGAAAGAGAATAGCTAAAGATTTCATCAATCCGGTAGGGTTCTGGTCAGGTTTGCTCAGCCCCCCGCGCGGCGCTCTGCGCAAGCCATGCAATCAACCTCTGGCCCTCGGTCTCGTCGTGCCACCATGCCGCATCCGCTGCCGCTTGCGCATCCCGCGCGCGAAAGGCCGCAATCAGCGGCGCGTGCTGGGCGATAATATCGTCGGGGCCGGTGGCCACATGCAGGTTGCTGGTGGAAATGAACATGCGCACCTGCTGTTCGACCACCCGATATTGCGCCGCCAGACGGGCATGGTCGGCACTGTCGATGATCACCTGATGCAGGGCGAAATCGGCGGCACTGATGGCGCGCATATTGCCCCGCGCGCAGGCGCTTTCCAGTTCGGCATACGCCTCTTCGACAGCCGCGAAAACCTGAGGATCATCGCGACTGACCGCCAACCGCGAGGCAAGGCTTTCCAGCGCGCCGCGCAGGGTCCAGATTTCCCAGATATCCTGCTGCGACAGCTGCGCCACCTGCCAGCCGGTATAGGGGATCTGTTCAATCAGCCCCTCCCCCGCCAACCGGTGCAAAGCCATACGCAGCGTCGCCCGCGAGACCCCCAGCTGTTCGGACATCGCGGCCTCGGTCAGCCGCCCGCCCGCGGCGACCTCGCCCGACAGAATGAAGGCACGCAAATTGTCGATAACAATGGCTTCGGTCGATTGCCGCGTGACGGGGCGCAGGTTTTTCAATGTCATAGCGTCTCTTTCTACACGGCGCCGGATATGTGACCGGCAGATCCTGTCAGGGCAGTGCGACCGAGACCCGCTTGCCTCTGGCCTCGATTGCCTCTGCCGCCTCCAGCGCGATATCCTCACGGAACTTGCCGGCCACGATCTGCACCCCGACCGGCGTGCCATCCGCCAGCAGGCCGGTGTTCAGCGTCAACGCGGGAAGTCCGGTGACCGGCAGGCCGATCATCGACATCTGCGCCGCCCAGACCCGCCTATACGAGGCCTCATCCACCAGATCAAGATTATCGGCAAAAGGCAGCTCTGCCGAAGGCGGCAAAAGCAGCACCGGATAGCGGGCCATAAACAGCCCCCAGTCCCGCGCAATCGCCATGCGTGCGGTCAGGGCCTTGGCGATGCAGTCAGGCCCGAGGGACCTGACAAACTCTGCCTGCCCTTCAAGGGCGGCCAAAGCGCCGCGATCCCCCTCGGCCCGGGCGCTGGCCAGAAGCCCGTCATACCCGTCGCCCATCCACAGCGTCAGTTGCAAGGGCACCGCCGAAGCCAGATCCGGCAGGGTGTCAAGCGCCTCCACCTGCCAGCCCGCCTCCCGCAGGCGGTCCGCCGCCGCATGGAGTTCGGCCACCAGTTCGGGCGCGGTCTGCGCCCCTTCCGGATGGGTGCAGAGCGCCGCGCGCCTGGGCAGTTGCGGGCCGTGAAACGGCGCAGGCACGGCCCAAGGATCGCAAGGGTCGGGACGCAGCATCGCCTGAAAGGCCAGCCGCAGATCGGCCACGTTACGGGCCAGCGGCCCCGAGACCGCCATGATCTGCCCGCCAATCGTGCGGTCGGGGCCGGAAGCATTCCACGCAGCCACCCGCCCGACAGAGGGGCGCAGCCCGTGCACACCGCAGGCATAGGCCGGATAGCGCACCGAACCCGCAATATCGGTGCCATGACCGATCGCTCCCAGACCCGCCGCCACCGCCGCCCCCGCGCCGCCTGAAGAGCCCCCCGGCGTCAGGCCTTTCTTGCGCGGGTTATGGGTCGCCCCGTGCAGCAGGTTATTGGTGAACCAGCGATAGCTGAAGGCAGGCGTATTGGTGCGCCCCAACGAGACCGCCCCCGCCGCCAGAAAGCTTTCCACCACCGGATTATTGCTTCGGGCGATCAGGGCCTGCTGCGCCTTCAGCCCGTTGGTCGTGGCATAGCCGGTCTGGTCGACATTGACCTTGATCGTTACCGGCACCCCCGCAAGACAGCCTGCCTCGTCCCCGCGCGCAAGCCTTGCATCCACCGCATCGGCTGCGGCCAAGGTCTTTTCGGGCTGGAAATCGACGATGGCATTGATCTGGCCATTGACCGCCTCGACACGGTCGATATGGGCCTGCGCCACCTCGCGGGCGCTAAGTGCGCGCGCCTTGATCGCAGCGGCCAGACGGGTGGCGGGCCAAGCCCAGAGGGCCGGATCGGTCGGCATGTCTTTCATCAGATCTCTCCTCGGCAGGGGGGAACAGGCATTAGCGGCGCGCCTTCGACCACCGCCTCGGCCCAAAGGTGCCACGGCTCGGCCATGCCTTCATTGACCGGCCCATCGGGCCCGTGCTGGCGGCGCACCGCGCCCAAAGTGGTAAAGCTGTTGGGCTGGATCTCGCGGTCGGCCAGCACCAGATCGAATGCCGCCGCAAGCGTCCTGATGGTGGGCTGCCCCAGCCGCGCATCCGCCACCAGAACCGGCGGGGCGGAAAGGTCGTAGCGGGGGGCGGCAATCGCGTCATGCAGGCCATAGCCATGATCGACCAGATGGATCAGCACCTGATAGATGGCGGGCAGGATCTTGCGCCCGCCGGAGCCGCCAATCGCCACGGTCTCGCCCGCCCCTGTCATCATCATCGGCGCATAATTGGCCAGCGCCTTGGTGGCAGGCGCAAGACCATTGACCCGTCCCGCCCGCGGGTCGAACCAGTTCACCCCGTTATTGAGCAAGATCCCCGTCGAAGGCGACAGCACCGCCGAGCCGAATAGCGACAGAAGCGTCTGCGTCATCGAGACACACATGCCCTCGGCATCGACCACGCTGAAATGGGTCGTGCAACTGGGCAGGCTACGTTCGGCCCCGTCGCCCATTTCGCTGAAGCGATGCGCCCATGCCCGCGCCAGCGCCTGGGCACTGGCCAGACAGCCTTGCGGCGATGGAACCGCCGCCCCATCCGGCGGTGTCTCGTTGAAATAGCGCAGGGCCAAGGCCACCGTGACCCCGCCATTGAGAACCGGCACGAAATGCACCTTGCGGTCGCGGAAGGGGGCCGTGGCGGCGGGCGAAATCTCGGCCCGGAACCCCGCCAGATCCGCGCAGTCCAGATAGCCGCCCAAGGTCTGGATATCGGCGCATAGTGCTTTGGCAACCGGCCCGTGATACAGCGCCTGCGCCCCTTCCTTGGCGATCACCGCAAGGGTTTCGGCCAAAGCAGGATTGTGCAGCCGTGTCACACGCCCCGCCACCGCCGCAGGGGCAACAGGCGGCAGGCCCTCGGGCAGGAACCACGCGGCCAAAGCCTCGTTGCGGCGGAGACGTCCCATTTCCTGCGCCGCCCATGCGGTAACATGGGCATCCACCACCAGCCCGTCTTGCGCCAGCGTCTGCGCTGGGGCCACCAGATCGGCCCAGGGCAGGCGGCCAAAACGTTCATGCGCCGCCTGCACCCCCCGCAGAAGCCCCGGAACACAGATGGATTTCGCCCCGACCACATTACGGTCTTCCAACACATTGGGCCAACCGAACAGATCGCCATCCTTCCCCTCGACCAGCGGAAAATCCTGCGGGTCCAGCGCCGCCGGAGACACCGCCCCCGCATCGATCGCCGTGACGCCCTTGCCGTCGGGACGTATCAGAATGGCCCCCACCCCGCCGATCCCGCTCATCCACGGCTCCAGCACCCCCAGCGCGAAAGAGGTCGCAATGGCGGCATCCACCGCCGTGCCCCCTTTGGCCAGAATATCCGCGCCGATCTGGGCCGCATGGCGGTTTTGCGCCGTGACGATACCCCGCGGGCTGCGGGCTGCGGGTTTGGTTACAGAGAGGCTGCGCGACATATGCGGCGAGCGGATATCGGTCATCGTCATCAGGACCCCATTCTGGCAAGCGGATCAGGCAGGAAGGCGGAGCGCCGCAAGGTGTTCGGCCCGATGTTCGGCTTGCGTCGGGCCTTCGGGCATCAGCCGCAGGTCATCGCGCAGATGCGCCCACTGCCAGTCGGTGGCGCGCATCATCATCGCGCCTGGAGCGGTGGCGGTGATGATCTCACCCGCAATCGGGGCAAAATCGGCACGGAAATGGATGGCGCTTTTGACGACAAGGATCGGGGTCGTCTCGGGGGTAATGCCTGCAAAGCGGAACATTTCGCGGTCGGCCATCTGCGCCTTCTGGCTGGCCACCACGATCCGCACGCCCCTAAGGCGCAGGCAGGCAGCAGGGCCAAGATGCATCTCGCGCGTGCCATAATAGGGGCCAAGCGTACGCAACTGCCCGTCCGACAGATGCTCGACCGTAAAGCTGGCGTGCAAAGGGCTATCGCCCTCGACATCGCTATGGCCACCAAGAGACAGCGCAACCTCGGCCCCCTCGCCCGCCTGATGCGCGAGCTCTACGGCCTTCGGGTCCCACAGCACCCCCACTGCCGCATCGGGCACATCCGCCGCCAGAAGCGCCTTGATCAGACCGGTCGTATCCGAACTACCGCCTGCTCCGGGATTGTCCTGTGCATCGGCAATCACCACCGGCGCGCAGCCAACTGCGGTGCGCTCAAGCGCATGGGCCACGGCCCCCTCCGGCGTGTAAAGCGTGCCTTGGAAAGCGCTTTCGGCGGCCTCGACCCGAGCCAGAAGCGCTGCCACAGCGGCCTCGGCCTCAGGGGGTGTCGCGCCATAGGCCCAGATCAGCTGGCCGCATTCGTCGAAATCCGCCGCCGGAAAGCCCATCGCATAGGACAGGCTGATCGCGCCCGTGTCCTCTTCGATCTGCGGCAGAGCGGCATAAAGCCCGTCGGCGGGCGCATTCATCGTGGATTGCCAGCAGATGGGGATCATATAGTCCGGCGCCGCCATCGCCCGCGCGAAAGGCCGCCCCAAGGCCACCCGCTTTTGCAAGAGATCAAAGGCCGCCGCCCCCGTATCGGCGCTATCCACATGCGGATAGGTCCGATAGGCCACCAAGGCATCGGTCATCCCGACCATCCGGCGGGTCACATTGGCATGCAGGTCAAGGCTGACAACCAGCGGCAGATCCGGCCCGATGATCTGGCGGATACGTTCGATCAGCTCGCCCTCGCCATCGGGGATATGTTCGGCACACATCGCGCCATGCAGGTCCAGATAGACCGCATCGGCGGGCAGGGCTGCGGTGATCAGATCACAAATCTCGCCCGCGATGGCCTCGTAACAGCCGCGCGTCACCGGACCCGAGGGCACCGCCATCGCCCATAAAAGAGGGTCCACCTCGACCCCTGCCGCTTTGGCCGCGCGCAGGAAACCGGCGGCGGGCAGGTTGACGGTCTCGGTCATCACCTCAGTGATCCCCGCCCCTCGGCAGAGCGCGGGAAACCCCCCGCCATGTTCAAAGGCCGCCATATCGGCGCGATCCTTGGCGAACGTATTGGTCTCATGCTGGAAACCGGCAAGCAGCACACGCATGGCTTCTCCTCTCAAACGGCCCGCAACAGCGGGCGGAAGTTCTGGAAATCCCACGCGGGCGCAGGGGCGGCCTCGATCAGCGCGCGGGTATAGGGATGCGAGGGGGCCATCAGCACATCCCGCGTGGCACCCTGTTCGACGATCTGCCCCTTCTGCATCACCACAAGCGCGTTACAGATCTGCGCAGCTACCCGCAGATCATGGGTGATAAACAGCACCGACACGCCGGTGCGGTCGCGGATATCCTCCAGCAGATCCAGCACCTGCGCCTGCACCGACACATCCAGCGCCGAGACCGCCTCATCCGCGATCAACAGATCCGGCTCCATCACGATGGCCCGCGCAATGGCAATCCGTTGGCGCTGCCCGCCCGAGAACTGATGCGGATAGCGGTCCATCACCGAGGCCGGAAGATTGACCATCTCAAGCGTCGCCGCCGCCTTGGCCCGCGCCTGAGCCTCGGGCATACCGTAGTTCAAAAGCCCCTCCATCAGCGATTGCGCGATGGTCCGGCGCGGGTTGAGCGAACGGTAGGGGTCCTGAAAGATATATTGCACCTGACGGCGCATCTCGCGCAGATTGCGCATCGGCACAATGTCCTGCCCCTGCAGGCGTACGGCCCCGTCGCTGGGGTCGGTCAGCCGCATCACACAGCGCGCCACGGTGGATTTACCCGAGCCGCTTTCGCCGATAATCCCCGTAATCTCGCCCTTGCGGACGGTGAAATTGATGTTCTGCGCGGCCTTCACCTCGGTCCTGCCCTTGCCATAGGTCTTGGCAAGGCCGATCACATCCAGCACCTTGGGCTGATCCGGCAGCGGCGCGAAACGCGGCTGCATCGAGGGCACCGAGGAAATCAGCATCCGCGTATACTCCTGTTTCGGGCGCGCAAGGATTTCATCGCGCGTGCCGGTTTCCACCAGATCGCCACGGTTCATCACCACGATCCGGTCGGCAATATCCGAGACCACACCGAAGTCATGGGTGACAAAAACAACCGCCGTGCCTTCCTCTTCCTGCAACTCCTTGATCAGCTTCAGGATCTGCTTCTGCGTGGTCACATCCAGCGCGGTGGTGGGCTCATCGGCCAGCAACACACGCGGCCGCAGGATCAGCGCCATGGCGATCACGATGCGCTGGCGCTGTCCGCCCGAAAGCTGATGCGGATAGCTGCCATAGATGCGCGCGACATCGGGCAGATGCACGCGCTCCATCATCTGCAGCACCGACTTGCGGCGCTCGGCTTTGGACAGTTTGGTATGCAGGCGCAGCACCTCGTCGATCTGGTCCCCCACCGTCTTCACCGGATTAAGCGCGGTCATCGGTTCCTGAAACACCATCGACACTTTGGAGGCCCTGAGCGCCCGCATCCGCGCGGGCGTGGCCTGTAGCACATCCTCGCCATCCAAGAGGATACGCCCCGTGGTGACCTGCAGCGCGTCTTTCGGCAAAAGCCCCATCACCGCCATAGAGGTGATCGACTTGCCCGAGCCGCTTTCGCCCACCACACAAACCGTCTCTCCGGCCTTCACGGTAAAGCTGATATTGCGGGTGATCGGGCGGGCGCCTTTGGGACGGGTGTCGATGCTGACATCCTCGACCGAGAGCACAACATTTTCATCCTTCATAACACGTCCTTTCAGAGGCGTTTCGCCATGCGCGGGTCCAGCTGGTCGCGCAGCACATCACCCAGCATGTTCACGCTCAGCACGGTCAGCGACACCATCACACCGGGGAAGAAGATCAGTTCGGGCTTGAGCAGGAAGAACTTGCGCCCGTCGGCCATCATATTGCCCCAAGACGGAATTTCGGGCGGCACGCCTGCGCCCAGAAAGGACAGGATGGATTCCGTCATGATAGCGGCGGCAAAGATATAGGTGCCCTGCACCAGCAAAGGCGCCACCGTATTGGGCAGCATATGCCGCCAGACCATCTTGCCCATCGAGGTGCCCAGAACCGAGGCGGCCTCGACATAGGGTTCATTGCGCACCCCCATGATGACGCCGCGCACCATCCGCGCCACGCGGGGGATCTCGGGGATGGAGATCGCAATCAGCACCGTGGTCAGCGTGCCGCCCGAAATCGCCACCAGCGCCACCGCCAGAAGCACCCCCGGAATGGCCATCAGCCCGTCCATCACACGGCTGAGCACCGCATCGATCCATTTGAAATAGCCGGTCAGCACGCCGATCACCATCCCGAAGAGGATCGAGATCACCACCGTCCCCGCCCCCACCGCGAGCGAAATCCGTGACCCGTAGATGATGCGCGAGAACATGTCGCGGCCATAGCTGTCGGTGCCAAGAAGGTGCTCGGGCGATGGCGGCTTGAGCCGCACCGAAGGGTCAAGCTGGATCGGGTCATGGGCGGTGATCAGCGGCGCAAAGACCGACATCAGCACGATGACCAGCAGCACCGCGCCGGAAATCTTGGCAGGCCAGCTGGAGAAGACGCCGCCAAGGGCTGCCATCAGACCGGATTTCCGGCCATTGCCCTCCATCTCCGGCAGGCTGAGGGGCGCATCATCAAGGGCGGAAGTATCGGATTTCATGAAAGTCCTCCTGAGCTTGGTCAGTGACGGATGCGCGGATCGAAGACGCCATACAGGAGGTCAACACAGAGGTTGATCACCACATAGATGGCGGAAAACAAAAGGATCACGGCCTGAATGACGGTGTAATCCCGCGCCAGAACGGAATCGAGCACCAGCCGCCCGAGGCCCGGAATATTGAAGACCGACTCTGTCACCACCACACCGCCGATCAGCATGGCAATCGACACGCCGATGATGGTGATGATCGGCACGGCGGCATTTCCCAGCGCGTGGCTCATCAGCACGGAGCGTTCGCGCAAGCCTTTGGCGCGGGCGGTGCGGATGTAATCCTCGCCCATCACCTCGATGACATTGGTGCGCACGATGCGGGCAATCAACGCGATATAGGGAAAGCTCAGTGCGACGGAGGGCAGCACCAGCCGTTCGATAAAGCCGCCAAAACCATTGGCCAGCGGCTGGTAGCCCTGCACCGGAAACCAGCCCAAGATACGCGAGAAGACCAGTATCAGCACATAGCCGATAATGAACACCGGCACCGAGAACCCCACAACCGAGCCCGCCATTACCAGACGGTCCAGCCATTTGCCCTGTTGCCACGCCGCAATTACGCCCAGCGGGATCGAGACGGCAATCGCCAGCACCACGGTGCAGAGGCTCAGCGCCAGCGTCGGGCCGAAACGGTCCATGATCAGTTCAGTCGCGGGTTTGCCGGAAATCAACGAGGTGCCCATATCGCCATGGGCCATATTGCCCAGCCAGATCACCAGCTGTTCAAGCAGGGGCTTTGTCAGCCCCATGCTCTCGCGCAGTTGGTCAAGCTGCTCGGGAGTCGCATTGGGCCCCGCAATCATCACCGCCGGATCCCCCGGCGACAGGCGCAACACGAGAAACACGATGATCGCGACCATCAACAGCACCGGAATGGCCGAGAGGATACGTTTGGTGATGAACAGCAGCATGTCAGGATCACTCCGACTTGGTCACATTCCAGAAGACGGGGGCTTCCGCTTCGGGCATGCCCTGCAGCTTGGCCGAGACCACGTTGATATTGGCGAATTCCCCCATCGGGATCATCACGACGTTATCAATGGCCAGCTGGTCGATCTCCTTGGCGATCTGCACCTGAGACGCGGTGTCGGGCGCTTCGGCAAAGGAGGCGCGCAGCTCTTCGATCTTCGGCACATCCGGCCAGCCGAACCACGCGCTATCCCCGCCTGCCGCAGTGCCGATAAAGCCTACCGGATCACCCACATCGGGTAGCACATTGGTCGTCGAGAAGATGTTCCAGCCACCCTCGGCCACCGGCGCCTTGGACGCGCGACGCGCCACGACACTGGCCCAATCCATCGCGACCACATCCACCTTGAAGCCGCCATCGCGCAGCTGCTGGGCAATCACCGGACCCTGCGGCGCCAGAGACGCCAGATCGGTGGCCTGCATCAGCATGATGGGCTTGCCGTCATAGCCCGCCTCTTGCAGCAGTTCCTTGGATTTCTCGGGATTGGCCTTGATGATCTCCTCGGCCTTATAGTCGGTGGCATAGGGACCCGAACAGCCGAAGACGGCGGCACAGGTGCTGGAGCTGTCTTCAGCCGTGCCCACCTGCGCGTTCAGCATGGGTTTCTGGCCAAGGGCGGCCATCGCGGCCTCGCGGTATTTGAGGTTGTCAAAGGGCGGTTGCGTCCAGTTCAGCCGCACGAGGTTCTGGCTGCCCTGTTTGGCAAAGGCCTGCGTGTAGAAATCGGGGTTGCCATCGACCAGCGGCAGAAGATCCTGCTGCACCTGTTCCACAAAATCGACCTCGCCCGACATCATGGCGGTCAGGGCGGTCATCGGGTCGGGCATGGCGGTCCAGATGACCTTATCCACCTTCACGACCTTGCCGCCCGCCATCCCGCTGGAGGGTTCGTCACGCGGCACATAGTCCTCGTTTTTCAGGAAGACCGCCTGCACCCCCGGCTGATAGGACGCGCTGTCGAATTTGAACGGGCCGGAGCCGATGGTCGAGGTGATCGGCGTGGAAATCGGCGTCTCGGCCACGGCCTTGGGCATCATGAAAGGCGCAATCCCCGAGGGCTTCGATAGCGCCAGAAGCGCGATCCCCGTCGGTTCGGCAAAGGTCATGGTGAAGGATTTATCGTCCACGACCTCCATTGCGCTCATCAGCTTGGCCATCACCTGACCGGTCTTGTCGACCTGATCCCAACGCGCGATCGAGGCCACACAATCCGCCGCCGTCACCGGCGTGCCATCATGCCATTTCAGCCCGTCGCGCAGGGTGAACGTATAGGTCAGCCCGTCCTCCGAAACCGCCCAGCTGGCCATCTGCGGCTGGACCTTGCCCGCCTCGTCGCGCGCCAGCAGCGTGTCATAGACCATATAGCCGTAATTGCGCAGGATATAGGCCGTGCTGATCGCCGGATCGAGCGCGCGCAGGGGCGCATTCATCACGGCGGTAATGGTGGTTTCGGCATGGGCGGCGACAGAGCTGGCTCCCAAAAGCACTGATACCAGCGCACCCTTGAGCAGCCCCGAAGAAGACTTCGGAAGAAACATGATGATCTCCTGTTGGACGTCGTGCTTTGGATTGTTGGTGATTGTCGACAATCACTCGTTCAGGGTAAGGGCAGATCTTTTCTCCAAGCAAGCCCCAGTTCTCAAAAGCTCAAATTTTATGTGATCGGTCAAAGGGATGCCCGAGGATCGCGGCGTAAAAATCAAACCATATCATACATATATGATAATCAAGATTATTATTTAGGCAGATTTATTCAGGGAATATTTTGCCATAGGCCTCCATAATACACCTTATAAATTCAATCTATTCGGCAATCTTTTCAGCACCTTAACAAAAAATCTCTCACTGATGCCAAATCTGCAGGCCGTGGCAGAACCGTTCTGTAAAACAGGCCAAAATTTTTGACATTGATTATTGTCGACAATTTTGTAGCGTCGATAGAGAGACAGGATCGGGGGCAGAACAATCGCTCCCTCTCCGCATATCCCCCATGCCACTGGCACCTGTACCTCCCCGCTCAGGGGCTGGCAGGGCCTGCTTGCCACCAAGCGCCGGAGACCCGCATGACCGACACAATAGACGCCTCCCTTACAATGAGTTGGGACGAATGGTACGCCCATGACGGGCTGGGGCTGGCCCAGCTTATCCGTGCGGGCGATGTCACCGCCGAAGAGGTCGCCGCTCAGGCGGCCCACGCGATCCGTGCGGTCAATCCCGAAATCTGTGGCGTTGTCGAGGTCTTTGACGATGCCGTGGCCGATAGCGCGGGACATGGCACCAATCCCCAAGGCCCCTTCGCGGGGCTGCCCTTCCTGATGAAAGATCTGGGGCCGACAGTCGCGGGGCGGCTGCAGGAACAGGGCTCGCTTTACCTGAAAGGCAACCGGCCCGAGAAAGACGCCTTTCTGACCACGAAGATCAAACAGGCGGGGCTGAATATCATCGGGCGCAGCACAACGCCGGAATTCGGCTGCTGTAGCTCGGCCGAGAACCCTGCCGTCTATGTCACCCGCAACCCTTGGGACACGGGGTTCACCAGTTGCGGATCTTCTGCGGGGTCTTCGGTGATGGTGGGCGCGGGCGTTTTGCCGCTTGCGCATGGCACCGATGGGGGTGGCTCGATCCGGATTCCCGCCGGCTGCTGCGGGGCGATCGGGCTGAAATCGTCGCGCGGGACCTTCTCGATTGCGCCCGCCAATTCCGATTTCTCCTCGGTGGTCTCGACGCAGGGCTGCATCTCGCGCACGGTGCGCGACACCGCTGCCTTTGTATACCACTGCCGTGGCGGAGCGCCGGGAGAATTCATGCCCTTCTGGCACCCCGAGACGCCCTTCCTGGAACAGATCCAGAATGACCCGCGGCGGCTGAAGATTGCTGTCTCGCATGAATGGGGACCCTATGCGGCCACGCCCCATATTGCAGCCGAACTCATCCGCGTGGCGGAGTTCTTCGAGAGCCTCGGCCATTATGTGGAGTTCGTCACCCCCAAGGTGGATTTCGCCAAAGCCTATGCCGCCCAGACCACCTGCTATATCTCGAATTTCGCGCAGGTGGTGAATAACCTCTTGCGGATGAAGGGGTTGGAGAAGCCCCCCGAAGACCTTTTCGAGCCGATGAACATCCGCATCTGGGAACAGGGCAAGGATATCAGCTATACGACCCGCGCCGATATGCAGCTGGATTTCAACGAGACCGCCCGAGCCTTCGGCGCAGCCTTTCAGGAATGGGACATCCTGCTGACCCCCACCACCGCGCGCGAGACCCCCACCATCGGCACCACCGAATATCTGACCACCACCGATAACCCTTCGGCGCTAGACTGGTTCGAGAACCTCTGGGGGTTCTTCGCCTATACGCCGCTCAACAATCTTTGTGGCACCCCTGGTATGTCGCTGCCGCTGGCCGTTCATGCCAATGGGTTGCCCTTGGGGATGCAGATCCATGCCGCCCAAGGCAATGACGGGTTGCTTTTGCAACTGGCCGCTCAGGTCGAGCGCGCGATCGAAGGCAAGTGGAATCAGGGCCGCCTGCCGCAGGTCCATGTGACCAAGCTCGGCTAAGGAGGCCCCATGTGCGACACAATACTGGTTCTGGGCAGCCTGACCCAAGACGGGCGCAGCTATTTTGCCAAGAACTCGGACCGCGCGCCGAATGAGGCGCAATATCTGACGAAGGTGGAGGCCGCGCGCCATGCCCCTGATGCCCGCGTGCAGGCCACCTATATCGACCTGCCGCAGGTCGGGCAGACCTATGCCTGCATCGGCTCGCGCCCGTGGTGGATCTGGGGGTTCGAGCATGGGGTCAACGAACATGGGCTGACCATCGGCAATGAGGCCGTCTGGTCGCGGCTGGCGGCCGATGGGGGGCCGAACCTTCTGGGCATGGACCTCCTGCGCCTCACGCTGGAACGCGCCCGTGATGCCGATGAGGGACTGAAGGTGCTGACCGGATTGATCGAGACCTATGGTCAGGGGGGCCATGCCGCTTTGACCCGCGAGATGGTCTATCACAACGCCTTCCTGCTGGCCGATGGCCGCTCAGGCTGGGTGGTGGAAAGCGCGGGCCGCCATTGGGTGGCCCGCAAGGTCACGCAATGGGCCGCCATTTCCAATGTCTATTCGATCGGGCGCGATTATGACCTGATCTCGGATCAGGCCGAGGCTTTTGCCACTGAACAGGGCTGGCATCCGGCAGGCACGCCCTTTGACTGGGCGCGCGCCTATACCGATAGCACCCGCGCCAATCTGCCCGCCTGCCATGCGCGGCTTGCCATGTCGCGCGCCAAAGTGGCGGGCCTGCCCAAGGGCGGGATCGGGCTGACCGAGATGATCGACGTGCTACGCGATCATGGCGGCGATCCGGACCGGCATCCGGCGGCGGGCGGCCAGGCCTGTGTCTGCATGCATGGGGTCAGCGCCAGTTCCGGTTCGGAAACCGCCGCTTCGATGATCGTGGCCCTGCCAGCCACGCCGCAGACCCCGCGCGAGATCTGGGTCAGCCTTGCCTCGCCCTGCCTGTCGGGCTTCATTCCGGTCTGGCTCGATACCGATCTGCCCAAAGGCTGGAGCCAGCCCGCCCACCATACCGACCCCGATCAATGGTGGGATATCGAGCGCCTGCAACGGCTTATCGACCCCGATTATACCAGCCTCGCCCGAGGCTTGCGAGCGCAGTTCAACGGCATGCCCCATAAGGCGAGGGCCGAGCTTTCCCTTGCCAGCAAAGCCGATGCCGCCACCCGTAACGCCATTTCCCAACGCGCGGCCCGCAGCTATCGCGAGATCGTCGATGCGGGATTGCAGGACCGCGCCGACCGCCCGCGAAGCCCCGACCCGCGCGGAGACTATCTGGCGGACATCAATCGCGCCATCCCCCGCACCAGCCGCGATGCACGCGAAGACCTTGCCTTGCACGCCAGCCCCTAGACCTCAGGACGGAGCCCGCCTTGTCCAACCCCGATCCCTGCCTCCCCCCTGTTTCCGGCCCGCTTGCCGCTTTGCCTGCGACAGGCGCGCCGGAAAGGATCGACCTCGGGTCGCTCTCGACCCGCTGTCAGACGGTCGGGCCGGAACACGCCGCCCGTCTGGCGCGGGAGCTCTGGGGCCTATCCGGCGATATCACGCGGCTGGACACCGAAAAGGACGATACATTCGCGCTCCGCCAACAGGATCGCAGGCTGATCTTCAAGATCGCCAATCCGGCAGAGCCACCCGCCGAACTCGACCTTCAGATCCAGACGCTCGCCCATCTGAACCGCCACGCCCCCGATCTGCCTGTGCCGCAGATTGTGCCCGCGCTGAATGGTGCCGCGCTTGTGGCTTTGCCGCTGGCCGACGGGGTAAGGCATGCGCGGATGATGACCTATCTTGAGGGCGATCTGCTCGACACTCTGCCCCCGCTTGGCCCCGAACAATACCGGATTGGCGAAATGAACGCCAAGCTACGGCTGGCCATGAGCGATTTCCGCCACCCCTTTGCCGCCCGCCAGCTGGCATGGGATATCCGGCACCTGCCGAGGCTGGCAGAGCTTCTGGACCACGTGCCTGACCAAAGTCAGCGAAGTGCCCTGACCCGTGCCTTTCGCCAGATCCTGTCCCTGCGCGACGACATCGAGGCCCTGCCGCGGCAAATCCTGCATAATGATTTCAGCCGCTCGAACCTGCTGGTTGACCGCCGCAAGGCGCAACCAATCACCGGCATCATCGATTTCGGCGATGTGGTCGAAACGGCTGTGGCCATCGACCTGTCGACCGCCATGCTCAACCAGCTGCCTCGCGATGCCGCCGAACAGGGACAGGACGGGATGTTTGCCGGACCGACCCGCCTTTTCGAGGGCCATATTGCCCATGCCCCGCTTTCCAAGGCCGAGCGCCGCCTGTTGCCGCATCTGGTCTTCGCCCGCGTCGTGACCCGCGCGCTGCTCACGCTCTGGCGGGCCGGTCAGTTCCCCGAAAACCGTGCCTATATCCTGCGCAATACCGCGCAGGGCTGGGCGCAGCTTGACTGGTATCTCAGCCAGAATCCGGCGGCGCTCTCTGCCCGTCTGCTGTAAGATCGCCCCGCCCTGCCCGCTGCGGGCGGCGGCTGGAAAAAACGGGGAAATATCGTGAACATTTTTCCCCTGATCGGGCTTATCCACTTGAAAGCCCCGCCGCCTATGCCACATCTATGGGCGTCCCCGATAGGTAGAGGTTCATGCCCCATAACAACACCAATCTGCCCACCGAACGCCCCGATGTGCTGACCAAGCCCAAGCTGGAAGGCGGTCGGCGCTTTGTCATGCATTCGGAATTCTCGCCCGCAGGCGACCAGCCCACGGCCATTGCCGAGCTGTCTCAGGGCGTGCGGGACAACGAGCGCGATCAGGTGCTGCTGGGGGCGACGGGCACGGGCAAGACCTTCACCATGGCCAAGATCATCGAAGAGACCCAGCGTCCCGCGATCATCCTTGCGCCCAACAAGACGCTGGCCGCCCAGCTGTATGGCGAGTTCAAGGGCTTCTTCCCCGAGAATGCCGTCGAATATTTCGTGTCCTATTACGACTACTACCAGCCCGAGGCCTATGTGCCGCGCTCGGACACCTATATCGAGAAGGAATCCCAGATCAACGAGCAGATCGACCGGATGCGCCACTCGGCCACGCGGGCGCTGCTGGAACGTGACGATGTAATCATCGTGGCCTCGGTGTCCTGTATCTATGGTATCGGCTCGGTCGAGACCTATTCCGCCATGACGCAGGATCTGAAGGTGGGCGAGCTTTACGAGCAGCGCAAGTTCCTCGCCGATCTGGTGGCGCAGCAGTATAAACGCCTTGATGCGGCCTTCGTGCGCGGGTCCTTCCGAGTGAAGGGCGATACGGTCGATCTTTGGCCTGCTCACCTTGAGGACCGCGCATGGCGCTTTGCCTTCTTTGGCGAAGAGCTTGAGGCGATCACCGAATTCGATCCGCTGACGGGGGCGAAATCCGACAGTTTCGACCAGATCCGGATCTACGCCAATAGCCACTATGTCACGCCGCGCCCGACGCTGAACCAAGCGACCAAGGGCATCAAGAAAGAGCTGGGGCTGCGGCTCAAGCAACTCAATGACGAGGGCAAGCTTCTGGAAGCCCAGCGGCTGGAACAGCGCACCAATTTCGACCTCGAGATGCTGGAGGCCACGGGCGTCTGCAACGGGATCGAGAATTACTCGCGCTATCTCACGGGCCGCGCACCGGGCGAGCCGCCGCCCACTTTGTTCGAGTTCATCCCCGATAATGCGATCGTCTTTGCCGATGAAAGCCATGTCACCGTGCCGCAGATCGGCGGCATGTATCGCGGCGACTACCGGCGCAAGTTCACGCTGGCCGAACATGGCTTCCGCCTGCCGTCCTGCATGGATAACCGGCCCCTCAAGTTCGAGGAATGGGACGCCATGCGCCCGCAGTCGGTCTTTGTCTCGGCCACCCCCGGCAAATGGGAGATGGAGCAGACAGGTGGTATCTTCGCCGAACAGGTGATCCGCCCGACGGGGCTTCTGGATCCGGTGATCGAGATCCGCCCTGTCGAGACCCAAGTCGATGACGTTCTGGATGAGATCCGGTTGGTCGCGGCGAAGGGGCTGCGCACGCTGGTCACCACGCTGACCAAGCGTATGGCCGAAGATCTGACCGAATATCTGCACGAACAGGGTGTGCGGGTGCGCTATATGCATAGCGATATCGACACCATCGAACGCATCGAGATCCTGCGCGATCTGCGGCTTGGCGCCTTTGACGTGCTGATCGGCATCAACCTTCTGCGCGAGGGTCTGGATATTCCCGAATGCGGGCTGGTGGCGATCTTGGATGCCGATAAGGAAGGCTTCCTGCGCTCCACCACCTCACTGATCCAGACGGTGGGCCGTGCGGCGCGGAACGCCGATGGCCGCGTGATCATGTATGCCGATAAGATCACAGGCTCGATGCAGGCCGCCATCGACGAGACCGAGCGTCGCCGTGCCAAGCAGATCGCCTATAACGAGGAACATGGCATCACCCCGCAAACCGTGCGCAAGAATGTCGAGGATGTGCTCGCGGGGCTTTATCAGGGCGACACCGATATGTCGCGTGTCACCGCCAAGGTCGATAAGGTCAAACCGGGGGCGAACCTGCAGGCGCATCTGGACAGCCTGCGCGCCGAGATGCGCAAGGCCGCCGAGAACCTTGAATTCGAGGAAGCCGCCCGCCTGCGCGACGAGGTCAAGCGGCTTGAGGCGGTAGAGCTGGCCGTCTCGGATGACCCGATGGCGCGGCAATCGGCGGTGGAAGAGGCCTCTGACGCCGCCACCAATGCCCGCGGCAGATCCACCGCAGGCCGCCCCGGCCAACGCGGCGGCAACGTCCAGCGGCGCAAAAAACGCTAACCCCCCTATCTCCGACACGAACACCGCGCAGGGCAATCTTGCGCGGAGGGCTCCCCTTTGCCGCGAGAAGGCGCGCAACGGACGGCAATATTGTGCGCATGCTCACAAAATAGCGGGTTACAGAGACTCTTTTATTCCGATAACCCGCCAAGGTTAGCAATTTTGCAAACAATACACACTGGAATAAGAAATAAAATGTCGGACATATCCTCAGCCAATGGCTTCGCCGACGCAAAAGCCCCCGCCAGAAACTCGGCGGGCAAGGTTTTGCTGGCCAGCCTGATCGGGACCACGATCGAATTCTTCGATTTCTACGTCTATGCAACCGCCGCCGTGCTGGTCTTCCCCACGCTGTTCTTCCCCAATGAAGACGGCATGACCGCTCTGCTGGCCTCTTTCGCGACCTTCTCCATCGCGTTCTTCGCACGGCCTATGGGCGCGGTCGTGTTCGGCCATTTCGGCGACCGGATCGGACGCAAGGCCACGCTGGTGGCGGCGTTGCTGACGATGGGCGTCTCGACCGTCGTCATCGGGCTTTTGCCGACCTATGCGCAGATCGGGGTCGCCGCGCCGCTTCTGCTGGCGCTGTGCCGCTTTGGCCAGGGCTTCGGTCTGGGCGGCGAATGGGGCGGGGCGGTGCTGATGGCCACCGAAAACGCCCCCGAGGGCAAGAAGAACTGGTATGGTATGTTCCCGCAGCTGGGCGCGCCGGTGGGTCTGTTCCTGTCGTCGGGCCTGTTCTGGCTGCTTTTGCAATTCATGCCGAAAGAACAGTTGCTTGGCTGGGGTTGGCGCATTCCCTTCGTCGCCTCCATCGCGCTGGTGGTGATCGGGATGTGGGTGCGCCTGTCGATCACCGAGACCCCCGCATTCCAGGAGGCGATCGAGAAGGACGAACGTGTGGCGGTGCCGGTGTTCGAACTCTTTGCCAATCACAAACTGTCGATCTTCCTTGGCACATTCGTGGCGATGGTGACCTTCGTGCTGTTCTATATCGGCACGGCCTATCTGCTGTCCTATAACGTGAAAGTGCTGGAAATCCCCTTCACGGACGCCTTGGTGATGCAGCTCTGGGGCGCCATCATCTTCGGGTTGGCGATCCCTGTTGCAGGGCTTGCGGCCGAGCGTTTCGGGCGCCGCGAGGTGCTGATTGTCACCACCATCCTGATCGCCGCCTTCTCCTTCCTCGTGCCGGTTCTGATGGTGGCCAATGAAGGCGCGATCCTCTTGTTCGTCACGCTGTCGATGATGCTGATGGGCCTGACCTACGGCCTGATCGGCACCGCATTGGCCGCCCCGTTCCCGACCCGCGTGCGCTATAGCGGCTCGTCGATCACCTTCAACTTTGCCGGCATCGTAGGCGCCTCGCTTGCCCCCTATGCCGCAACATGGCTGCAGGCCAATTACGGGCTGGCCTATGTGGGCTACTATATGGGGGCTGCGGCGCTGATCACGCTGGCCTGTATCTTCGCGATTGGCCGCGAGAAGATCTAGGACCAACCGCCCTATCTGTCCGAACTGCCCCGGCCAATGGCCGGGGTTTTTCGTTGAACTGCTCCCGAATTGGGCAGGCTCGGCCCGGACTCCGGCACAGCCATGCGAAACCGCCGATCCGGCTCGACATTGGCGAAGACCCTGCCCAATCTGCACCGGAACACAGCCGAAAGCCTGCCCCATGCCGATGTCATCGCTCTGGTCCGCCACCGCCCCCGCAGGGCCAGTCCTGCCCGCCCTGCAAGAGAGCCTGCACAGCGATGTGCTGGTGATCGGCGGCGGCTTGCAGGGCCTGTCCACCGCCCTGCATCTGGCCGAAGCGGGCACGGCGGTAACCCTTCTCGAAGCGGCAGATCCCGGTGAGGGCGGCTCGGGGCGCAATGGCGGGCAGGTCATTCCCGGCCTGAAGGACGACCCCGACACGCTGGACCGCCTCTTCGGGCCGGAAGCGACAGAGTTTGCCGGATCGACCGCGACCATGCTCTTCGATCTGGTCGCGCGGCTCGGGCTGGACTGCGATGCCGAGCGCACCGGCTGGATTCAGGCGGCAGACAAACAGGTGCTTCTTCCGGCACTGGAACGGCGCATGTCCGAATGGCAGGCCCGCGGGGCCGATGTCGGTTGGCTCGACGCCAAGGCGATGGCCGCGCATACCGGCAGCCACCGGTTCAAGGGCGGCTGGATCGACCGGCGCGCCGGCCAGCTGCACCCGCTGAAACTGGTGCGCGCCCTGACCGCTGCGGCCTTGGCCGCAGGCGTGCAGATCTATGCCCGTTCGCCGGTGTGCAGCATAGCACGGCAGGGCCGCCACTGGGTCGCCACCCTGCCCGAGGGCGCGCAGGTCACAGCCGAGCGCGTGCTGCTGGCCACCAACCGCTACACCCCGCCGGATCTGCATCGCGGGCTGAGCCGCGCGACACTGCCCGCGCATAGTTTCCAGATCGCGACACGACCGCTCAGCACGTCAGAGCGCGCCCGTATCCTGCCCCGCCGCACCCCCGTCTCTGAAGCGCGGCGGGTCGGCACCTATTTCCGGCTGGGGCCGGAAAACCGGCTGCTGCTGGGCGGACGCGGCGATTTCACCGCCCCCGAGGGCCCGCGGCGCTTCCGCATGATCGAAGCCGAGATCCGCCGCCTCTATGGTGCGGGCCTGACGATGGAGCATTACTGGTACGGGCGTATCGCGATGACCCCCGACCACCGGATACGGCTTGTGACCCCTGCCCCCGGTCTTTTTGCGGCCACGGGTTTCAACGGGCGGGGGGTGGCGCTGGCCACGGCGCTAGGCCAACGCATTGCCGAACATTTCCTGACCGGACGCCCGATGCCGCTGCCGGTCCAGACCAAAATGACCCAGATGCCCCTCTACGGGCTGCATCCCCTCTATGGCACCCTCGCCCTCCATTATTACCGCCTGCGCGATGCACTGGACCGCTAGGCAAACCGAATCGCTCGCGCGACGCAAAATGCAAAGATCCGCGTCGTCGTTGCCTCTGCGTGAACAATAGCAAAATTACACCGCATATATTTCGGCCAACCCGACATAATCTTGCCCGATTGTGATCTTAGGAGCTTTGTTAACGACGATAAGCTAGTTGTAAGACGAGCCGACCGTCGCAGAGCGTCACAACCAGGGGTGGGAGGGAAATGCTCGAGTTTGAAAATGTCAGCAAGTCCTTCTGGACGGGCAAGCAGCGCAAAGTCATCCTTGATCGCGCCAGCTTCCGTGTGGAGCTGGGCAATTCGCTTGGCATCCTTGCCCCCAACGGCACCGGCAAGACCACCATTATCAACATGATGGCCGGTCTGGAAAAGCCCGACGAAGGCACGATTCGCAAAACCTGCCGCGTGTCCTTTCCGCTGGGATTCATGGGCGGCGTGGTCACCAAACACACCGCCCGCGAAAACGCGCGGTTCATCGCGCAGCTCTACGGTCTCGACCCCGATTACGTCGAGGCCTTCTGCCGCTGGCTTTGCGGCATTGCCGAATATTTCGATATGCCGGTCGGCACCTATAGTCAGGGCATGAAAGCGCGGTTCACCTTCTCGCTGCTGCTGGCTCTGGAATTCGATATTTACCTGATTGACGAGGGAATGCCCTCGACCACCGATGTGGTGTTCAACCGCAAGGCAGGGTCCATCCTGCGCGAAAGGTTGCAACGCTCGACGGTGATCGTCGTCTCGCACCAAGCCGAGACATTAGAGAAATTCTGTCGGACGGCTGCCGTGCTCCGCGATGGCCAACTTTATATGTTCGACACTCTGGAAGAAGCGAAGCGGATGTATGACTACACAGCCTAGGACCACCAAATATCGCATCCGCCGTCACGCGCTTCAGGCCAAAGCCACGCCGGTCGCAGCCCCCGCAGGAACGCCCGACGCCGCCCTAACCAGTGCGCCCCAAACCGACGCGACCCTGTCGCGGGATGCCGCGCAACCGGCCAAACCGCAGCCGGAGCGGCCCCGCAATGCCGCTTTGGGCGCGATGGAGGAAAAGGACGCAGCCAAGGATCCGGCCGCCATTTTCGAACAGCATGATGACGGGTTCGGCGATATGAAATTTGCCGATGCCCAGCGGATGCAGCAGGAAGCCGAGGCCGAGCAGGTTCTCGGCAAGGACGAGCTGACGCTGGAGGAAGAGATCGAGGCCATCCGCAAGGAAGGCCTGACCGGTCGTCAGCTACGCCTTGCCCGCCGTATGGCGCAAAAGCACAATATCGCGGCGACCTCGGATTTCGAGGCGGTGCTGCTGCTGCGTCGCAAGGGCATCGACCCGCTGGACCGCTCCAATATCCTGTCGCTGGTCAAACCGGGCAAAACCGAAAACCTGCCCGCCGTGCCGCCCAAACGCAGCCTGACCAAAACGAATGCGATGGCCGTCGCCACCGCGACACCCTCGCCCGCCGATATGATGACCGAGGAACATCGCGCCAGCGAGATCCTCGCCATCCAGCGCGATATCACCCGCAGGCGGCGGCGCAAGCTGATATTGCTGGCCACACGGCTGGCGTTTTTCGTCCTGCTGCCAACGGTGGTTGCGGCCTATTACTATTTCGTCATGGCCACGCCCACCTATGCCACCAAGACCGAATTCGTGATCCAGAAAGCCGATGGCGTCGCCTCCAGCGGGATCAGCAGCCTGTTCTCGGGCACGCAGCTGGCCACAAATCAGGATAGCGTCACGGTCCAGAGCTTCCTGCAATCGCTGGAAGCCATGAAGCGCCTCGACGCGGAACAGGGGTTCAAAAAGCACTTCCAGCAGGCATTCATCGACCCGCTGCAACGTCTTCCCACCCCCGCCAGCGATAACGAGGCCTATGCGCTTTACAAGAAGGTCGTCAAAATCGGCTATGATCCTTCGGAGGGGGTGATCAAGATGGAGGTCATCGCCGCCGATCCGGAAACCTCGGCCCGCTTTGCCAAGGCGCTGATCTCCTATGCCGAAGAACAGGTGGACCAGTTGACCTCCCGCCTGCGCGGCGACCAGATGCAGGGCGCGCGCGACAGCTATGACGATGCCGAGGCCAAGGTTCTGGCAGCACAACAGAAAGTGCTGGAACTACAGGAGAAACAGGGGGTGCTTGACCCCGTCTCCGAAAGCAGTCTGGTGATGGGGCAGGTGTCGGCCTTCGAAACGCAGCTCCAGCAGAAGCGGCTCGAACTGGGCCAGTTGCAAGACAACCCCAGCCCCAATGCCGCGCGCGTGGCCGGTGTCCAAGGCGATATCAGCCGCCTCGAAGCCCTGATCGCCAATCTGCGCAAGCAACTGACGCAGAAGACCTCCTCCACCGCCTCGCTCGCCGCCGTGACCGGTGATCTGCGTATCGCAGAGGCGGATCTGGCCACCCGTCAGGGCCTTCTGGCACAGGCGGCCCAGCAGATGGAAACCGCAAGACTCGAAGCCAATAAACAGGTGCGCTATCTGGAAATGGGCGTGCGCCCCATCGCTCCGGATGCCCCGACATATCCCCGCGCGTTCGAGGATACGGTGGTGGCCTTCCTGATCTTTGCGGGGATCTATATGATGCTCTCTCTCACAGCCTCGGTGCTGCGCGAGCAAGTCTCAAGCTGACCCTCCCCGCCCGCGCAAAATGCCAAAATGCCACAAGCCCGCAGGTCCACAAGACCTTCGGGCTTGCCATACTCCAACGCGCGCAATAGGGCTTTGGGCCGAAGCCGCCCGCCTTGCCTGCGGCCCGCCTCTCGGAAGGATTCCAGATGACCCCCTATGACCGCGCCCATGCCGCTATGACCGCCGAACCGGAAAACGATGCCCTGCGTCTGGCCGTTTACGACCGCCTTGCCGATGCCGAACTCTTCCTGCTGCTGGAAGACGAGGTCGAGGGGCAGGACATCCGCCCGCAGGTCTTCGAAGCCGAGGACGGGGCCTTCGTGCTTGCCTTCGATACCGAAGAACGCATGGCCGACTTCTGCGACGGCCCGATGCCCTATGCCGCCCTGCCCGGCCGGATCATCGCGCAGAATCTCGTGGGAGAAAATATCGGCCTCGGCATCAATCTGGGCGTGGCCCCCTCGGCCATGCTCCTGCCGCCCGAAGCCCTCGACTGGCTCAGCGAAACGCTGACCCATAGCCCGTCCCATATAACAGGCCGCCCCGTCAGCTTCGAGGCCCCCGCCCTTCCGCCCGCCATCCTCGGGCTACTGCTTCCGGCCTTCGAAGCCAAATTCGACCAACTGATCGGCGCGGCCACCCACGCGCTTCTGGGCGGCGTCACCTATGAAGACGGTCATAAAGGCCATGTTCTGGCCCTGCTGGGCACCCCTGAAAGCGCGCGTCCGGCCATCGCCAAAGCGATGGGCGAGGCGCTGACATTCTCCGGCCTTGATGCGGGCGAGCTGGATGTCACCTTCCTCGACGAAGACAGCGAGGCCGCCCAACGCCTGCTGGCCAAGGCGCTCGTGCTGCACCTCCCCGAGCATGAGCATGAGGAAGCTCCCGCCGCGCCGCAGGAAAAACCCAAAGGCCCCGGCATGGACCCGTCCAAACCGCCCATTCTGCGATAGGACGGCCTGCGCCCACCCGTTCCAGCTGCTCTAAATATCCCGGGGTGAATTGGGGCCGTCAGGCCCCAAGAGGGGCAGCGCCCCTCACACGACCCCGCGCGCCAAAGCGTCCTCCACCGCCAGCCGCGCCATCTCCATGACCGCCTCGCGCGAATTGGCGGCGGCGATGAACCGCCCGTTATGGCAGAATTTCGCGCCCTTGACGCCCGAGGCCTCCTCCAGCGCCACACCGTTCAGCCCCGCCCAAGCGGCAGGCAGATCGGCTCGGTTCTCGAACCCCTCGTCAAATTTGCGGATCGTGCCCAAGGTCCAGTCTTCCGGACCGCGCGGCGTCACGACAAACCAAAGCTGGTCAGCCCCTGCCTTCACCACTGCCGGACGGAACGGCATGCCCGTCGGCAGTTCCAGAATACGCCCCTCACCGGCGGCGACAATGGCCTTTGCCACCATGCCCGCCGCCCGCAGCTTCGCCGCAGAACGCGCCACCCGCGCTTCCAGAAAGGCGCGCGCAATGCCTACAGCCTGCCAGAATGTGCGGATTTCCCCCTCGGGGTCCTTATCGTCAAAGACCGGACGCAGGGTCTCGATCAGCCCCGGCAGGGTCATCGCCTGAAGCGCCCCCGCCTCGCCAGGGGACAGTTTGCCATTATCGACCAGATCAACCGGCTGCACGAAGCTGCGGTCCACGCCGTCATGCACCTCGTCCAGATGGGCCTCCGGCACGCCGGAGCTGCGCAGATAATCGCGCCCGAATTGTGCCCAGACCAGCCCGAAAGAACTCAGCGGCGCACCGTCCTCGCGCACAGGGGCCTCGCGCTGATGGTGATCGTAGATATTGCGGGCCGGATCGAAATCGCCGCCCACATCGTAAATCACACGGTCCTCTGCCGGCACCAGCCATTGCGGATCACGCGTACGCACCAGTTCGGCCTGAGGGAAAAGCCGTGTCAGAACGACTGTCGAAAACACTTCATCGGCATGGAAACCGCCCGAATGGGTCACAAGATGGGTGATGGTCATGGCGCGCGACCTCCAATAAACAACAATGGCCGCAAATAGGCAGGGCTTGCGTCGAAACACAAGCCCTGCCCGCAGCCGATCTCAAAGCCGGTCGTCCGGTCAAAGCCCCAGACGGTCGCGCAATTCGTAATACCACGAACCGATCACCGAATAGGGCACGCGGAAGGTCCGCCCGCCGGGGAAGGGGATCCAGCGCAGCTTGGCGAAGACGTCAAAGCGCGAGGCATCCCCGTCGATCGCTTCCGACAGAATCCGCCCGAACGTATGCGATCCCGTCACGCCGTGGCCCGAATAGCCATGCGCGTAATAGGTCGCATTCCCCAGCCGTCCCATCTGCGGCACGCGCGAGAAGGACAGCGCGAAATTGCCCGACCACGCATAGTCGATCTTCACATCGGAAAGCTGCGGGAAGACCTTCATCATATTGCCCCAAAGCTTGGCCTTGATGTCCTTCGGATCGGTCCCGCCATAAACGGTGCCACCCCCGAACAACAGCCGCTTGTCGGCAGACATACGATAGTAATCAAGGATATAGCGCACATCCTCGATACAGGTATCGGCGGGCATCAGCTCGGCCGCGCGGGCCTCGCCCAAGGGCTCGGTCGCCATCACCTGCGTCGAGACCGGCATCACGCGGTTTTCCAGATCGGGCACCACATGGCCCAGATAGGCATTGCCGCACAACACCAGAATGCGGCAGGTGATCTGCCCCTTTTCGGTCTTGATCACCGGACGTGCCGCCTGCGTGTCCACCGACACCACCGGCGACATCTCGTAGAGCGTGCCGCCATTGGCCTCGATGGCCGCCGCCTCACCCAGGCACAGGTTCAGCGGATGCATATGTCCGCCCGTGGGGTCGATCATGCCGCCCACATAAAGATCGGTCGCGGCATGCTCGCGGATTTCCGCCTTGGTCAGCATCCGCTGGTCGCACAGACCATAGCTCTCCCAAAGCTGCTTTTTCTCCTCAAGCTCGCGCATATGCATATCATTGAAGGCGGCAAACACATTGCCATCCTTCAGATCGCATTGAATGCCATAGGTCGAGACGCGCTCGCGGATGATCTTGCCACCCTCGGTCACCAGCCCCGCCACAAAGCGCGCAGTGTCCTGACCATAGGATTTACCGATCTTCTGCAGGCTGGCGTTCAGCCCGTTGACGATCTGCCCGCCATTGCGCCCCGACGCGCCCCAGCCGATGCGCGCGCCCTCGACGACCGTCACCTGATAGCCCTTCTCGGCCAGATGCAGCGCGGTCGAAAGCCCCGAAAAGCCTGCGCCGACGACGCAGACATCGGCCTCCTGCGCCCCTTCCAGCTGCGGGCGCAGCGGTGCGGGGTTGGCGGAAGCCGCATAATAGCTGCCCGTATGGGCACCCGTTCCGGCGTAAGAAACAGACATCAGACTGCCTCCAGATAGCTGTGGAATTCGAAATCGGTCACATGGCGGGTGAATCGGCGCAGCTCCTGCTGCTTGCATTGCACGAACATCCGCTTGAGACGTTTGGAGTAGATCTGCTCGATATGCGGCCCGCGGGCAAAGGCGTCAATAGCCGAGGCCCAATCCAGCGACAGATGGTCCAGATCCAGCGAATAGGCATCGCCTTCAATCGGTTCCGGCGGCTGCCATTCGCCCTCGATCCCCAGAAGCGCGCCCCCCAGAATAGAGGCCAGCACCAGATAGGGGTTGGCATCCGCCCCTGCCACACGATGCTCGATCCGGCGGGCCTTATGGTGACCGCCCGGAATACGGATCGCGGCGGTGCGGTTCTCATAGCCCCAAGCCACAGACGACGGCGCATGGCTGCCCGGCAGCAGACGGCGGAAGGAGTTCTCATGCGGTGCGAAGACCAGAGCATTCTCCTGCATGGTGCGCAACAGCCCCGCGACCGCATGGCGCAAAAGGGGCGTGCCCTCTTCGCCGCCATTGTCAAAGGCGTTATTGCCGTCCTTATCCTGCAACGAGAAATGCACATGCATCCCCGAACCGGCGCGGTCGCCGTAGGGTTTTGCCATGAAGGTCGCGGCAAAGCCGTGCTTGCGGGTGATCCCGCGCACCAGCCGTTTGAACAGCACCGCATCATCGGCAGCCCGAAGCGGGTCATCGACATGCATCATGTTGATTTCAAACTGCCCTGCCCCGTTTTCCGAAATCGCGGTATCGGCGGGGATATTCTGCGCGCGGCAGGCGTCATAGATCTCGTTCAACAGCTCGTCAAAGTGCTGGAGTTCGTCCAGCGACAGCGCGCCATCGCTATCCAGCCGCTTGCCGGTCACCGGCGAACAGGGCGGCTGCGGCGTGGCCTCCGAAGGGTCCACAATGTAGAATTCCAGCTCGGTCGCCACCACCGGCGTCAGCCCCAGCGCCTTGAAACGGTCGCAGACGCTTGCCAGCGCGCGGCGCGGATCGCCCATGAAAGGCGTGCCATCCTCATTGGCCATCCATAGCTGCGCGAAGGCCGCCGGACGCGAGGTCCAGCTGATCAGGCTCAACGGCCGCCCCGTAAAATCACCGATCCCGTCGGCATCGCCCGTATCGAAGACCAGCTCCGACCCTTCGATATCCTCCCCCCAGATATCCATCCCCAGCAAGGACAAGGGCATCCGCAAAGAGCCGTTCTTGACCTTGTCGACATGTTCAATCGGCAGGCGTTTCCCCCGCATGACCCCGTTCAGGTCGCAGATACAGGCAAAGACGGTCTCGACATCCGTCTCGTTTTCCAGGTCGTGTTTGACGCGGCTTGTCATGATTGCTCCCGCAAAAATGTGATAGCATTTTTTCCATTGTGATAGCATTATGAGAGTCTGTCAACTCGTCGTGGTGACCATGAGCAAAGAAACATGTATTCCAGATCTGCCTCCCTATGCCGGTGATACGGTGCAGGACCATTGTTACCGAAGGCTCCGCCATGCGGTGATGCTGGGGCTGATCGCCCCCGGCACGCAGCTGACCCTGCGCGGGCTAGCCGAGCAGATGAAACTCAGCCCGACCCCGATCCGCGAGGCCGTGCGCCGTCTCAGTTCCGAACGCGGCATCGAAGTGCTGGGCAACCGCCGCCTGCAAATCCCGCAGATGACGGCGGGGCGTTTCGAAGAGCTGATCGCGCTGCGGGTCATGCTTGAAACCCATGCCGCCCTGCGGGCGCTGCCGCATATCACGGACCGGCAGATCGACCAGATGGAGGCGCTTGACCGCGAGATGGATCTGGCCATCCAGCGTCAGGATCTGGACGAGCTGACACGGCTCAATCAGGTGTTCCACCGGATGCTTTATTGCGCCAACCCCGATCATGCGGCCCAACCGATGATCGAAAGCCTGTGGCTACAGCTCGGGCCGTTCCAGCGCCATGTGCTTGGCGGCATCACCGACCACTACAAGATCGACCGCCATAAAGAGATGCTGGCCGCCCTGCGCGCCCGCGCAAGCGAGGCCCTCAGCACCGCGCTGCGTGCCGATATCACAGATGGCTCGATTCGCGTCGGGCGCAGGGCCTTGGGCCTGCCCGAAACAGGTCCAACCTCATGAAAAAGGCCGCGGATTCGCGGCCTTTCCTCGGTTTTCCATCTTAGGCCACGCGCTGTTCGCTTTCCTCTTCCGGCTCGATACGGAAGACCGAAACCTCTTCTTTCAGCGAACGGGTCTCGGCAGAAAGCGCCCTGACCGCCGCCGAATTTTCCTCGAACATGGCCGCGTTCTGCTGGGTCACCTGATCAAGCTGGTTGATCGCATTGGTGATCTCGGACACGCCCGCGGCCTGCTCGGAGGCCCCGGCCTCGATCGAACGCACCATACCATCCACCTCGCGGATAAGCGCCTCGATCTGGGTCAACGCCTCGGAAGAGCGGTTGGTCTGTTCGACCCCGCTGCGCACCTGCACTTCCGAGGTGGACAGCAACTGCGAGATATCGCGCGCGGCCTCCGACGACCGCTGCGCCAGCGCCCGCACCTCGGAGGCCACCACCGCAAAGCCGCGCCCCGCCTCGCCCGCACGGGCCGCTTCCACCCCCGCATTCAGCGCCAGAAGATTGGTCTGGAACGCGATATCGTCGATCACCGAGGTGATCCGGTTGATCTGCTCGGAGCTTCTCTCGATCTCGGCCATCGCCTCCACGGTGCCCTGCACGATATGGTGGCCATCGGTCGCGGTCTGCAAGGTGCGCGACACGGCCGAGGTCGCATTGCGGGCATTTTCCAGCGCGTTCGAGACCGAAGACGACATTTCGTTCATCGCCGCTGCCGTTTCCTCCAGCGATGCCGCCTGAGTCTCGGTGCGCCGCCCCAGTTCGGACGAAGCACGGTCGATCTGCACCGTCTCGGCCTCAAGCCGGATCGCGCTTTCGCGAATCGCTCCGGCCATGCGGGCCATATTCTTGATGGCCGCGTTGAAATCGCGCCGCAGCCCCTCGTAGGACTCGGGGAACGCCTGATGGATCGCAACCGTCAGATCCCCATCCGACATCCCTGCCAGAGCCTGCCCGAGCTGGCCCACCACCCGTTCCTGCTCTTCCATCTGGCGGCGACGTTCGGCATCGGCGGCGCGGCGCTGCGCCTCGTTTTCCTCGCGCAACCGGTCCTCTTTCTCGCGCGCTTCGCGTTCGGCGACCGCCTGCATCTCGCGCAGCTCCGTCTGCTTGCGCATCGCCTCTTCCTCGGCGCGATGACGCTCGGCCTCGGCCTGCGCCTGCAATCTGTCCAGATCGGCCTTCTCGATCAGCGCAATCCGGAATCCCTCGATCGCCCGCGCCATCGCGCCAATCTCGGTCTGGGAGGTGATATAGGGCACCGGCGTTTCGGTATCGCCCGCGCCCATCGCTTCCATCCGGCCCTTGATCCGGGTGATCTGGCGCACCGTATCCCGCGCCAGCAGCCCCGAGATCACCGCAAGTATTGCCAGACTGATCCCCATCGTGACCAGGCTCATTGTGCGCAGATGGGACAGGGACGCCGCAATATCGGAGACATAGGATCCGGTCCCGACGATCCAGTTCCAATCGGGGAACAGCGTGACATAGCCCAATTTGCTTTCCACCGCCCCCGTATCGGGATTGTTGAAATAATAGACCAGCGGACCACCGCCCTGTGTCTGGGCAATCTTGCCCATCTCCACAAAGATCTTCTGCCCTTTGACATCCTCATAGGCAGACTGGTCCTTGCCGATCCATTCCGGCTTATGCGGATGGACCTGATAGACCATATCGGTATCGAAAACGAAAAAATATCCGCTGCCTTCAAAATGTAGGGCCGTCAGTTCCTCGCGACCGGTCTCGCGCGCCTGATCGGGGGTCATTTTCCCCTGTTCGACCTGTTTCTGCAGATGCTCCAGAATACTGACCGCCGTCTGGGTCACATCGCGCAGGTGCTGCTCGCGCATATGATAGGCATTATCGACAGAAAACTTCAGCAAAAGTTCAGACGTCCCGAACAGGGCTAAAGCGGCAAGCAGAACGATCCCGTAAAGGCGCGCCCGCAGTGATTTGAACCAAGCCAATTTGTTACATCCCGTGTGTAATCCGATTGGAAAGGTTATCGCCTGATAAACTTAATATAAGCCGAACACCGGAATGGTCACAAAATAACACATTGGAATATTTGTATTTATTGAATCCGCCCACCACTATGCCGCGAAAACAGGCAGCGCCAGAAGGCCCCGTTTCCCCACGGAGTTGCAGAATCACCATGCGTCAACACAGCGGCAGATCTTGAGGCGAAGGGAGAAAAGGAAACGGCGGCTTCCAGGGAGGAGGAGAGGAAGCCGCCGCGTAGTCCCGAGGCTCAGGGAGGAGGAGGAGCCTCAAGAATTCCTTGAGACCTTTCTAGCCTGTCCTGACGCGAATGAATACTTCGGAATGAGCATGGCAGCACTTCGCCACGCGCATGGCCCAAGCCGATGCGCGCTGCGATACACCTCTCGAAGAGGCAGGCAATCTATGGCTAACTCACACCGACACGGATCTGCCCGACGGGAAGACCCCAAACACCTTGCCATGTTCCACCCCCGCTATACTGCCCTTGCAAAGACACTGCGGGACCGGACCATGTTCACCGAGCGCATACTTGAAGGCCGAAGAACAAAAGGCAAGCATTATTTATCAGTTTCGCAATATTGTTAGATTACGCGCGTTCTTGCAGAAATTCGGAGGGGCTTCGGGATGTGCCGGATAATAGGACAGCTCCGACAGGCAGTCGCAGGCATGCGAACAGGTTCTGCACAGATCGACCATCCGGTCGAACTCGTGGCGCGGCAGCGCCTGACGGTGCAGCAAGTCGGTGACATCCATCCCCGCCCGCCGCGCCATCCCGCGCAGCAACCAAAAATGCAGACTGTTCTCTTGATCAATGATCATCAAATTCTTTCTGGAAATAAAAAGGCCCCGAGGCGGGGCCAAGGCAGGTGTCTTGCCGCTATTCCGCCGCGATCGGTCGGTCATCGGTGTCGATAAGGCGCCGCAAACGCGACATCAGCAGGCGGTTATTGCAATAATCGGGGGCCTGCGCCACGACGCCCTCGCGGTCTTCCGGCGCCTCCTGTGCGGCCAGAAACCCCTGACACGCCTGCGGATTCGCGCATTTCGTGCAGCGCGTGACCGTCTCGCTCCATCCCGTATCCGACATCAGGCCCTTGGCTTTGGCCTGCGTGAAATCCACCCCCACGACATCGCCCATACGGGAGACAAGCGCGGCATGTTTGTTCAGCGTTCTAGGATCGGTCATCAGCGCCCCCATACATAAAGGGCCGCTTTGGCCCCATGCCGCCAAAGGTGCACCACCGGCATCGGTTAAACTTTGATATGGATCAACCGGCGCTTCGCAACCCTACGTTACATTTCCCAACGCCGCCGCGCGGGCGCGAATGGACGCCGCATCTTCGGGCAGGGCCATCTGCTGTTCCGACAGCGCCGCCGCCCGTTGCGCCATCGCACGGGCCGGCACCACAAAACGGCGGTCGGTCATGCAAAGCCCCGCCAGCACATCCTGCAAACGCGTTGCCACCTCGATCTGGGCCGCCCCGTCGCGCCCGATCGCATCGAACGCATTACGGATCAGCCCCTCGGGATCCAGTTCGCGGGCCATGACCCGCAGGCAGCGCACCTCCTGCGGCGCGGGGCGATGGCGGGCCCAATCCACCAGCACCACCATCAACCGCCCCAGAATATCAATCGCCGTGCCCGGATCATTGACCGCAGGCGACAGCGCCCGCGACGCGATCTCGGACATGGCGCGCAGCCCGAATTCGGGGTCCTGCTCATAGGAACGCGCATGGCCGATGCTGAACCCCGCGCGCATCTTGTCCTCCGCCGCGCGCCGCGCCTGCGCATCCTCCAGCAGCGCATCGCACCGCAAAAGCACCGTTCCCGGATGCGCGAAGGTGCCCGGTTGCGCCAGTATCCAGATCCGGCAATCCATCATCTGGGCGATCTGCTGCAGATAATCGGGGTCCACATGCTGCACATGCCCTGCCCCTTCGGCCATCACCGGCCAGCTTCCCACGGGCGGCTCCTGCCAGTCGGCGCAGCCCAGCACCGGATCCTCGGCACGCCGCATCAACGCCTGTCGCGTGGCCTCCTCCACCCGCGAGGCGGTGTCCTCGAGGCGCCCGAACTCGCTCAGGTGCTGGATCCAGCGCAGCAGCATGATGACAATCACCGCCACCACCGCAATGGTCACCGCAAACAGCACCAGCCGACCGGAATCGCCATAAATGCCGGTTTCCAGAGTGATGATCCCCACCAGCGCATAGACAAAGGCCCCGATGAAAGAGGCCAGCACATGCTGGGTCAGCCGGTCCGATTGCAGCAGCGTGATCGCCCGAGGCGTCGCCGATCCCTGCGCGGCACTGAAGGCCGAGACCATGATCGACAGCGAGAAGGTCGACACCGTCAGCATCGACGAGGCGATGATCTCCAGCAGGCTCTCGATGGCATTGGCACTGACGCTGAACCCCAGATCCTCGGGCACCAGCCGCCCGATGGCCGCAGCCCCCAAGGCGGTCAGAACCCCCAGCACCCCGAAGGCGCTGACCCGCACCCAGATCCGCTCGAACACCCGTTTGATATGCCAGCGCCAACGCGACATGCCGCCTCCTTCATCGCGCATGTCCCCATGCCATGCAGTGCGGATCTAGCGCATCAGCCCCGTCTGCCAAGCCTGTCAGACCTTGGACGCCACACGCTTTTTCTCGATTGCCCGCATCGTGGCGCGCACATTGGCCATGCGCGCGCGGTTCGAGGGATGGCTGCTGAAGATATCCTGCTCGGGGTCCGAGATGCGCTTGAAGAACTGCGCCCCGCGGATCGGGCTGTAGCCCGCGCGATAGGCCAGAACCGTGCCCAGACTATCGGCCTTCATCTCGTAATCCTTGGCCCGCGTCAGCGCGCCCATCTCTGCCCCCAGATGCTGCGCCTGCCGCACCTGACGGTTCGAGGCCCCCTGCGAGGCGATGATCGTGCCCATCAGCACGGCCCCCGTCTCGGAATCATCGGCCTTGAGCGCCAGATGCCCCAGAATATGATGCGCCGCCTCATGGCCCATCACAAAGGCCAGCTCGTCCTGATTGATCGCCTGCGAGATCAGCGTCAGGTTGAAGGCCAGAACGGGGCGGCCCTGCTCGTCAAGGGTCTGGAACGCATTCGGCTCGGGATCGGGGCGGTCATCCACCATGATCCGGAAATCGCAGCTATGGGTCTGGGCCAGCTGGTGATGGCGGCAGTAGTCCTCGATCACCGGCTCCATCCGATGCGCGGCGGCCATGAAGTTCTTTGCCGCGGCCTCGGGTGACAGAAGCTGGGTGCTCTGGGTGAAGTTCATCGCTTCCCCGTCGCGCCCCGCAGCCCCGCTGGTTGCCATCGGATCGGTCGCACAGCCCGCCAGTGCCAGAAACGCAGGCACCACAAGAGCCGAAACACACAAGACCGAAATTCGCATAATGGGCAGGTCCTTTCCAAAGGGGCATTCGTTCAGCCTAGCCCCCTTCCCCATAGGTGGGAAGAGCCTGTGCGATCAATTTTCAAGGCAGTGTAAACAAGGCACGATTTGCTCTGGCGGGCGGCAGGAATATCTGCCAGACTTTCCTTATGTTCACCATCGAGCACGAATTTGACGCCACCGTGATCACCCTCGTTGACGAGGGCGATGACCCACGGGATTACCTGCAAGAAGACATCAAGATTGAATCCTTCGAGGATTGTGTTGTTGTCGAGCAGCTAGACGAACAAACGGACACGGTCCAACGGGTCGTGTTCTCTCATGCACAGCTTCGCGAACTGGCGGCCTCCCTCAACCTGCCGGAGGGCGTCTATCGCATGAAGCAGATCGATACCACCGAAGGCGACACCGCCTCCGAAGACTGACCCCTGCGCGCCGCGCGCTTTCTGTTTTCTATGGTTTCTTGCCCTGAAAAAGGGCATTCAGAAACCAGCCGGACCGGTTAGAACAGGAACGCCCATGTTTTCAACGCTCAAACGCGCCCTCGCTGTCTCGCTTTGCCTTGCAAGCCTGACCTCGCCCGCCTTGGCCCGATCCGGCACGGATGTCACCTTCGTGCAGGCAGTCGAGCCGCAGGGCCTCGACCCCACCTCTGGCTCGCCCGTCGCAGCGGGACAGGTCACATGGGAAAACGTCTTCGAGGGGCTCGTCGCGATCGACCGGAACGGCCAGATCCAGCCGCAACTGGCCAGAAGCTGGCAGATTTCGGAAGACGGGCTGACCTACCGTTTCGCGCTCCAGCCCGATGTGCAGTTCCACAACGGCACCCCCTTCAGCAGTGCCAGTGCGAAATTCACACTCGACCGGCTGCTTTCGGATCAGTCCACCAACGGGCAGAAGGCACTATTTTCGGCCATCGAGACGGTCGAGGCCCCCGATCCGCAGACCCTTGTGCTGCATCTGTCCCACCCCGATTCAGACCTGCTCTACTGGCTGGGCTTTCCCGCAGCCGTCATGGTCGACCCCGCCTCTGCCGCCAGCAATGCCACGCAGCCTGTGGGCACCGGCCCGTTCAAGGTCGATGAATGGCGCAAGGGCGACCGCGTCCTGATGTCGGCATGGGACGGCTATTGGGGCACCAAGCCCGCCCTGTCGCATGTCACCGCACGGTTCATCGCGGACCCGCAGGCGCAATCCGCGGCGCTGCAATCGGGACAGGTCGATATCATCTCCGAATTTGCCGCGCCCGAGCTTTTCGACCGTTTCACCAAGGATGCCCGCTTTACCACCCATGTCGGCAGCGGCGAGATGGAGGTGGTGGCCGGCATGAACAATGCCCGCAAACCCTTCGATGACCTGCGCGTGCGTCAGGCGCTACAGATGTCGATTGACCGCTCCATGCTGATCGAGGCGGTGAAGTCGGGCTATGGCACGCCCATCGGCACGCATTTCTCGCCCGCCAGCCCCTATTACGAGGATCTGACCGGCGAATATCCCTATGATCCGGCCCGCGCCCGACAGCTTCTGGCCGAGGCAGGCTATCCCGATGGTTTTGCCTTCACCTTCAAGGTGCCCACCCGCAGCTATGCTCAGCGATCTGCCGAAATTCTTCAGGCCTTTTTCCAGCAGATCGGTGTGACCGCAACGATCGAGCCCTCGACCTTCCCTGCCACATGGATTCAGGATGTCTTCAAGGACAGCAATTACGACATGACCATTATCGGCCATGCCGAGCCGATGGATATCGGCATCTATGCGCGCTCGCCCTATTACTTCAACTATCACAGCGAGGCCTTCAGCGCCGCGCTTTCCGCAATCTCGCAAGCGCGGGACGAGGCCGCACGTGCCGCCGGTTACCACAAGGCGCAAGAGATCCTCGCCCATGACCTGCCCGCGCTTTTCCTCTATTCCGACCCCAAGCTGGGGGTGTGGAAGGCCGGACTGACGGGGGTCTGGGAAAATGGTCCCGTGCCCGCCAATGACATGACGGATGTGCGCTGGACCAGCGACTAACAGATTTTTCCGTAATTTCAGGAAAATGCGAATGCCTTGGGTTAAAACGGTTTTCAAACGTCTTGCGGGGCTGGCCCTGACGGTTCTGGCGGCCTCGGTGGTGATTTTTCTGGCGGTTTCGCTGGCGCCCGGAGACCCCGCACAGATCATGCTGGGCACCTCGGCTCAGCCCGATACCCTTGCCGCCTTGCGCCGCCAGCTTGGCCTCGACCAGCCGCTCGTCTGGCAATATCTGCACTGGCTGGGGGGCATTGTGACGGGCGATCTGGGGCGCTCCTATACCTATGGCACGCCAGTGGCCACGCTGATCGGCCAGAAACTTCTGGTGACGCTGCCGCTGACGGCGCTGGCCACCGCCCTCGCCCTTGCCATCGCCCTGCCCCTTGGGGTCTGGTCGGCGGATCGCCCGAATGGCCCTGTCGATATTCTGGGCCAGATCCTCAGCCAGTTCGGCATCGCCATCCCAAATTTCTGGATCGGCCTGCTGCTGATCCTCGGGCTGGCGCTTGGCACGGGCTGGTTTCCGTCCGGTGGCTTCGAGGGATGGGACACGGGGCCCTCGGCGCTGCTGTCCCTGATCCTGCCCGCCATCGCACTGGCCCTGCCGCAGGCCGCCGTTCTTACCCGCGTCACCCGTACCGCCGTGCTCGATATCACAGGTCAGGACTTCATCCGCACCGCCCGCGCCAAGGGCCTGTCGCGCCAGCGCGCCCTGTGGCAGCACGTGCTGCCCAATGCGCTGGTGCCGGTGGTGACCATGCTGGGGCTGCAAATTCCTTTTCTCATCTCGGGCGCGGTGCTGGTGGAAAATGTCTTCAACCTGCCCGGTATCGGCAGTCTGGCCTATCAGGCACTGGCGCAGCGGGATCTGATCGTGGTGCAGAATACCGTGCTGCTCTTTGCCACCCTCACCCTTGTGTCGAACGCGCTTGTCGATCTGGCCTATCTCGCGCTTGATCCGCGCCTGCGGAGCCGGTCATGAGCCGCCTCTCCCTTGCCCTTGGCGGCACGCTGACCGCAGGCTTTGCCGCCACCGCCCTCCTGTCGCGCCTCTGGACCCCGCAGGACCCGACCGCGATGAACCTCCTCGCCCGCCTGAAAGCGCCCCTGGAACACGGGCTTCTGGGCACGGACCAGATCGGGCGCGATGTCGCCTCGATCCTGATGGCGGGCGCGTGGACCTCGCTGGGCACAGCCTGCCTTGCCACCCTCGCGGGGGGGCTGGTGGGCACCGCCCTTGGCACACTGGCCGAGGGCCGCATCGCGCGCGCGGTCATGGCCGCCAACGCCATCCTCTTCGCCTTTCCGCCGGTACTGTCGGCGATCCTTCTGGGCGCGGTCCTCGGCCCCGGAGGCCCCACCGCCATTCTGGCCATCGCGCTCTTCATGATCCCCGTTTTTGCCCGCATCACCCGCGCCGAGGCCCTGCGCGTCTGGACACAGGACTATATCCTTGCCGCGCGCATGGCCGGAAAATCGCGCGCCCGTATCACCCTCGACCATGTGCTGCCCAATATCTCGGGCCAGATCATCGCGGAACTCTCGATCCAGACTGGGCTGGCCATTCTGGCCGAGGCGGGGCTGAGCTTTCTGGGCATGGGCAGCCCGCCCCCGACCCCAAGCTGGGGCCGGATGCTGTCCGACGCCCAGACCTATCTCACGCAGGCCCCGCATCTGGTACTGGCACCGGGGCTTGCCATCGCGCTTGCGGTGCTGGGGCTCAACCTGCTGGGCGACGGCATCCGCCACCGGCTTGATGCAAAAGGGCGGGCGTGATGCTCCATATCGACAACCTGTCCATCCGCTTTGGCGATGTCTGCGCCACACACCGGATCTCGCTCTCGGTCGCCAAAGGCGAAACCCTTGGCATTGTCGGGGAATCCGGCTCGGGAAAATCCATGCTGGCTCTGGCAACCATCGGCCTGTTGCCCGCCAAAGCCCGCGCGACGGGGCGCATCCTGTTTGACGGCACCGACCTTCTGGGCCTGCCCGACAAGGCCCTTGATGCCTATCGCGGCGCACGTATCGGCATGATCTTTCAGGAACCGATGAGCGCGCTCAATCCCGCCATGACCATCGGGCGGCAGATCACCGAAGGCATGCGCCTGAGCGGCCTGTCCCGCGCCGCCGCCCGCAGCCATGCGCTCGGGCTGCTCGACCGCGTGCAGATCCCGCAAAGCCGCGCCCGCAGCTACCCGCATGAACTGTCCGGCGGGCAGCGCCAGCGCGTCTGCATCGCCATCGCCCTTGCCCGCCAGCCGGACCTGCTGATCGCGGACGAACCGACCACCGCGCTGGACACCACCGTGCAGGCCGACATCCTCGACCTGCTGGACAGCCTGCGCCGCGAATTCGGCCTGACCATGCTCTTCATCTCGCATGATCTGGGCGTTATCAACCGCATAGCCGACCGCGTGATGGTGATGTATCGCGGCACCCATGTCGAAACCGGCCCCACCGCGCAGGTGCTGCACGCCCCCGCACAAGACTATACAAAACGCCTGATCGCCGCCCTGCCCCGCCGCCAGCCCCCCCGCCAGCCCCAGCCCCGCCGCACCGCGGCCCCGCAAAGCCCCGCCTCATGACCCTGCTGCGCCTGCATCGCCTGACCCGCCATTACGGCGAGACGCCCGCGCTCAGCGCGGTAGACCTGCAGCTTGCGCAGGGCGAGATCCTCGGGCTGGTGGGGGCGTCCGGCTCGGGCAAATCGACGCTGGCGCGGATCGTCATGGCGCTCGATTCCCCCAGCTCGGGCGAGGTGCATCTGGCGGGTCGCAATCTCTTCGCCCTGCCGCCCAAGGCCCTCAGGGCCGCGCGCGCCGATATGCAGATGGTCTTCCAGGACCCCTATAGCTCGCTCGATCCGCGCCGCAAGATCGGCACCAGCGTGGCCGAACCGCTGCATCTGCGCCCCCTGCCCCGCGCCGAACGCAATGCCCGCATCGCGCAGGCCCTGACCGAGGTCGGGCTGGCCCCCGAAGATGCCGAGAAATACCCCCACCAGTTTTCCGGTGGCCAGCGGCAGCGCATCGCCATTGCCCGCGCCCTGATCCTGCGCCCGAAACTGCTGGTCGCGGACGAACCCACCTCGGCCCTCGATCTGGCCGTGCAGGCCCAGATCCTCGACCTGCTGCGCCACCTGCGCGACAGCCACGGCCTTGCCATCCTGCTGGTCACCCATAACCTTGCTGTGGTGGAGGCGCTCTGCGACCGCGTGGCGGTGATGCAGGCGGGGCGCATCGTGGAAACCGGCCCGACCGCGCAGGTGCTGGAGGCCCCGACCCACCCCTATACGCAACGGCTCATGGCCGCAGAACTGCCCCTAACGCCCTGATCCTGTGCCGAATCGGAGCCGTTTTCGGGCCGGTTCGGCACCCCAAAGCCCTCAAAAGCACCCGTTTACAGGAGTACCGTAAACAGGTGCCAAATGGCCAGCCCCACGCCATAGGTGCCCATATGCAGGAGCCAGAAAGCAAAAGGGCCGCCCCTCCGGCAGCCCCCTGAAGCACCCGTTTACAGGACGGATCTATTGCGGGCTTTCCAACCAGTAGGCCAGCTTCGCCAGCAGCGCATCGACCATTTCCCCATCCACTGGCCCACCCTCGATCCGGATCGACCAGCCCGATTGCTCCGGCACAGAGCGCAGCGTGACCCCGCTTGTCAGCTTGCGCACCTCCCGCGCCTTCTCGGCCCGTGGCGCAGGCTTTTTCGGGCGGCCTCCGCGCGCAGGGTCGGCCTCGACCGGCTCAAGCTGGGCCAGCGCCTCCTGCACCATCTCCGCCTCGTCCGCGGCGCTCTCCGGCTCTCTCTGCGCCAGCAGATCGCGCAGCCGCGCCTCCGCCCCGCCGCGCAATGCCGCGGCCAGTTTCAGCCCGTCACGCTCCTTCATCATCTCGGGGAAGCGCAGCATATCGCCCAGCTCTTCGAAGATCAGCGCGAAAGACCGGATTTTCGACCGCTTGCCTTTCGATGCCATCGGAAACAGCGCATCCACCGCCGCCTCCACATTGATAAACGCGCCCTGCTGGCTGGCAATCACGGCAATCCGGCCCCGTTCGAAATGGCTAAGATTTGCGCGGATCTCGTTTTCCTCGATCATCGCGGCAAAGGTGCCGCCCATCGCCTCGGGGTCGCGCAAGACGGCACGGATCGTTGCGTATTGCGGCTTGTCGGTCAGCTCCTGCAACGCCTGCACAGCGCGCAAACGTCGATACCCCGACAACAGCCCATAACGGAAACCACGCCCGTCCTCGGCCAGCGGATAGACCTCGACCGGCAGGCGCAACCCGTTGGCGGCAATCGACATCTGCAATTCCTGCATGTCTTCCGCATCCAGCACGACACGGTCGCGCACCAGCGCATCCGCATCAATCTCGGCCAGCGGAATCTCCAGCATCACCAGTCCGGCTTCGGTCTTCTGGCGGAAGCTTTCCGCATCGTTACGGTCGCGCGCGGCCCGTTCACGATCCTCTGCCGGACGCGGGTCATAGGAACTGGCCGTCTCCGCCGCGACCTGCGCGATCGGGGCCGCCGTAAAGGCCCGCGAGGAGGTTTCGCGGCGAAACTCGTCTTCCAGACGGCTCAGATCATCAGCACTCGGCGCGATCAGTTTTCTCCGTTTAGCCATGCTCAGCCCTCCTCACTCTGGCCCGCCAGTTCGGCCTCATTCAGCTTCATATCACGCCACCAAGTGCCAAGGATCACCTCCTTCACCTCGGCCCAGGTGCGGTCGAATGTTTCCCGTCCGCGAATATAGGTATCGCGGTTGAAGTCGCGGTAATCGATCTCGTAGATCCCCGAAACCTGCTCGCCCGCCTGCCCGACCATAGCCGTCACTTCTTGACGGTAGGTCGTCATGAAATCCCCGAAATAGGCCTGCACCACATTGGCCAGATCGGTCTGCTGCGCCGCATCGAAACGGGTCACAATCGCCCGCACAGCATCCCATTCGAAGCCGATCTCCGGCAAACCATCCGCCCGCCGCTGACGGTTTTCACCATCCTCGATAGAGGCAAAGGTCGAATAGATCATATCGAAAAACCGGCCCGTAGAGTCGAATTCAAGGAAAGACGCTCCAAGCGGCACCAGCAGAATATCCGCCGCCGCAAGCGCATTGATCGTAAGGTACCCAAGTGCGGGAGGCGTATCGAGAAAGACCAGATCGTAGTCATCCAGAATGCCGCCGTCGCTCAGGGCATTTGACAGGGCATCCCACAGGGGCCAGCTCCGCAGCTGCATCCGCCAGACGGGGACCTGAAATTCGGCCCAATACAGATTGAGCTGCGCCCCGATCAGATCGATATTGGGCCAATGCGTCTTCTGGATAAGGTTTCGCGGCGAAACCTCCAGCGCCTCTTTCAGGGTTTCGTCCAAGGCGTAGGTCGGTTGGCCACCGGCTTCACGGATACGATTTTCGGCTTGTAATGCAGTGGCATAGTCGCGGGCCAGCAGCGGGAAGGCGGTCTGCCATTCATCGGCCACCTGACCGCCCATCACCGAAGTCATCGAGCCTTGGCTATCAAGGTCGATGACCAGCACCTTATAGCCGTCCAGCGCGGCGGACATCGCCAGATGCGCGGCAGTCGTGGTTTTGCCGACGCCGCCCTTGAAATTGGCAACCGCCACGACCTTCGCCGGCAAACCTTCCGGTCGCCACGGTTTATACTGCCGGTTCTGCGCGCCTTCTTCCGCGAAATGCTCGCGCAGGATCAGGATATCTTCCAGCGTGAACCATTTGGAACCGCTGTCCCCGTCGCCCTGTGGCAATTCGGGATTGGCCTTCAGCACACGGCGCAGATGGGCGGGCGCGACAGGAATAAGATATTTACAGATTTCCCAGATCGAAAACTTCCGCAGGCGCTTTTTGCCATCGGGGGCATAGCCGCGCCGCGCCAGATCATCGCGCCCGCGCGAGGCGAAGGCCGCGGCACGGGCGAAACGGGCGGTGTCGATGCTCGCCGAGAGCTTCTCGGCGGCTTCTTCGGGGTCTATATTGAAATACGGGGGCAGATCGGTACGGCTGCCATTTCCAGATTTGCTTGCCATGAAACCTCAGCATGTTCGCTGTTTCTCGCGATATCACGGCAACTATCGCACATGCAGCGCGCAATGGGAATCATCTTGGCCGGAATATTCCTGAAATCGAGGATTTAGAGAACATACGAACGGGTGTTTTGAATCTTTATTGTAATATTTAGAATCTTTACGGCAGAGATTCAGAAATAAAAACATACTGTTAGATGATGTCTGGCACCTATCTACGGGAGGAACGGATACCGGATACGGGGGGCAGGGTACCCGATTCCGGTGGGAAAGGGTCCGATTCTCGGGGATGTGCGCGGTTTTGGCAGATTCCGGTTGCAAATCGGGACTCCGGCTGTGGATAACTGCCCGATTTTGAAAGGTACCGATTCACGGGAGCGGGCCTTCGGGCCGGATTTCTCCTGTAAGCGGGTACCTCAAACCGGCGGGTTTCGCCTTGGGTGCCCGTTTACGGGAGACGAAAGAGGTGCCAGGAAATCTGTTGTCATGGGGTACCTTTTCGGCAAATAATCGGCTAGATCGCAAAGCTTGCGGGCGAATCTCTGCCCGCTTTCACAAGGCATAAAAAAGGCCGGGCAGGATGAACGAGCTGGATGATATCCCTAAGGACCATTTGAGTGGGTCCTTGCGCCGCGGCGCAGTCAAGAAACATGTGGCGGCGATCCATGTGTCGGGCAAGCTGACGCTCTTGCAGCGCAAACTGTCCAATGTATTGCTGCTCAACGCCTATGACACGCTGATCAGCCAGCAGGTGCACCGCATTGACGCGCGCACCCTGTGCCTGATGATCGGCTATAATTCCAACGACATGGACACGCTGAAGCAGTCGTTGCGCGGGCTGGCCGAGACGGTGGCCGAGTGGGATATGCTCGATAGCGAGGGCAAGCAGGAATGGGGTATCAGCTCGCTTCTGTCCTATGCCAAGCTGAAGGGCGGTGTCTGCGAATATGCCTATTCGCCTGCCTTGGCCGAAAAACTGAATGATCCCAAGGTCTTCGCGCTGATCAACCTGAATATCCAGCGCCGGTTCACCTCTGGCCATGCCTTGGCGCTTTACGAGAATTGCTATCGTTTCGTGCGCACGGGATCGACCGGTTGGTGGAGCCTTGATCTGTTCCGGCGGCTGATGGGCGTGGCCGATAGCGATTATTACGAGGTGTTCAAACATCTGAACGCCAAGATCATCAAGCCTGCCGTAGCCGAGGTGAACAAGTCCTCCAACATCATGGTGACGCCGGAATTCAAGAAGATGGGCCGGTCGGTGACCGAGATCCGTTTCCGCATCGGGGAGAACCCGCAGCTGGCGATCCTTGATCTGGATGACGGGGAGGGGCTGCGCAAAAGTCCGGTTTATGCGCGTCTGTTGGCTTTGGGCGTGTCGGACCGGCTGGCGCGGCAATGGATCACCGAACATGGCGAGGACTATGTGCGCCAGAAGGTGGATTACGTGGCGGGGCAGGGGGCTGTGAAGAATGCCATCGGCTATCTGAGTGCCGCGTTGAAGGATGATTACCGGCCCGAACGCTCGGATAAGGTTTCGCCGCGAAACCCCGCCCCCGATCCGGCGCTGGCCGAGCGGGTGAAGCAGTTGACGGTGATCCGCGATCTGGCCGCAAGCCGCACGCCCACCCAGCGCGATGCCGATAAGCGGCTGTTTTTGTCGCGTCTTGAAGGCAGCGAGCGCGATGATTTCGAGCGTCACGGCTGGATGTCGGCGCTGAATGCGGCCGCTATTGCGGCCTTCTGGCGGGAATTGTCGCCCGATGCATTCGAGGTGTGAGATGGACCCTGTTGCCCCGCGCGAGATGCTGGAGGTTGACGATACGTGGCTTGAAAACCCGCATCATCACGCATGGTTACGCGAGGATGCCGAGCGGCAGCTGCGGTTTTTTCTGGCCTCGTTGAAGGGGCGCGGGCGGTTTGCGGTGCTGGACCATGCGGGGCAGCCGATCCCCGGCCCGCAAGAGCTGCACACCACCACGCGGCTGATCCATTCCTATAGTCTGGGCCTGTCGCTGGGCTTTGCCGAGGGCGCCGATATGGTGGATGCCGGTATGGGGTTTGTGTGGCGCGCGCACCGTGACGCCAAGCGCGGCGGGTTTTTCCATGCGGTGCGCTCGGGCGTGGCGGATGGCACGAAGAAGGCCTATGGCCATATGTTCGTGCTGCTGGCGGCGGCTTCGGCCAAGCGGGCAGGGCATCCCGAGGCGGACCGGCTTCTGGCCGATGTGGCCGAGGTGCTGGAGCAGCGTTTCTGGGATGAGGGCGCGGGGCTGTTTGTCGAGGACTGGTCGGAAGACTGGGCGCATCTGGACAAATATCGCGGTATGAATGCCAATATGCATGCCACCGAGGCGCATCTGGCGGCCTATGAGGCCACGGGCGAGGCGCTGTTTCTGGTGCGGGCGGGGCGGCTGATCGATGTGTTTATCCGCCGCATTGCTCCCCGGTATAACTGGCGGATTCCAGAGCATTATTCCGAGCGTTGGGAGGTGGATCGCGGCTATGAGGGCGATCCGGTGTTCCGGCCTGCAGGCACGACGCCCGGACATTCGGTGGAATGGGCGCGGCTGGTCTTGCAATATTGGGATCTGCGCGGGCGGGTCGATGAGGATTTGCCCGAGGCGGCGCGGTGTCTGGTGGAAGAGGCGCTCCGGCTGGCATGGGGGCGCAGGGGCGGTTTTGTCTATACGCTGGATTTCGACGGGCAGGTGGACCGTAACGCCCGCTATTGGTGGCCAGTATGTGAAGGGATCGGGGCGATATCGGCGCTCCTGAAAACGGGTACCTTTGCGGGCGAGGAGTGGTATCGCAGGCTATGGGCCTTTGGGGAGGCGCATCTGGTGGATCAGGCGCGTGGCGGTTGGTATCCGGAACTCGGGGCGGATGATCGGCCCGTGGAGGGGCAGTTCAAGGGCAAGCCCGATATCTATCACGCGCTACAGGCCGATCTGCTCCCCTTGGCCAAGGGGGTCTCGCGGTTGCAGGACGGGCTGGAGGCCCGCCTGAAGGGCTAGGTCTCTTGGATTACAAAGTATATTCAATGTGTTATCTTTAACCTCTGGGGCTTTGTCGCCGTTTTGGGGCATTGTTGCGGTGGGGTGTTTCCCAAGGAGGGGTGCCGGCAGGGGCTTTGCGCCCTATCATGATGTGCAAGCCGCCTTGGGCCGGGCGGCGCAGGCCTCGGGCCGCAGCAATGGAAGGGGAAGACACGCATGAACGACACAAGGGTGATGGTGCTGCGGCCTTTGCGTCCGCAGGCAATGGCACGGCTTGAGGCGGGATATCGGGTGCTGCGTGCCGATCTGGCCACGGATCGCGCGGCGTTTCTGGCGCGCGAGGGCGCGGGCTGTGCGGCCTTGGTGACCGACGGGCATTGCAAGGTCACGCCCGATATTCTGGCGGCGCTGCCGGATCTGCGGATTGTGGCCTGTTCTTCGGCGGGGTTTGACGGGTTCGATCTGGAGGGCTTGGCACGGCGCGGGATTGCGCTGACCAATTCCAGCCCTGCGCTTTGCGATGATGTGGCCGATTGCGCGATCATGCTGATGCTCGGGGCCGCGCGTGGTCTGGTGGCGGGCGAGGCTTGGGTGCGCGAGGGGATCTGGGCGCGTCAGGGTCCGATGCCGCTGGGGCGCAGTCTGAAAGGCAAGGTGCTGGGGCTTGTCGGGCTTGGCACGATCGGTCTGGCGATCGCGGAGCGGGCGCAGGCGATGAAGATGGACCTGCGCTACTGGAACCGGCGCAAGAAGGCGGTGCCCTATACCTATGTGCCCGTGCTGACCGATCTGGCCGCACAGGCCGATGTGCTGGTGGTGATTGTCGCCGGTGGTGCGGGCACGCGGCATCTGGTCGACGATGCGGTGATCGAGGCGCTGGGGCCGGAGGGGCTGCTGATCAATGTGGCGCGCGGATCGGTGGTGGATGAGGCGGCGCTGGTTGCGGCATTGCGCGACGGGCGGTTGGGCCATGCGGGGCTTGATGTCTACGAGAATGAACCAGATCCTAACCCCGATCTGGTAGCGTTGCCCAATGTGACGCTCTATCCGCACCATGCCTCGGGCACCGAAGAAACACGCGATGCGATGGCGGGGCTTGTGGTCGATAATCTGAATGCGCATTTCTCTGGCGCAGAACTGGTCAGTCCGGTCGATCTGGGCCGATATGTGGAGACTTGATGTGCTGAAATATTTTTACTGGCCCTTCGCGATAACGGTGCTGGCGCTGGCAGGGGCCTTCGGCTTGGGGCTGCATTATAGCGCCACGCTGTCGGGGGCGTTCGGGTTCCTGCTGATCGGGGCGATTCTGGCCGTGCTGGAGATTTCGCTGTCTTTCGACAATGCGATCGTCAATGCCAACAAGCTGGAACAGATGTCCGAAAAATGGCGCAGGCGGTTTCTGACCTGGGGGATCGTGATTGCGGTCTTCGGGATGCGGGTGGTGTTTCCGCTGCTGATCGTCGTGGTGGCGGCGGGGATCGGCCCGCTTGAGGCGGTGCATCTGGCCGCCACGGAGCCTGCGCGCTATGCGGCGATCATCCACGGGGCGCATCTGCAGATTGCCGCTTTTGGCGGCGCGTTCCTGATGATGGTGGCGCTGAGCTATTTTGTCGATGCCGAGAAGGATGTTGACTGGATCACCGGAATCGAGCGCGGGTTGCGCCGGTTCGGGGCGGTGAAGGGCACGGAAATCGTGCTGGTCCTGCTGGTGATGATGGGCTTTTCCACCGCGTTGCCCGAAGCCTCGCAGGATGAGTTCCTGTTTGCGGCGGTGTTTGGCCTTGCGACCTTCCTCTGTGTCGAGCTGCTGGGGGCCTATCTGGACCGGCGCGAGGCGGCGGGCATGGTGGCCAAGGGCGGTTTGGGGGCGTTTCTCTATCTCGAGGTGCTGGATGCCAGCTTCAGTTTTGACGGGGTGATCGGGGCCTTCGCGCTGACCCAGAACCTGTTCCTGATCGCGATCGGGCTGGGGATCGGGGCGATGTATGTGCGCGCGATGACCCTGATGCTGGTCGAGCAGGGCACTCTGACCGAGTTCCGCTATCTTGAACACGGGGCGTTCTGGTCGATTCTCGTGCTGTCGGTGATCATGTTCGTGCAGACCCTGATGCCGATCCCCGAGCTGGTGACGGGGCTGCTGGGGGCAGGGTTTATCGGTTTGGCGCTGCTGTCTTCGGTGCGCTATAACCGGCGGGTGCGGGCCTGAGCCCCCCCGAGGGGGGCGCTTAGCCGCGATAGGAGGGCAGCGACAATCCGCGGGCAATGGCCAGTGCGCGCAGGATAAAGCCGAAGACGGCGGCCAGCGGCCCCGCGATGGCGAAGGGGCAACCGGCCAATGTCAGCACCACAAACCCCGCCGAGGCGGCGGCGGCGGCGGTGACATAGATTTCGGGGCGGATGATGATGGAGGGCTGGGCCGCCAGTACATCGCGGAAAATGCCGCCCGCACAGGCGGTAATCACCCCCATGACCGCCGCTGTCAGCGGAGAGACCCCGAAGGCAAGCGCCTTTGCCGCACCATAGACCGAATAGGCCGCCAGCCCGACCGCATCGAACCAGTCGATCGCGCGTTCGTTCCAGAACCGTTTGGGCGTCTTCCAGACCGCGAAACTGACCACCAGACAGGTGGTCAGCACCCATGAATTATGCACCCAGAAGACCGGTGCGTTGATCAGAAGATCGCGCAATGTGCCGCCGCCGATTCCCGTGATGGACGCGAAAAAGGCAAAGGTTACAAGCGTTTGCTTGGCTTTTGCCGCAGCAAGTGCGCCCGAGGCGGCAAAAACGGCAATACCGGCAATATCCAGCCAGAACAGGGCGGAAGAGGCGAGCGGTGTCATAACGGGCTCCGATAGGGTGGCGGGCACTTCGGGCTGGCATGTAATCCGGAATCGGGTGTTTTTAAATAGCCTATTTGTTGCTCTTTTGCGGTTACTTTACGGGCAAAATTTCGTGCGTCTGGTCTGTGGCGTATTTCGGGGGCGCGTCGTGGTCTGCCTTCGCAGGTTGCGTGCCGCGCGGGCGGAGTGGAATCGCGCTTGCGTCGTCCGGCGGCCTCATCGACACTGCGGTATCTTTTCCGGTTTCAGGACACTTATGATGATCGATTTTCAAAGCTTTCCCGATGCGCTGACCACGGATCTGGGCGCGTTCAGCCCGCTGGAAGGGGCGCTGACCGAGGGGATGAGCGAGGCCGCCAAAACGCTCTGGAGCAGTGCGGACGGACGGGTGGAGCTGGGCCTTTGGGCGTGCACTGCGGGCCAGTTCGAGCTGGAGATGGAGGGCGGGTCGGAATTCTGCCATTTTCTGCAGGGCCGCCTGAGGGTGGTCCAGCCCGATGGTCGCCATACCGAATATGGTCCGGGCGATGCGCTGATGATGCCCTTGGGGTGGCGTGGCCGCTGGGAGGTTCTGGAGCCGATCCGCAAGATCTACATGTATGATTACAAGCAGGCCTGATGGTCGGGCGGGGTCGGCAGGCTGCGGTCTGGCGGACGGGAGACCGCAGCCTGCGGCCCGTCCCCCGTCCTTCGTTCCCCGTTCGCGTGGAAGCCGGTCTAGGCCTTGCCTGCGGCAAAGCCCGAGGCCCAGGCCCACTGGAAGTTGTAACCGCCCAGCCAGCCGGTGACATCGACCACTTCCCCGACAAAGAAGAGGCCGGGTTGGGATTTGGCTTCCATGGTTTTGGCGTCGAGGTCTTTGGTGGAGACCCCGCCAAGCGTGACTTCCGCCGTGCGGTAGCCCTCGGAGCCCACCGGTTTGATCTGCCATTGATGGACATAGGTGGCGAGGTGCTCGAGTTTGGCGTTATTTTGGTCGGCCAGACGGCCCTGCAGGCCCGACTCGGCCACCGCCAGCGCCGCGATCTTCTCGGGGAGCCATCGGGCCAGCGCGTTATGCAGCGCCATGCGCCCTTTCTCCTGACGTTGATCCGCGAGCAGTCGGGCGATGTTCTGGCCCGGCAGGAGGTCGAGGGTGAGCGGGTCTCCGTCGCGCCAGTAGCTCGAGATCTGCAGGATGGCGGGGCCCGAGAGGCCGCGATGGGTGAAGAGCAGATCCTCGTCGAAGCGGGTCTTATTGTGCTGGATGGTGACGGGGATCGCGGTGCCGGCCAGCGGTTTGGTTTTCACCAGCTCTTGTTCCGCGAAGGTGAGCGGTACGAGGGCAGGGCGGGTTTCGGTGAGCGAGAGGCCGAATTGCGCGGCGATCTTGTAGCCGATGCCGGTGGCGCCCATTTTGGGGATGGATTTGCCGCCCGTGGCGATGACGAGCTTGGGGGCTGTCAGGAGGCCTTGCGAGGTGGTGACGTGGAAGTCGGTGCCCTCGCGGGTGATGGTCTCGACGGTGGTGTCGAGGCTGAGCGTGCCACCGGCCTCGCGCAGGTCGCGGGTGAGCATGTCGACGATCTGCGAGGCCTTGCCGTCACAGAAGAGCTGGCCTTTGTGTTTCTCGTGCCAAGCGATGCCCGCGCGGTCGAGGCGTGTGATGAAGTCCTGCGGGCTGTAGCGCGAGAGTGCCGAGAGGGCAAAGCGCGGGTTTTGCGACAGGAATCGGTCGCGCGCGGTCAGATGGTCGAGCTCGCGATTCGTGAAATTGCACCGGCCACCGCCGGAGATTCGGATTTTTTCCCCCGGTCTTGCGGTATGATCGATCAGGCAGACCGACCTTCCGCTACGTCCGGTTTCGATTGCGGCCATCAGGCCTGCGGCGCCAGCGCCAATGATTATTGCGTCAAATCTCATCATGCGATCTTCCCTGCACGAAAGTTTGGGCGGCGACAAATCTTTTCTGATTTTTCCTCTTGCACCCTCCGAGCGGCTTGGCTAAAAGCCCCCTCACTGACAGAGAGTTGGGGCGTAGCCAAGTGGTAAGGCACCGGTTTTTGGTACCGCGCACCGTAGGTTCGAATCCTACCGCCCCAGCCAACTCCTTCCTGTTGTGTCCAGTCCGGTATGAATTTGGGTTTATCCGGCCCAAGTTTGGGATTTGTCCGGGGAAGACTTGGGATTGAGCTTCTGGAGCCGACCGGAACATGCTCTCCCGACCCTATCAAGCTTCGAAACTGCGGGAAGAAAAACTGGCGCACTGATCGTGCGACGGAACCGCGCTCTCTGGCATAAGAAAAAGCCCCGTGCTGAGATCAGCACGGGACTTTGGTATTTCTGAATTTCCGAAAAGTCAGTCTGAGGCTGCGGCCATCTCGTTGCGGGCCTCCGCGTTGATCTGCAGGAGCGCGTGGGTGGGGTAGAATGGCAGATCGCCCAACTCCGGCGCGAAGCCCAGGCCCCGCGACCGCGCCAGGTAGCGTATCTCGGTGCCGGTCAGCCCGGTTTGCCGCGCTGCGACCTTCACCGACATGTACTTGGCTTGGAAGACTTTCATGGCATCCCATGGGATCAGGATCCGTCGTGGAACCACGGAGTCGACCGCAAGAGAATAGCTCGGGAGGCATCCGGTATAGCGTAATTTCCGGATCGAAGCCTCGTTGACGCCCAGTGCGAGTTGCGCCTCTCTCAGCGTCAGATCGCGCACGTTCGATTGCTCCAGAGCCTGGACCAGATCGGTCGGGTTCAGGCGCAGGCCGAGGACGCCGGATTCACGATACGTCAAAACGGCGGATGCCAGGCGACCCTCGCTCAGCAGCCGGGTGACATGGTGCAGAGTGCTGTTGGACCCATTAGTAATTGTCCATTGAGACTTTTTGATGCGCCATAAGCTATTGAAATTATACATCCTAAAATGCCGGCTTCTGCACTGAGGCCACCATTTGTCCATTTTACACAGAGAAAATGGCCATCGAAAGTTCAGAAAAAAATGCCGCCCGAAGGCGGCATGATCTGGGTTTCAAAGGAACGTCGAGTTCTGTGGGTCAGCTAATCAGGAAATACGAGGCTTCGGAGAGACCGGGCGGAGGGGATTCGGCCAGCGCCTGGATTTCCTCCGGATCGAATACCAGCGCTGCAAACCCGTGTGCGCCGGACACCCGATAGCCCCGTTTCAGATGGCCGAGGAACATCACTTCGAGGATAAACTTCGCCTCGGCGCGGGATTTTTCGGCAGCCCTGGAGAGATAGGCGAAGCCTTTTGGCACCTCTTCAACCAACGGAAATCTCGCCTCCAGAAGCCGAAGGATCGGCTTCACCCTTTGGCCGTTGACGGCTTTGCCGATTTTGCTGGCGAGCGCATATTGCCCCCGAACGAGCTGCAACTGGCCGATCTCGATAAGCAGCTCGACGAGCGCATGGGAAGCCCCAAGCATGGTCAGCAGGCAAGAGACGGGAACGGCATGTTTCACGATGTCGATCAAATCGCGCGCGACCGTGTAGTCGACCACCAGCCGATTGCTGCGCTGCGCGACGTCCTCAGCGTCCAACAGCCCCGCCATCTGCAGGACATCGCGCATCGTTCCCGCATCAACACCTTCCGCCCTTGCGATCGACGCGACGCTGCTCAGGTGGGGATCTGTGACCGGCTTACCCAGAAGCATCTGCCCCTTGCTGAGCGGGGTGGTCTCGACGATCACATCGCGAAGAATATCCCGAATAGGCTCCGGATTCTGGGTTGGTCGGTGGCTGGACAACCACGTATGGAGCATGCCGAAGACCGCGCGAGGTGCTGCGCGCTTGCCTCTGGAGGACGTGACGCGCGCCATAAGATTCTGACGGATCGCCGCGCCGCCACTCAAGACGATGGGCCAACCTGCACGCCCGGCTGCATCCCACATATCCTGGCTCATCTCCGAGGCTTTCATCTTCGGGCCGAAGAGATCGAGCGCACCCAGCATTTCTGTCGCCCGTACAGCCTGGTCGATATCCTGACCATCCAACCATGCGGGCCCTGCGATATGCTCCAGACGCGCGGCAACGTAGGCCTGCAGCGGGGAGACCGTGCGCACCACATCGCGCACTTGCTGCCCGGCAACATCCAGGGCCGTCACGGCCTGAAGCGCGCCTGCGAGATTGTCCCACGTCCCCGCGCAGAGGTCACGGAGCGCGATCCCGTGAACCGCGCAGGTCCTGACCGGCGCCAGTTTCCAGAGGAGGCGATGACGCAGTGCGGCATTGGAATATCGCGCCTCGGCCATATCTTTGCTGAGACAGGCGGGACAGACGCGGGTGACTGGACCGCAGGTGAAGGCGGCAGCGAAGTCGAGCCCGCGCAACCGGTAGCGCCGAGGACCAACAGCGGAGATCGTATTGCGCAGGACCGCCGCAGGATCATGCCCCGCCTTCTCGCAAAGGCGCCGAACTGCCTGCTCGTCGCCGCGGGCAAGCGCTACAAGCGGAATGCCAAGGTCCTGCAGAAACGCCGGAACAGGGCCGCGCGTATGGAAGGCGGCCTGCCGCACCGCCCAAGACAAAGGCGTCTCATCATCAATGAAGGGCAGCATGGGGAAAAGCGTGGTCATGAAACTGCCCTCACCGTTTGCGCCGGCGAGGGGGATCTTCCTCTTCGATCTCATCGGGCTTCAAGAGCCAGTAGTGCTCGGCGTAGAACACATTGTCGGCAGCTGTGCAGGCTTCGTTCATTGCATAGGCCGCCGCGAAATGCCCGATGTCCAGATCTTCGTCACCGCGCCCGATGGCGATTTCTATGGCCTGCAGCAGGTGCTCGAGCGCCCGGCCGAAGCGATAGCGTGCCCCGTGGAAGAGGCGTCCGATCAGATCCGCCTCAATCGGCGCCCCGAGGCCCACCCGCGCGCAGTATTGCGTGATGATCTCGCGGAAACTAGCGCTATCGACCTGCTCCACGAGATCGGGCAGTACCATCGCGGTGAACCTGCGCTTTACCTGCGGATCCGTCCGAATGACCCCGGCGAGGTCTTCCGTGCCGGACAGGACCACGATGACGGCATCGTCGCCCTGCATCAGGGATTTCAGCGCTCGCAGGATCAGTTTGCGGTCCGCGCAGAACAGATCCTGCGCTTCGTCGATCCAGAGCACCGAGATCCCGAGAAGCTGCAAGCGGTGACGCAGGTCCTGCAAGAGAGACCACGCCTCCCTGCGCGGATTGGCGTCGGGGTAGCCACTTTCTTCCAGCAGAGCGAGGATCATACTCTTGAACGTTGCAGGGCTGGGCACCGAACAGCCAAGATAACGCGGCCGCCCGTATTCACCCTCCTGCAGCACCGCAAGCCTCGACAACGTGCGCTCCAACAGATGGGACTTGCCGCTTCCCGGCCCGCCGATCAGCATGACCCCGCGGGTTTCCCCGGTTCGGGTGAAGCGCTTGGCGACAGGGGTCAGGTCCCCCTGTTCGTCCGTGGCAAGAAGGCGCGTCAGATGCAGTGCCGCCTCGGCGTCACGCGCGGAACCGATATGGAGGCCGCGGACCCGCTCCAAGGCGCTCTTTGCGGTATCAGCTTTTGCCATGATCAGTTCTCCTCGATGGTCATGTTGGATTTGGACGAGGTGGGCGTGACGCTGCGCGTTTTGGTGGTCCGCTTCGCAGGTTTGGCGGGCGTCTCCGCCGTGCAGGGTTTCTCAGCCGCCACGGTCAGCTCGGAGGAGGCGGGGATTTCCATGCCCAGACCCTCTTTTGCGTTGCGCAGCTCTTTGCGCTCAACGAACTCGATACCGGCCAGAAGCTTCTTCTCCTCCTTCGCGCAGCGTTTCTCGGACCAGTCCTCGAGGTTGAGGCCGGCCGCGGCCATCGCGGCATCGTTGCGCTCTTTGATCGCCCTGATGGCGTCACGGACAGCAACATTGTCGAGCCGGTTCGATTTCGGGTTCGCGTCGCGGACGTGACGGACAGCCGTCAACCAGGTCTGTGCTGCGACCCCCTGCAGCGACGGGTCAAGCGCAGGCACCTCGTACCAGGTATTGCCCCCTTTGACCGAGATGGCGCCGATGTCCTTGGGGTGCCACCGCACGGACACCTTCTCGGGCGCCTCGCGACGGAAGAGCGCTTGGGTCGCTTCAGATTGATAGCGCACGCCCAGAATGGTAATGCCCGTCTTGTCGAGGCGATACTCGCGCTCGTGGCCGAAGCACAGCCGCATCATCTCCGCATCCGGCGGCGGCGTCACGCCATGCAGCTTCGACAGGCGACGCCAGGCCTTCACAGGAGTTTCGCCGCCCAGCCCGTGATGGGGCGTGTTGTGGTAGATGTCGATCACCCAACGCAGCAGCGCGAAGGTGAAGTCGTCCAGGCTCAGCGCTGCGCGCTTCTCGGGATCCGCATCGCCCTTCTCCATGATGCTGGAGAACGTGTGCCCCGACAGACGCGGCGCGAAGTCGCTCCGGAAGCTGCCGAATGCGCGCTCGATCGTTCCGCGGTTTTCCGGCACACCATTCATCGCCATCTCCCACATTACACCGAGATCCTCGGCCGCCATGCGAAAGCGCATCGACTTGAAGGCAGAGCCACCATCAAAGACGATCAGCTCGGGCGTGCCATGCATGTCCCAAGGAGTCAGAGCCCCGACAGCGTCCGCCCACGCCCCCTTACGGCGACTGGCTCTGGCTGGATGACCGGATCGACGCGGTCTCAAAAGAGATCGAGCAGATCAGCCGCACCGAGGCGAACTGCGTCAACGTCATGACCATTCCTGGTATCGGACCGATGATTTCGACGGCGATGGTTGCCGCGATTGGCACGGGAGAGGCATTCGGGCGTGGACGGGATTTTGCGGCATGGGTCGGCTTGGTTCCCAGACAATACAGCACGGGTGGCCGAACGGTGCTTGGCCGCATTTCCAAACGTGGCAGTCGATACCTGAGGATGCTCTTCGTTCAGGCCGCCAAGGTCATTCTAATGCGGGCCAATCGATAGCCTGACTTCAGCTTTGGCGATTGGTTGATCCGCGCATCGGAGAGGATGAACAGAAACAAGCTGGCCGTGGCGCTGGCCAACAAACTGGCGCGCATGGCCTGGAGTATCCTCAGACACAGAACCGCGTTTGACGCACCGAGAGACGAGGTCACTGCCGGTATTTGAGCCGGGGCGACCTAAAGGAGTTCGCGACAGATCGAAAGCATGGAACGGAACAATTACGTCCCCAGAATCTGACGGCCCAAACGGTCCTTGATGACCATTCCGCTAATTAGATCACGGCGCGTGCGTAACCCCAACAAGGCCACGACCCGCGTGTCGATCAACAGGCCGGATACATATGAGCGACTTCCGAGATCATGCCAGAAATCATTTGCGAACAGCAGCCGGTACATACATTTGGGCCGTGAGCGTCATGGTGGTGTACCTGGGAAGCCATGCCGCCAGCCGCAGCGCCGCATGACCGCTTTGAGCCCAAACCGGACCGTCGAGATCAGCACCAGATCGCAGGGAGAACGATGTCACGCGTAAGGGGAGCTAGATCAAGTTGGTCCTGCGACCCCGGTTGCACCCAGCGAACCTCTTCGATCTCCGCTTGCGCTTCGACGTCATCGTCTAGCTGAACGCGAAACATCTCGGCCGTTACGAGACAGCCGGGTTCGTTGGCAGCGGGGGCAGAAAACCGACCGAGATATTCCGCGTTTTCGGGTTGGAGAACCAGCGAAAGCTCCTCGAAAAGCTCACGACGGAGAGCGTTCAAAGGCGTCTCATCGCCATCGATTTTTCCGCCGGGCTACATAAAGGCAGACGTGCCGCGCTTCCGGACAAGCAGGGTTGCTCCATCTCCCCGAAGGATGGCAGCGGCGGCTATGCGGATTTCCATGAGTCTTTCCTCGTGATTGTTACTTCGGCTCTCCATAGCGCAAGGTCCATATTTTCCCAATGGCAGGAATGTCCGCACCGCGGACCTTGGGGCCCTAGACTATGCTGCACCGTGTCACTGATGGCCGGTTTGGAGAAGCTGCGCTGCGGCGTTGGTGGTCCAGGCGAACTGCAGGTAAGGGCCGAGCACGTCGGCGCAGCCTCGCTGCATCTGCGCGACGGTGCGCCGGCGAGGTTCAGCACAAGCGCTTGGAGCGGACAAAAGCTGCTTGAGCCGCTCGCGGCCTTTTGCCGAGTTAGGCATTTTCCGAAGCTATCTCATGTTTTTAAGCACGTGTTCTTGGCCGACCGCTTCACCCGTGCTTTTTAGGGGCAGGATGCTGCACTGCATTCGTTGTGTCCCGTCGGCAGCGCCAGTAGGGTGCCACCGTTATTGCCAGAATCTTGTGCTCCGAGCTGGCCGACCGCACATATGGAGGCTAGTATGCCTTACCCGTTGAATGATTGGCAGTTGCCGCCGGTTTGGCGAGTGCTGTTTCGTGGATTGGATGGGCTTGATCAGGCCAAGCCGCTTTACGGCAGATTGTGTGCGCTTGCTGAGGGCGGGCCGAAGGTGCTCGACGGTGAGCTGGTGAAAAGCTGGAACGTCGAACAGGACGGCGGGCGTTTTACTGCAACGCTGAACACCGGCGATACGCTGGAGGCGCGGGTGGCCTTTCTTGGTACGCATGATGGGCAAAGCTTTTTGTGGGCCGATGCCAACCCGTCGTTGCGTGCCGAGCTTACCTCGCCCGCGACAGTGTTACGAGGGCTGCTGCCGCAGGAATTGGCTGTGATCCGACAGCGGGACGCTACCGAAATTACTTACCGCGATGCCATCGCCTTGCTTGGCCTTGCCGCTGAGCATCTGCCCTGCGACTTGGTTTATCCGGCGCACTCGAACGGACGGCTGGTGCTGATGGTGCTAAGCGAGGCCCAGCTTAACACGGCGCGCGAGCCCTCGTTCCTTAAGCGGCTGCTGACGCGGCCAAGGGCGCCAACTGTGGCCGAGCAGCTGGCGGCGCTGCGTCGCACCGTTGATCAGGCGTTGAACCAGTGGCAGCAAAACCTGTTGCCCTTTGACAAGCTCTGTGCGCTCGATCCGCTCGCGGCCCGGGCGCATGCGGCGCTGATTGCAGGCAATGCAGGGCAAGCACTTGCCGCACTCGAGCAAATCAAGGCCGCGCTTGGCCGCTACGCGGTGGATCAGGAGCCGACCGGCTGGGTTTATTTTGCCGAGGGAATAGCGCGGCTAGCGGTCGGGAATTTGCCGCGCGCCCGTGCGGCGTTTGCTATTGCCGAAAGAGCGATCCTGCCCGAGCCAAAGTGTCTTATTTTGCTGGCGCAGGCGCGGGCAGCGGAGCTGGACCAGGGCGATCATTTTCTGAAATCGGCCTACCTGAGCGCGCCCGCTATCTTTGAGGCGCAGGCCAACGCGCACGAACAGACGCAGGTGCGGGCCGCACTTGCTGCACTTGCCGCCACGCGGGCGGACCTTGCGCCTGAAAGCCTGGTGAAAAACGCTATTGCCGCCTTTTGTGATTTTGAACGTGCCGCCTTTGCGCGCAGTCAGGCTGCGGCACGGTTCCGGCAGGAAAGACATGTTCTGTGCGAGGCAGACGAGGCGGCGACACTGCTCAGCAACAAGGCATGGGTCGACCTTCTACTGACGTGGGCCACGCCGGAGCGCGCCACCGCGCCTTCGTCGCTTTCCTCCGACCCCGATCTCGCGCCCGAGCGCATAGAATGGTTTGGCGAGGTAAAGACTACAGGGGCCGAGGCGACGGTTACGGTGGGGTTCAAGGGCCGCTTCGCAGGAGCCACAGGACGACAAGTTTGCTATACGCTGCGCCAAACCGCGATCCCGATGCTTGAGGGGACAATGTGGCGTCTAGAGAGCGTGCGAGACGTTACCGACGCAGTCTCCTACGACCTGATCTGACGCCGCTGCAAAATCTAACGAGACGTCCTGCTCTCTTGGCGGATTTACCGGTGAGTTTTCGTAAGTCAGAACGTTAACAGGATCTAACCAGTTGTTCGCCATGCCACGCGGCGAGGCACCTGTCCGCGACATTCTGCCTTGAGTTTTGCTGCACGATGCCATGGATTTCCTGTTTGGGGAAGCTGCACGGCAGCGATAGGCCGCCCCATGAACGGCAGAAATGGGCCGAACACGTCGACAGGGTAGCGCTGCCCTCGTATCGGGCTGCTGCAACGCCGCATGACCGCTTCGAGCCCATATTGACGAATGCTGCAGTATCGGCGAGGGTCGGATAATAAGCAGGGTGATTACTTGGCTGGGATTTCAATGTTTGCTTTTGAGGGCGACCGCGTTTTGGCAGATCAGTTCGTGAAGAACCTCCCGCCTAGTTCATTCTATACCTACGTGCTTTTGACCCCTGAATTTGTTCCATTCTACGTTGGGAAAGGAAAGGGCTCGCGGCTTCTTCAGCATGAAACAGAAGCACTACGCCAAACAAAAATTTATAAGAGCAACCCCTTTAAGTGTAACAAAATACGCAAGATAATCAGCAATGGTAAGCAGGTTTTCTATCGAGTTGACCGAGTTTTTGGCGGTGACGAGGCGGCTTGCTTGCGCCGTGAAGAGGAGCTCATCTCTCTATACAAGAGACGTTGTGACGGCGGCATACTTACTAATCTCGCTGCTGGACTAGGTAGCCTTTCGTCACGTGACCCACTGACGTCGAGTCGCCATGCCGCCACGCTCTCTGGCGTGGTCCATGGCAATCCTGAGCGGACAACAATGAACTTATACCTTGAGTCGTTAGGAGAAGTTCGAAGTGTCCCGATCAAGCCTCTGACTGAGTATAGAACTAAGCTTGTAAACGCTTATCCAAGCCCCAAGTCTCTAAAAAACTTGACGATGAGGAATGGACTGACAATCGTTGCGAGCGTGCTAGCCACGGGACTCAAACTTGAGCCGGGAGTGATAGTTCCTCGAAAGTTCTCTATAGCTCCGGAATTGGAAAACTGGCCATTAAAAGAACAGCCCCCCAAAGAGGTGGAGGGAGTTATCGAGAATGGCGCCGCGAGCGATATTCTAAAGCTCGGTCTTGTCGAGCTAGTTCCGGCCGTGCTGCCGGAAGACGAAGCATTCAGATTGGACCATGCGCAGATGCAGAGATTGGTCAACCTAGTCGGAGAAAAGTTCCTGTCAGATTTCGATCTAATCTAGATATCTAAGTGAAGCCGCAGGGCTGCCGCGTCGCAATTTCAGACATTGTAATCTAATGCGCCAAGGTTCGCATTGTCCGCATTGCTGATGTTTGCAGCGGATGTGTCGCGCAGGTTCGGCGCGACACATCCGTTGAAGGCCAAGGGCCGCTTCGAGCCCAAAAGTTCCGTTGGTTCTGGCTTGTAAAATCGCCGGGCGCCCCCTACGTTTGAGACATCCTGAAACTGGAGATGCTATCAACATGGACCTGAACCTCGCCGCATTCGCCCCTTCGATTTCGCTGCGAGAAGTTCTGCCCCATGCCTGCATCCGTTTCCCTCTCCGGCCTGTCCTGGTCCACGCCTGACGACGCGCCCCTTCTTACCGACCTCAACCTGACTTTCGGCCCGGAACGCACCGGCATCGTCGGGCGCAACGGCATCGGCAAGAGCACCCTCCTTCGCCTGATTTCCGGTGATCAGCTTCCCGCTGCGGGACAGGTCCGCGTGACCGGCTCCATTGCAATGATGCGGCAGGAAGCGTTGGAGCGGCCCGATGACGTCATCGCCGATCTTTTTGGCGCACGACCCGCGCTCGACCTTCTTGATCGCGCAGAGGCGGGCCTTGCGGATGTCGATGAACTGGCCGACGCGGATTGGACCCTTCCCGCGCGGATGGAAGCGGAGCTTTTGCGCTGTGGCTTGCCGGTCGGGCCGCAGACCCTTCTGGCGACGCTTTCGGGTGGTCAGCGCAGCCGTGCCGCCCTTGCCGCCCTGATCTTTGCCGCACCGGATTTCCTGTTGCTGGACGAACCAACGAACAATCTCGACCGGGACGGACGCATGGCGGTGATCGACCTCATCCGGGGTTGGACAGGTGGTGCGATCATCGTCAGCCATGACCGTGAACTTCTGGAAGAAATGGACTCCATCGTCGAACTCACCTCGCTTGGCGCGGCTCGGTATGGCGGAAGTTACAGTGATTTCCGGCAGCGGAAGGCCACCGAGTTGGACGCGGCTGTACGTGACCTCGCCCATGCCGAGAAAACCCGCGCCGACGTGGCCCGTCGCGCGCAAGAGGCAAGCGAACGTAAGGCTCGCAAGGACAGTGCCGGACAGCGGGCGCGCGCGAAGGGTAATCAGCCGAAAATCCTGATGGACGCCGCCAGGGAACGGGCTGAGGCGTCGGGCGGCGCAGGTGTCCGTCTGCGCGAGGCCCGGCGCGAGGCCGCAGATAAAGCGCTGACCGCCGCCCGAGAGAAGATCGAAATCCTTCAGCCCTTGCGCATGGACGTCCCCCCAACGGGCCTTGCGACCAGCAGAACGGTGCTGCGACTGGAAAGGGTGACCGGCGGCCATGACCCCGATCATCCCTTGATCCGTGACCTGTCGCTGACCGTGACCGGCCCCGAGCGCGTTGTCATTAGAGGGCCGAATGGCAGCGGAAAGACGACGCTTCTGAAGATCATCACCGGACAGATCGTGCCGCAAATGGGCCTCGTGGCACTTTCGGTACCATTTGCCGTGCTGGATCAGCATGTCCAGCTGATCGACCCAGCCCTGTCCCTTCGCGACAATTTCCGTCACCTCAACCCCTTGGCTGATCCCCATACCGCGCACGCGGCACTGGCCAGGTTCGGTTTCCGCGCCGGGGATGCCTTGCGTTACGCGGGGGAGTTGAGCGGCGGCGAGCGTCTGCGCGCCGGTCTGGCCTGTGCCCTAGGCGCCACCCCGCCGCCGCCGTTGCTGATCTTGGACGAGCCGACCAATCACCTTGATCTGGATGGTATCATGGCCCTTGAGGCTGCGCTGGCTACTTATGATGGGGCCGTTCTAGCGATCAGCCATGACACGGCATTCATTGAATCCCTCGCACCGGAGAGGACCTTGGATCTTGGGATATGACCGCTTCGTCCGCATCAACGACATTCGACCTAGGATTTGCAGCACCAAATTATAAATGTCCGCTTCGGGCCATGCGACGTGGTCCAGATTTGCGTGTCGGGAGTTACCAGAAAAATGTTATATACGAAGTGGCCTGCAAACATGCGCAGAACATCAGCACTCATTTAAAAGCCAGCTCTTGTCTGTAGTTTTTCATCGGCAAGCCCTTCGCGCCGCCAGATCCGTTCGACCCGCTTGTGATTCACACTCCATCCCCCCGCGATCAGTAAGCCGGTAATTTGACGATAGCCGTAGCTTTCATATTGGCGCGCCATCTGGACGATATGAACAGTCAGCAGAGCTTCATCTTGACGCGCCGCAGGAACCTTACGTTGGGTCGAGCGATGCTGCCCTAGGACTTGGCAAGCGCGGCGTTCGGAAACGCCGACTTCTTGCCTGACATGGTTTATGCATTGGCGACGGCGCGAGGGGCTTAGAAGTTTCCCTGAGCTGCCTCTGTCAGGATCCGCTTGTCGAGCGTCAGCTCTGATACCGATCGTCTGAGCCGTGAATTCTCTTGCTCCAGATCTTTCAGCCGCTTGATCTGATTGCAGCTCATGCCGCCAAACTCCCGTCGCCACCGATAATAGGTTTGCGGCGTCACATCAAACTGGCGCACGGCATCCGCTATTGGCACGCATTGCCCCCGCAGAATTTCTACTTTTTGAAGCTTACGGAAGATATCTTCCGGTGCCTCTCGTTTTCTTGTCATTATCATACCCATCGGCGATGCGAGGTGCTACTTCGCAAAAATGTTGATTACTTAGGCAGAACAAAGTGGCTGCCAAAGGCCGGTCGCTCCCAGCCTTTTGGGCTCAGCGTGAGGAGCCGGCCTCCACCACGACTACGGTGCTTCCTGCCGCTTAATGCAGCAGCGGGCTGCTTGCCTCTGCCTCCGCCCTCGCCAGCATCCTGGATACATGACGCAGGTTAAGCTGATGCGTATCGGAGAATTGCTCAATTACTTGATAGATTCCGCCCAGAGCAGCCTCGGACAATATTCGTTTTGCACCCTCCCGTTCCGCGAATGCGATGAGATCGCCCTTGCTCAGTCCAGTAAGGCGCAGGACTTCCAAACGGCTCAGAAACGGTGCCGAAAGAGGATAGAGGCTGTTTGAAGTCAGGACCCAGCTGATCCAGGACATGTCGAAGCCGATCTGATAATAGGGGCATTTCCACGCCGCAGCGGAAGACGGCTCCAGAAGGGGCAGCAAGCCATCGGTTAGCCCGTAGGCCTGCCCCTTGGTCGAGGTCGGGGTCCCGGCCTTCTCGATCTCATCAATCACGACAATCGGATTCGCACAGAGGCTCTGCACGATGGTTTGCAAAGGGCGTCCCGGGAAGGCAGTGCCCCAGCCGCGTTGCGAGCCGTTGACCACGAAGGAGGCTTGCTCGGCCGTACCTTCGATCCCGCAACGCGGAACGCGGAGGTGACGGCTCAACTCTCGGGACCACGCGCTTTTGCCTATCCCGGGTGGGCCATCAAGAAGGACAGGCGGCAGCCGGAAACCAGGCTCACCCGCCCGCACCGAGCGGCGCATCGCTTTCCACAGAAAGTCGGTGGCGGCCGCCATCCAGGGCATCTCGGCATGGATCGCCGCAGCAATCTCATCGGCGCGATGTTCGCTGCCGATGCCGACCAGATCCGCGCCATTCCTGAAGACCTCGAGCGCGCGCCGATCATCCGAACTGAGATGGCTGAGACCCGAAGCCTTGGCGCGCGCGCCCATAACCCGGCGGGCACGACGCAGCACCTTGTTGCGGTCCTTTTCCGAGAGCGGCACGGCGATGAGGTCCTCGTTCCAGCGCAGCTCATCCTCGAAGTCTCCGGGAGCCTTTGGAGACACCCCGTCCTGAAGAGCACGGATCTTGCGCAGATGCCACTCGAAGCGGCGCTTAAGGGAGAACTCGGTTTCGTCGGGATCGGCGAAGCGGGCATCGATGAACTTGATCTTCGTCATGGAAGTCCTTTCTGGGCATTGCGCCATGCCCTCGAGCAGAGACCTGCAAGAGGGAAATATTGGAAAGAACCCGGCCGGATTTGCCCTAGGGGATGCCGAAAGTGCTTTTGGCCGTCAACGCCGCCGACCGAAGCAGAGCGATGCTAAGGCGCATAAAAGGCTGCAAATCCGAAAGAATGTTAAGCCATTGCTAAAAAAAGACTTTGCGGATTGATGTGCGACTGGTGGTCATTTGGTCTGTGCCGAAATGGACAAATTACCCCAGAAATGGACAATATTTAGTGGGTCAAACAAGTGCAGTCCGCCGCGGCGATCGCCTGGTCTTGCCCCCCTGAAGTGGTCCACCTTTAGGGATAGTTTATCCCGCATGATGGAGGACTACTTAGATGGCAGGCAAACGCGAGAAGCCGGAAGATATCGTCATGAAGCTGCGTCAGGTTGAGGTCTTGCAGGGTCAAGGCGCGAAACTGGCGGATGCTGTGCGCCAGATTGGCGTGACATAACAAACCTACTACCGTTGGCGGCGTGAGTTTGGCGGGATGAACCGCGATCAGCTCAAGCGACTGAAGGAACTCGAGAAAGAGAATACGCGGCTCAGGCGCGCCGTGTCGGATCTGACGCTCGACAAGCTGATCCTGACGGAAGCCGCAAAGGGAAACTTCTAAGCCCTTCGCGTCGCCGCCAGTGCATTGACCACGTCCGGCAGGAACTCGGCATCTCTGAACGCCGCGCCTGTCGGGCGCTTGGACAGTACAGATCGACCCAACGCAAGGTTCCCGCAGGTCGTCATGACGAAGCGCTTTTGACGGCCGACGTCATCGAACTGCCGCGCAAATACGGACGATATGGCTATCGCCAAATCACCGGTTTGTTGCATCAGGCGGGATGGTGCATCAATCACAAGCGGGTCGAACGGATTTGGCGACGTGAAGGGCTTAAAGTGCCGCAAAAGCAGAAGAAACGTGGGCGGCTCTGGCTGGCGGATGGCTCCTGCGTCCGATTGTGGGCCGAGCGCCCGAACCATGTCTGGTCATACGATTTTGTCCAGGACCGGACGGTAGACGGGCGGGCCTATCGGATGCTCAATATCGTAGACGAATTCACCCGGGAGGTGCTGGTGATCCGTGTCAAACGCAAGCTCAACTCGGTCGACGTCATCGACGTGCTGACCGATCTGTTCATCCTTCGAGGTCCGCCCGAGTTTATACGGTCCGATAACGGCCCCGGGCATTACCAACTTGTTCGGGAAGTCTGTGTCGGCTAGGCATCCGGCATGAAAGCGGCGTCCGATCTGCCACGCCTGAAAGGCTACCGCTTCCCCCGCGCGATCGTTGCCTACGCGGTCTGGGCATACCACCGGTTCGCGCTGAGCACGGCGGATGTCGAAGACCTGCTCGCGGAGCGCGGCGTGATCGTCAGCCGGGAAACGGTCCGCAAATGGGGCAACCGATTTGGCCGCCATTTTGCGTCCTGCATCAAGCGCGATAGGCCAGGCGGCCGCGACAAGTGGCACCTCGATGAGGTCGTTATCGCGATCCGCGGGAAGAAACACTGGCTCTGGCGGGTCGTCGACGCGGAAGGTCACGTGCTAGACATTCTGGTTCAGTCCCGGCGGAACGCCAGGGCAGCAAGACGTTTCCTTAAAGGGCTGATCGGCCGGTTCGGCGCGCCACGTGTCATCGTCACCGACAGGCTGCGCAGCTATATCAAGCCAATTCGAGAACTCGCTCCGGGTGCTGATCACCGGGCGCACAAGGGCCTGAACAATCGCATCGAAGGGTCCCACCGGCCGACCCGAAAGCGCGAGAAGCTCATGGGCAAGTTCAAGTCCGCAAGGCAGGCTCAGAGATTCCTCGCTGCGCATGATCAGATCAACACGATCTTCCGCCCGCGCCGCTATCGCCTGTCCGCCACATCCTACCGCCACGCCAGATCCGACGCCCATGCCCTCTGGGCTGAATACGCCCTTAAAATGACCGCCTGACAGACACCCTGTCGGCCCAACTCGCCGATCGCCAAATAAGTTGGCAATGCCCCTGGGCTACCCCCCGCACTGGTCAAACGCGCGCTTTACCTGCGAGACCCGTCGGTCGGCGCCTCGCGCCAACCCGCTCTGCTGCCCGATCCGCAGACCGATGCGGACATCGAGACCGTGCTACAGGCCTATGGGCTGTAATTCGAGATGTCTCTCTCTGCCCCTTTGCGCCAAACGGCTGTCAGGAGGGCCAGAAGTGAGCGATCTGGTGGCGCTCATGCAGGCCAATCTTTTTTGTGGGCCCGCCTCGTCCGCCCGTTGTGCAGATAGGCCTCTACGCTAGGATCATCGCCTGATCTTGGCGAGGCTTGATCGCCCCGTGATATCCCAAGACGGAAGCAGAGAGGGCAATACCGGACTGCACCGCTTCATTCGCGGACAGGCCGCATAGGCGCGCGGCAATATAGCCCGCGTTAAACCCGTCACCTGCACCTGTCGCATCCACCACCATCGTCACGGGAGGCACTGTAATCTCGACCGGTTTTACGTCTGGCAAGGCAAGATGCAGCGGCGCAGGCCCATCCTTTACGATGATCTCCGATCGGGGAGACAGGGCGCGGTATCTTGCACAGGTCGCCACTGGATCCGCATCACCGAAATGATGGGCTTCATCATCAAAACTCGGCAAGATGATATCGGCCAGCGCAGCCGCCGCCTCGACAGTGCGACACATGGTGGGCCCGTCCTGCCAGAGGCGCGGTCTGAGATTGGGGTCGAATGCGATCTGCGCTCCGTTCTGGCGTGCGGTCTCCAGAGCCTGCAGGAACGTCGCGCGCGCGTCCGCAGAGAGGATCGCCAGCGTTATGCCCGAGAAATAGATCCACTCCGGTTTAGCAAAAGCGGCGTGCAGCGCGTCGGCGTCATCTGCCATTTGCCGCGCTGCGGATGTTTCGCGCCAATAGGTGAAATCCCTGTCGCCATTGCGCTGCTCGATCATATAGAGCCCCGGTCGGCGCCCTGGAATGCGTTGAACAGTCTCGACCCCCAGCTGTGACTTTTGTAAAAATCCGATGATCCGGTCCGACAAACTGTCATCGCCAAGCGCGGTATGATAGGAGATCGCCAGATCGGCACGGCCGCGCTGCGTCAGTGCCGATCTCAGATGCCACGCCGTATTGAGCGTATCGCCGGCAAAGCCCAGCCGATAGAGGTCATTCTCGCCTCCCGACATCTCGACCATGCATTCACCGACAGCCAGAAGCCCTTTGCGCTGCGTCATAGAACCGCTCCGATTTTCCATGGGACGAATTCGTTGTCGCCATAGCCGAATTCTTCCGAAACAGTCTTTTTGCCCGACGCGATATCAAGCAGTAGATCATAAATCTTCTGGCCCATCTGTGTCAGCCCGACGCCCTCGCTGACCACGGTGCCGCAATCGAGATCGATATCCTCGGGCATGGCGCGCGCCAGCTCGCTGTTGGAGGCCAGCTTGATCGAGGGGGTGGGTTTTGACCCGAAGCAGGACCCCCGCCCCGTCGTGAAGGCCACAAGATTGGCGCCCGCAGCCACCTGCCCTGTGGCTGCCACAGGATCATAGCCGGGGCTATCCATATAGACAAACCCGTGCTGGTCGATCCGCTCGGCATAAGCATAGGCGCCGGAGAGTGGCGAAAGCCCGCCCTTGGCCACGGCCCCGAGCGATTTTTCGAGAATGGTCGTAAGCCCGCCCTTCTTGTTACCGGGGCTCGGGTTGTTATCGAGCGAGGCGCCGTTCTTGCCGACATAGTCGCGCCACCAGGTGATCATGTCGCGGATTTTCTGGCCATTGGCAGCATCCGCACGCGCGATCAGAAGATGCTCTGCGCCGAAGATCTCGGGTGTTTCGGAGAGAATTGACGTGCCGCCCGCCGCCACCAGAAGATCGGACGCGACCCCCAGCGCCGGATTGGCCGTAATGCCCGAAAACCCGTCCGAGCCGCCGCATTGCATCCCGAGGGTGAGTTTTGAAACGGGCTGGGTGGAACGGCGGTCCATATTGGCCGCCGCTGCGATCGGCTCCAAGAGTTCGACGGCGCGCCGCACGGCCGAACGCGAGCCTCCGACGTCCTGAATATTGAAGGTCTTGATACGCTCACGGGTCCAGTCGCTTGGCTTGTAAAGCGTCAGCTGGTTGACTTCACATCCCAGCCCCACGATCAGAACGCCCCCGAAGTTGGGGTGGTCCCGATAGCCCTTGAGCGTGCGCACGAGGGTGTCAAAGCCCTCGCCCTGATTGGTCATGCCGCAGCCCTGATCGTGGACGATGGGCGCGAATCCGTCGATCTGCGGATATTTCGGTTTGAGAATGCGGTTAGCTTCGGCGGCAATCGCGTCGCAGACTGTCGAGGAGCAGTTCACCGAGGCCATGATGCCGATATAGTTGCGCGTGCCCACACGGCCATCGGGGCGCGCATAGCCCTCGAATGTTTGTCGTGCCGGAGGAACGGGCAGGCTGCCCTTGACCGATGACTGGTCGGAATGCTGATCGGGCAGGGCGCAGTTATGAGAATGCACATGCGCCCCTGCCGCGATATCCGCGGAGGCGACTGCCATAACCTGCCCGTATTTGACCACAGCGTCCCCCCTGCGCAGATCATGGCGGGCGATCTTATGCCCTCGCGGGATCGGGTCGGCTGCGACGATCCCTTCGACCGTCTCGCCTGCCATGATGTCGCGCAGCGCCACGGCGACCGTATCCTGTGGATCCAGAATGATCAGTTCGGGTAGGTTCATTGGTCTATTCTTTCGACAGCCTGCAGGAATAGGTCGAGCTGCGGCGCGCAAAATGCGGGGTCGGCGGCACGGACCCACTGCAGGAAGGCTCCGATCCGGCGCTCGAGTTTCTGGATGTGGTTCTGGGCAATATCGGCAATCCGGTGGTCCAGAAACGGATTGGCAAACCTTTCGAGGGTCTGCGCCAGATAGGCACGGGCCTGCGCTTCCATTCCATGACAGGCAAAACCGGGAAGCACCTCCGCCTCGATTATGGCCCTCACCCGCGCACCGGTCTCGCCTGCCAGAAGATCGCGCACGATCGCATCTGGCTGGCGCTCCGGCCCGTCCTGTGCCAGCCAGATCGCCGCCATCGCGGTATGTGCGAGGTTGAGAATATGCAGCTTGAGCCGCTCGATTTCCTCGAGCCGCGCGACCAGCTGAACGGCTGGATGCGAGGTGGGCGCCTCCAGTCCGGGTTGGCTCTCGATGGCCCAGAGCGCATAGGGTTCGGCGACGGCCCCGACCGGCTCGATCGGCTCGGACACGATCCGATCCACGAGGCTGTTGGCCCATAAGCAGCGCTCGAGCCAGTCGGTCAGGTCCGCGCCTGCGTCCTGTTGCGCGGCAATCTGTATCACGCGCGCTTTCAGGACGGTTCCGTTATTGGGGATAAGCTCCATGGGGAAAATAGTGAGTGGAGCGCCGCCTGCGGCATGGCGTGCGGCCAGAAGATGGTAGAGTTTGGCGGGATAGCTCTGTTCCTGCGATGGCAGGGGATCGCTATCGGCGGTGCGCGGTTCGTAGCCCGCATCGCCTGTATTCGACAGGATGACCTCGGCTTCCTCCACGATGATGCGCGTCAGCTCATCCCACTGCGATACCGTCGAGAGGGTCCGGCGGACGGATGTCACACGGCTTGTCTCGTCGATCACACGCCCCTCTGACAGGCCGCGGATAAGCACAGGATATCCGTCGTGAGCGGCCATCGCACCCAAGCGCGCCGCGCGCGCCGGATCACCAGAGCTCTGCACTACAGTGATGTTGCGCGCGGGGCTGCCTTCGGAGAAAAACAGATCGGCATGTGCCTGCAAAAACCGCGAGGTACCGAACTGGACAATTGGTGTCGGCGCGCTCATGCCGGCATCTCGATCAATGCCTTCACCACAGCGCCACGATCTTCGGCCCATTTGGGCAGGTCGGCCACCGCCCCCTCGAGCGTCGTGCGATGTGTCGCGAGCGCCGCCACAGGAACCAAACCGCGCGCCATGCAGGCCATCACATGCTCGAAATCGACTTTGAGCGCATTTCGCGACGCGATGAGCGTCGTCTCGCGTTTGTGGAATTCCGGATCTGCAAAGCTCAGATCGCCTTTGACGACCGAAAGCAGCACATAGGAGCCACCGTGATCGAGAAACTTCAGACCGGCATTCATCGCGTTGATATTGCCGGTGGCATCGAAGAGCGTGTCGAACACGGCGTCACCTGCGTCGGAGACAAGCTCGACCTTGGCCTCGGGCAGGATCGATTGCGCAAGCGCGAGCCGTTCGGGCGAGTTGTCGCGCAACGTGACACGCGCACCGGCAATCTGCGCGAAGAGTGCCGCACCGACCCCGATGGGCCCTGCGCCTACCACAAGCGCGCTCGACTCCGTATCCAGTCGCGAGCGACGCACACCATGGGCGCCGATCGCAAGGAACTCAACCATCGCCGCTGCAATTGGGTCGAGATCGCCCGCCGGATAGAGGTTCTCTTGGGGCACCACGATTTCTTCACACATGCCGCCATCCGTATGGACACCGAGGACCGCAATATCGGAGCAGCAATTGGGTTTGCCGATGGTGCACGCACGGCATTTGCCACAGGAGAGATAGGGGTTTACCACGACCAGATCGCCGGATTTGATGCGACCGTCGGCACTATCGTCAAGCGCATGGGCCGAAAGCTCGTGCCCCATGACCCGCGGATAGGCCAGAAACGGCTGATTGCCCCCGTAGATATGATAGTCCGTGCCACAGATCCCGATGGCGGCAATGCGAAGCCGCACATGGCCGGGCTTGGCGTCAGGGCGTGGCCGATCGACCACGCTCAGGGCGTGGGGCTCATCGCACAATAGGGCTTTCATAGCGGATACGGTCATCTTGGTCCTCCCTCGGCCAGTCTGGCGTTGCCTCGACTATGGCACGCCCTGATCGACATGAAAAGCAATCTGTTCTTTATTTATAAAAAACATATTCTGGTTACAATCAGTCAGACATTTGCGTAACATCATAGAGATCGCATAATCAGACACTTAAAAGTTGCCCGACTGGGCAGGGCCTGAAAGGATATGCCGATGTCGCGCGGACAGCAGACACTGAAACAGGCGGTCAACCATATGCTCGATGTCCTTTTGGAGCTGGAGACCGGTGCGCGGCTGGGGAGCGAATCGGAGCTGGCGCAAAGGCTGCAGGCAAGCCGCACCACAATCCGTGGCGCGCTGACCCATCTCGTGGAACATGGCCTGATCACATGGTCGGGACGCGATAAAACCGTTTTGCGCCACCCCGTGCCGATGGATTATTTTTCGCAAAGCGAATCGATTGCGCCAGCCGAATTGGCCGAGTCGCGTTTTCTGGAATGGATCTTGCGAACAGACCTTCCTCCGGGATCGATCCTGCGCGAAGCCGAGCTTGCAAGGCGTCTCGATGTTCCCGTCATGCAGATCCGCGAACTTCTGATCCGCTATCAGCCCAACGGGTTATTTGAAAAAAATAGTAGTAAAAACTGGGTATTGCGCGGCTTCACCGAGACCTTCGCGAATGAATTGATCGAGATGCGGGCCTTGGTCGAGGGGGCCGCCTTCACGCGGCTTCTCGCCACTCGCGACCCGGTGATCGTCGAGCAGATGATCGAAATGGAACGCCGCCATATCTCTCTTCTGGCGCGCGAGGATGCGGCTATGGTGGAATTTCCCGCGCTTGATGCCGCCTTCCACCGGCTCATCTGCGCATCGGCACAAAACAGGTTTTTTGACGAGTTTTCATCGCGCATCGCCTTGATCGTGCATTACCATTTCCAATGGAACAAATTGGACGAGACACAGCGCAACCGCGTCGCTCTACGCGAGCATTTGCGCATAATCCGCGCTTGGCTTGCCCGTGATGACGGCGAAGCCAAGGCGGCTTTTGATGAACATCTCATGACGGCAAACCGCACACTTAAGGCGTCAATCAGCACAGGCTGAACCCGCCTGTTAGCGATAACCTCTGACTGACGCCCTTTCTCGTGACAACTTCTTCTTGACCGCTGCTGTTTAATTTGGTCTCTTGGTCCAACCATAGTGCCAAGGCAGGGGAGGGCCAGCGCATGACAACGACCGTCGAGGGCATTCGCGACATCCTGCGCCAGGAAATTGCCGAGCGCTATGAGCCGGGCGATATGCTCCCCAACGAGCGCGAGTTGGCCGCGCGTTTTGGCGTATCACGCAATACCGTTCGAGAGACGATGATCCATCTCGAGGCCTTCAGACTGATCGAGAAGACCCGTCGCGGAGCGCGGGTCCGTAAAGCCGATTTCGATATGATGTTTGCCGAAATCACCCAGTTTCTCGACACCTCGCCACGCACATTTTCGGATGTATTGAACTTCCGCCGGATTTCCGAGACGGGCGCCGCGCCGCTGATGGTATGCCATGTGACGGACGAGATCCTTTTGCGGATCCGCGAAGCCAATCGCGCAATCGGTCGGGCTCTGACGGCCGCAGAGGCGGCAGAGGCCGACTACCGGTTCCATATGGGCCTTGTCGAGGCATCGGGCAACAGCGTCTTGATCCATATGTATGAAGTCCTCGCAGCGCCGCTGCGCTACTACCTTGAGGTCGGCAAGTCTCAGAAACTCAATACTGACACTGCCCAGACCCAGCATGCCCGCATCATCGACGCGCTTGCCGCACGCGATGCCGACGCATTGGTCGCGGCGATGGGCGCGCATTTCCAGCACTCGGGAGATGTGCTGGCCGACTGGCTTTCGAAAAGGGAGGGGGCATCGGTTTCGCTCTGGCCTGTCCAGCACGCTCGGCAGTCAGAGCACATAGCTGCGCCCTAAGACACAACAGATCATTTCGTAAGGAGGAGACGAGAATGAACATGTACAAGACTTTACTGGGAGCGACAGCCGCAATTGTAATGGCCCTGCCCGCATTTGCGGCAGAGACCACCATTCGTGTGGCCTATGAAAACAACCCCGGCGAGCCGGTGGATCTTGTGATGCACCGCTGGGCCGAACTGGTCGACAAGGCATCGGGTGGGGATGTCGAACTCGAGCTCTATCCGTCGTCACAGCTGGGCGCGAAAAAGGATGTGATCGAGCAGGCGATGCTGGGCGTGAATGTCATCACCATCGCGGATGTGGGCTTTCTGACCGATTACGACCCGGATCTGGGGATCCTGTTCGGCCCCTATCTGACAGATGATGCCGCAAGCTTGTTCAAAATCTATGAATCGGACTGGTTCAAGGAAAAGGAAGCGAAGCTTGAGGAACAGGGCATCCATATCGTCATCTCGAACTATCTCTATGGCACCCGCCAGCTGTTGACGAAAACCAAGGTCGAGACCCCTGCCGATCTCAAAGGGCTGAAGATCCGTACCCCCAACAACATCATGCAGATCCGCGCCATCGAGGCGATGGGCGGGACACCGACCCCCATGCCGCTGGCCGATGTCTATCCTGCCCTGACGCAGGGCACCATCGACGGGGTGGAGAACCCCCTCCCCGTGCTCTACGGGCAAAAGCTGCACGAGCAGGCCAAGGAACTCTCGATGATTTCCTACCTGCAGAATACCTCGCTGTGGCTGGGCGGTCAGGCCTATTTCGACACCCTCGACCCTTCGGTTGTCGAGATGCTTGAGGAGACTGGCCATGAAGCGGGGCTCTATAGTCAGGAGCTTGCCGCCGAGCAGGACGCCAAGATCATCGAAGAGATGAAAGCGGCGGGTGTCACGGTGACCTATCCGGATATCGCCCCCTTCAAGGAGGCGACAAAGGCAGTCTATGACCAATTCCCCGAATGGTCCGACGGGCTTTACGACCGCATCCAGTCTCAACTCGCCGAGTGATATGACAGATCAGGCAGCCACCGCGCTGCCTGATCCCTTTCAGCCACGCATGGCCACCCTCGTTCAGGAGATGCTATGAGAGCCCTTTTCAAAACACTCGATCTCGTGGGCGGTTTGCTGGTTGCAGCGCTCGTCACAATCACATTTGCCGCGGTCATTGCGCGCTATGCACTCGGCGCGCCGCTGCAATGGACCGAGGAGATGTCCGGCATCCTGATGATCTGGATCGTCTTTCTCGGCGCGATCGGCTGCGAGATAGAGCGCCGCCATCTTTGCATCGATATTGTTACCCTTCTGCTTCCCGAACGCGTTCAAAAAGTGATCGCCTCTCTCGTAGCGCTGGCTTCTGTGGTCTTGCTCGGAGCGATGGCATGGTTGAGCTACAAGCTCGCCGAAAGCGCCGCTCTGAAGAAGACACAGATCCTCAAGATCTCGTGGTTCTGGCTCGATATCGCCGTCACGGTCGGTGCGCTCGGCATTGCCCTCGTCATTGCCTATCGGCTGCTGCGCGGCTGGACGATGGAGCGCGATGAGGATGACGCATTGCGCGAGTGATACCGCTCCCCATCAAGCATCCCACCAGAAAGGTCGGGGCGCAGCCTGTCTCTAGACCAAGAGTTTTCCATGGAATGGTTCATCATTATCCCCTTCATGTTCGCGCTATTTGCCCTGAACATGCGGATCTATCTCGCGATGTTTGCAGCGATCCTGATCTATTTTCTGGCTTTCGCCCAGATGCCGATCCAGATTGCGGTTCAACGCCTGATCGCGCCGACCCAGAACAGTTCGCTTCTGGCGATCCCCTTCTTCATTCTGCTGGGCACGCTCTTGGGAACCACGGGCATCGCCACGCGCCTTCTGAAGGTGGCCGATCTGCTGGTTGGCCGTCTGACGGGTGGTCTGGGACATACCAATGTGATGCTCTCCACACTGATGGGTGGGCTTTCGGCCTCTAACCTTGCGGATGCGGCGATGATGTGCCGGATGCTGGTTCCGGATATGATCCGTCAGGGCTATTCGCGCGGCACTGCGGCGGCCATCACCGCGGCCTCATCGCTGATCACGCCTATTCTCCCGCCCGGCATCGCGCTTATTATCTACGGGCTGGTGGCCGATGTCTCGATTGGACATATGTTCATCGCGGGGATCTTGCCGGGGTTGACCTGCTCGGCGCTGCTGTTGATCACCGTCTATTTCGTGGCACGCAAGCGCGGCTACAAGCCCTCGCGCACTGCCGCGCCCTCGTTGACGGAAACCCGCAGCACAGTGATATCCGCATGGCCTGCGATTTTCCTGATCGTTCTGATTATCGGCGGAATCCGGTTTGGTATTTTCACACCTACCGAAGCGGGCGCGGTTGCGACGGTGATCACCCTGCTGATCGGGCTCTTTGTTTATCGCGAGATGAAGCTGTCTGATCTGACCAGTGCCTTCGGCACGACCGCTCGTCAGACCGCTTCCGTGCTTCTGGTGATCATGATGTCCTCGGCTCTGGGCTGGATTTTCTCGCTCGAACGTGCCGGTGTCATGCTGGCCGACTGGATCATGAGCCTGACCCAGAACCCGTGGCTGTTCTTGGCTGCGATCAATGTCCTGTTGCTCGTGCTTGGCATGTTCATCGAAGGCAATGCCTTGCTGATCATCCTCGTGCCGCTGCTGAAGCCGGTTGTCGTTCAGCTGGGGATCGATCCCGTGCATTTCGGAATTGTCATGATCCTCAATCTGGCGATCGGCACACTTACACCGCCGGTCGGGACCGTTATGCTGATGGTCTGTGCCCTGACCAAGACACAGTTTGCCGAATTCTTGCGGGAGGGCTGGCCGTTCTTGCTGGCTTTGCTGATCGCCCTGATCCTCGTGACCTTCATTCCGGCCCTGTCGCTCGCATTGATATGATGTCCGACCACCTGTGCGGCCCGTCCTGAAGGCGAGAGACAAGCGCCCGCCTTCAGGCTCCTTGGCGAATGGTGGTCTCGGCAGGCAAAGCATTCGTGTCCCGAGATCGAAAGCTGTCCCGCGCATGGGGCAGCTTGTCTCTTATGGCAACATCACTTCATCCGCGACCTTTTGAGTGCGGCATCAGCCGAAATGGCCGCGCACGTAATCGGCGGTGCGTTGTTCTGCGGGGGCTTCGAAAATCTGGGCGGTCTCGCCCGTTTCCACCAACTCCCCCAGATACATGAAGGCCGTGCGCTGGCTCACGCGTTGGGCCTGCTGCATGTTATGGGTGAGGATCACGATGGTGAAGCGTTCGCGCAGCGCATGGATCGTCTCCTCGATCCGCCCTGTCGAGATCGGGTCGAGCGCCGAGGCAGGCTCGTCAAGCAGGATCCCCTCGGGTTCGACGGCGATGGTGCGTGCGATACACAGGCGTTGTTGTTGCCCGCCCGACAGGCTCTGACCCGACGCATCGAGCTTGTCTTTCACCTCGTCCCAAAGGGCGGCCCCCTTCAGCGCCGCCTCGACCCGCCCGTCGAGTTCCGATTTCGGCATGAGGCGGTTGAGGCGCAGCGCGAAGGCGATATTCTCGCGGATCGTCATCGGGAAGGGCGTGGGTTTCTGGAACACCATCCCGATCTTCATCCTGAGCGCGTTCAGATCCATCGTCTCGCTTAGGATATTCTCGCCATCCAGCATCACCTCGCCACGCGCAAACTGGCCCGGATAAAGGTCATACATCCGGTTGAGACAGCGCAGCAGCGTGGATTTTCCGCAGCCCGAGGGGCCGATAAAAGCCGTGACCTGACGCTCGGGGATCGCGAGGTTGATCTCCTTCAGCGCATGGGATTTGCCATAATGGAAATTGAGCCCGCGGATATCGAGTTTTGTCGGCGCGCGCGGGTCGATCCCCTTGAAGGCGAGCCGGTCTACGCGGGCGTCTCTGCGTGTGGCATGGTGGTTCTCGGTGGTGAAAAATGTCTCGGTCATCAGAAGTCCCTCCGGCGGGTGATCAGGCGGGCGGCAATCGAGAGGCCCAGCACGGCAATGGTGATCAGAAGTGCGCCCGCCCATGCCAGCGATTGCCAGTTTTCATAGGGAGATAACGCGAATTGGTAGACGGTGATCTGCAGCGAGGCGAGGGGCTGCAGGGGCATTGCCAACTTATTTGGCGATCGGCGAGTTGGGCCGACAGGGTGTCTGTCAGGCGGTCATTTTAAGGGCGTATTCAGCCCAGAGGGCATGGGCGTCGGATCTGGCGTGGCGGTAGGATGTGGCGGACAGGCGATAGCGGCGCGGGCGGAAGATCGTGTTGATCTGATCATGCGCAGCGAGGAATCTCTGAGCCTGCCTTGCGGACTTGAACTTGCCCATGAGCTTCTCGCGCTTTCGGGTCGGCCGGTGGGACCCTTCGATGCGATTGTTCAGGCCCTTGTGCGCCCGGTGATCAGCACCCGGAGCGAGTTCTCGAATTGGCTTGATATATCCTCGCAACCGGCGAGTTTACGGTGCATATTTCCGACCATGCGCTGGTCGACCAGATGGAGATCTGTTCGATCAAATTTCCGGCCGATGTGGACGAGCTGGCGCTTGCGGGCCTCGAAACCGTGGCGGGCGAGAGCGTCAGCTGCCCGCGTATTCTTGCGGCCCCTGCGGCTTTCGAATGCCATTTGACGCAGACCGTGCCCGTCAGCCCCGCGCGGACCATCGTGCTGGGGCAAGTGAAGCGGATGTTCGTGCGCGAAGCTTTGATCGATCCTGATACCCTCTATGTCGACCAGATCGGGATCGATGCCGTGGGCCGCTTGGGCGGGCACCTTTATGCGCGCCAACTCGACCAGTTCGAGCGGATCACACCGAGCGTCGAGGAATTCATGGCCAAGGATGCCCTATAGATCGTCAATCGGTATCTACGGGTGATGACTTTTGCAGAGAGATCGTTCCAACGGCTCCTGAAGCAACGGCTGGCAGTGCTTTCGTCCTCAATTTGACACGATCTGGACCTTGGCCTGCCGATGATGCTCCACGATGCCCTCTTTGACCGCTTCCGTTCAGCCGCATCGCAGGGATCGCACGTCAGCTAATGGGATGTACCGGCTGCTTCACCCAGCAGGTTAGGCTGAGCCTATGTCTGTAAGTTGGAGAAGTAGCATGGATAAGAAGACGTTCGATCAGCTGATGTCCATCGGAATCGACATTGGCAAGGACACGTTCCACCTCGTCGGGTTTGACCGAGATGGTCAGTTGGTGTTGCGTAAGCAGATCAAGCGATTGGCACTCGTCACGACATTCGAGAAGCTGCCGCGATGCATCGTCGGCATGGAGGCTTGCCTGAGTGCTCATTTCGTCAGTCGGACCCTACGCCAGCTTGGTTTCGAGCCGCGCATCATCCCCGCGATTTATGTGAAGCCTTTCGTCAAGGGGCAGAAGAACGACTACAATGATGCCGAGGCCATCGCGGAAGCGGCGCTGCGCCCGAACTTACCAATCGTGCCGGAGAAGAGCCAGGACCAGCTCGACCTGCAGGCCCTTCACCGGGTGCGCTCGCGTCTGGTGTCGCGCCGGACCGCGACTATCAACCAGATCCGCGCCTTCCTGATCGAGCAAGGCATCACGGTGCGCAAAGGGCTTCGGGCTTTGAAGAACTCCTTCGAGGCCATCCTCGAGGAACGCAAAGACGAGATATCGCCGCGCATGCGGGCCATCCTGATCGGTCTATACGGCGACTGGCTCTGGCTGGATGACCGGATCGACGCGGTCTCAAAAGAGATCGAGCAGATCAGCCGCACCGAGGAGAACTGCGTCAACGTCATGACCATTCCTGGTATCGGACCGATGATTTCGACGGCGATGGTTGCCGCGATTGGCACGGGAGAGGCATTCGGGCGCGGACGGGATTTTGCGGCATGGGTCGGCTTGGTTCCCAGACAATACAGCACGGGTGGCCGAACGGTGCTCGGCCGCATTTCCAAACGTGGCAGTCGATACCTGAGGATGCTCTTCGTTCAGGCCGCCAAGGTCAAAGTCCGGTCCATCGCGGCGGAAGACTGGAGCCCCGAGGCCGCACGCGAAGCCGGCAACAGGGCTGCACGGGAATATCTGGAGACACTGGATGACGCTGCTTTTGGCGCGGCATCCAGTGTCCAGCCCAAGTTCGTGGCCAAGTCCGATCCGGCAGCACAATGGACCCGCGCCGAGGAAAGTCGCCCCTATTTTGCCTATGCCACCAACTACCTGATCGACACCAAGAGTTCGGTGATCATGGATGTTGAAGGTGAAGCGGAACAGGAAATGATCCGGGGGATCGTTTCCCCGCGGAACGGAGCCATCCGCCAAGCCGAAGTTGGAGCTGCGCGCACGATGCTGGACAGGACCGAAAAACGCTTTGGCACCAAGCCGGACTGGCTGGCCGCCGACACCGCCTACGGCAATGCCGAGAACCTGGGCTGGCTGGTCGAGAAACGCAGCATCATCCCCTTCATACCGGTGATCGACAAGTCGGAACGGACCGACGGCACGTTCTGACACGGTTGCGGCTACGCGGACCAAACGGCGCTAAGGACGAATTCCTGCTCGCCGCCATCGCCCAGAACCTACGAAAACTTGCAAAGCTACGCCCGCGAAGCGTCAGACAAGAGGCCGCAGCATGAGCAGAACGGCCATATTACTGCCTTGAGGCGGGGCGACGGGCGATCGCCCGATCGCAATAGCCTTGCCCGGCGGCGGCGAGCCTCAAAATCGGCGATTTCGGCCGACTTTTTCAACAACATCGGCGGAGAACGGACATTCGCCGCGATGAACATGAACGGCAGCTTCAATGGAAATCGCGGCTGGGGAAGAGGCGTTTGGCTTGTTCGCGGGGGTGGTGGGCCGTGCGGCGCGGGCGCGGGGCGTCATCGGCGGGTGGATGGGTTTGGCCGACGATCGCGCCCATCGGGTGGCCAAGGTTGGACAGCCGCGCCGAGATATCCTCGATCCTGCTGGCGATCACATGGGTGACGATGCCTTCGCGCTGCAACATTCCCGTCACGCGCAACAGCCGCCCGCCCATCACCGCATGGCGGAAGGCCGCGTAGATCTTGGGCCAGACCACCACATTGCACACCGCCGTTTCGTCTTCGAGCGTCAGGAACACCACCCCCGACGACGTGCCGGGGCGCTGGCGGGTGATGACCAGCCCGCAGACGGTGACGCGCGCCAAGGGCGCGTGAACCAGATCGCTATGCTGGGTCAGGCCGGGCAGTGCGGGGCGCAACAGCTCCATCGGATGGGCGCGCAGCGTCAGGCGGGTGGCGATGTAATCCTCGACCACCTCCTCGCCCAAGTGCATCTGCGGCAGCGCCACCGCAGGCTCGCGCACCCCCTCGCCATCCAGCGGATCGGAAAACAGTGGCAGCGGCGCGGGCGCGCGGATCGCCTTCACCGCCCAGAGCGCATCGCGGCGGTTGAGCCCCATCGCGGCAAAGGCATCGGCCTCGGCCAGACGTTCCAGCACCGCAGGCGCGATCCCCGCGCGCAGCCACAGGGCTTCGGGGTCGGGATAGCCATTGCCGCGCGCAGCCACGATCCAGCCCGCGTCTTCGGCTCGCAAGCCCTTGATCTGCCGGAACCCCAGCCGCAGGGCCAGTGTGCCGTCACTGCGCCGCTCAAGGCTATTGTCCCAGCCTGAATGGTTGACGCAGATGGGGCGGACCTCGACCCCATGCTCGCGGGCATCACGCACAAGCTGTGCGGGTGCGTAAAACCCCATCGGCTGGGAATTCAGAAGCGCACAGGTGAAGACCGCCGGATGATGGCATTTCAGCCATGAGGACACATAGGTCAGCATGGCGAAGGCCGCCGCATGGCTTTCGGGGAAACCATAATCGGCAAAGCCCTCGATCTGGGCGAAACAGGCCTCGGCCACCTGCATTGGATAGTCGCGCGCCATCATCCCGCGCAGAAAACGGTCGCGATGCTCGCCAATCGTGCCCATCCGCCGGAAGGACGCCAGCGAGCGGCGCAACCGGTCGGCCTCTTCGGGACTATAGCCCGCGCCGATCACCGCGATCTGCATCGCCTGTTCCTGAAACAGCGGCACGCCGAGTGTCTTGGCGGTCACGGCCTCCAGTGCGGGGCCGAAGGGCTCGGGCGCCTCAAGCCCCTGACGGCGGCGGATATAGGGTTTGACCATGCCGCCCTGAATCGGGCCGGGGCGGACAATCGCCACCTCGATCACCAGATCATAGAAGGTCGCAGGCTTCATCCGCGGCAGGAAATTCATCTGCGCGCGGCTTTCCACCTGAAACACCCCCACCGCATCTGCACGGGTCAGCATGGCATAGGTGGCCTTGTCTTCCTGCGGCACGGTATCGAGCGTGTGATGGATCCCCTCATGCTCGGCCAGCAGATCGAAGCTTTTGCGCAGGCAGGTCAGCATACCCAAGCTGAGCACATCGACCTTCAGGATGCCAAGCGCGTCGATATCATCCTTGTCCCATTCGATACAGGTCCGCCCCTCCATCGCGGCATTCTCGATGGGACACAGATCATCGAGCCGCCCTTGGGTGATGATGAACCCGCCGACATGCTGGCTGAGATGACGCGGAAAGCCGATGATCTCGCCAATCAGCTTCAGCGTCAGCCCCAGCCGCCGGTCGGAAGGGTCAAGCCCCAGTGCCCGCACGCGGTCGGAGTCCGCCCCACCATTTGACTGCCCCCAGATATCACCCGACAGCCGCGCGGTCAGGTCTTGGGACAGCCCCATAACCTTGCCCACCTCGCGGATGGCGGCGCGGGTGCGGAAATGGATGACGGTGGCGCAAAGGCCCGCGCGGTCGCGCCCGTAGCGCTCATAGATCCACTGGATGATTTCCTCGCGGCGCTCATGCTCGAAATCGACATCGATATCGGGCGGCTCCTTGCGGTGGCGCGAGATGAAACGTTCGAACACCATGCCGATCATATCGGGGGAGACATCGGTGATGCCCAGCAGGTAGCACAGGATGGAATTGGCGGCCGACCCGCGCCCCTGACACAGGATGCCGCGACGCCGTGCCTCGGCCACGATATCATGCACGGTCAGGAAATAGGGCGCATAGCCCAGTTCCGCCACAGTGCCCAGTTCCTTGGCCATCAGCAGATGCACCCGTTCGCTCGCGCCCTGCGGATAGCGGCGCTTGAGCCCCTCGCGGGCCAGCCGGTCCAGCCGCGCCTGCGGGGGTTCGCCATCGCTGCCCTCATCGGGATAGTCGTAGCGCAGCTCTGACAGATTGAAACTGCAGCGCCCCGCGATTTCTGCTGTGCGTTTGATCGCTGCCGGATGATGGCGGTAAAGCCGCGCCATATCTTCCGCGCCCTTCAGGCGGCGTTCGCCATTCAGCAGCGCCCGCGTGCCGATCCGGTCGATGGTGATCCCTTCGCGCAGGCAGGTCAGCACATCGGCCAGCGGGCGGCGGGCGGCGCGGTGCATCAGCACATCGCCCACTGCCACCATCGGCGTGTTACAGCGCAAAGCCTGCGCCGCGCAGGCCCGAAACCACGCCTGATCGGAGCCATCATAGCGCGGCGCGGCCCCCAGAAAGACATAGCCCGGATAGCGCCGCGCCAGCTTTTGCACAGGTTCGGGCGCAAGATCGGCATCCGGCAGCGCGATCAGGATCATCCCCTGACATCTCGTTTCCAGATCGGCCAGATCCAGATCGCAGCCGCCTTTTTCTGCCCGCCGCTTGCCCAAGGTCAAGAGGCGCGACAGCCGTTCATAGGCGGCGCGGTCGGTGGGCAGCGCAACCCAGTCCACCGGACAATCGCGCAGCACCAGCCGCGCCCCCACGATCAGCTTGGGCAGACGCGGCACCTCCGGCACGGGCAGATCCTGCGGCAGGCCGACCTCCTGGCGCGAGCAGCTATCGACCTGATGCGAAGAGCGCACGCGCAGGCTTTCGGTCAGTTCCTCGCGCAGCGATTTTAGCGCCGAATAGGCCCGGACCACCCCTGCCAGCGAATTGCGGTCGGTGATCGCAATGGCCGAAAGCCCCAGTTCGGTGGCGCGCAGAACCAGTTCCTCGGGGTGGGATGCCCCTGTGAGGAACGTAAAATTCGAGGTCACACAGAGTTCGGCATAGCTCATGCGAATTCTCCCTGCACATACCAGCCGGGCTTTTGCGGCGTGTAGAACAGCCACAGCCTGCGGCCCTCGCGCGTGTCGATCTTCCAGTAATCGCGCAGCCCCGAGGCCCAAGCCGGATCCTCGCGCCACCATTCCGGCGCGATCCGTTCGGGGCCCGTGGCGCGCCCTGTCGTGAAGGTCATCCGCCGCCAGCGGAAGCGCGCGGGCGGCTCTGCCCCTTTGGCCATGATAGGCTCGGGCGGGAATAGGGTAATCGGGCGTGGGCGTGGCACATGCCAGTCGCTGGCGGGCAGGCTATGGGCGGCGGGCACCGTCATAAAGCTGCGTTCGGGGATATGGCTGTCGGTCGGTTGGAAACGTTGGATATTCTCCAGTCCGATCCGCGTGCCGATCCGCGTGATCAGATCGTTCAGCCGGTCCGCGCTGTGGTCTGCACTGCCGATCTGCTGCACGGCCAGTGGTTCGACCTGCACGGCTTCCAACCGCATCATGTCGATGCCGAACCCTGCATCAACCGTATCGACCCCGCGCTGGAACAGCGGCAGGATGCGGGCGGCATCGCGCATGGGGGCGGCCAGACGCAGGTCGACCTGCTGGCTCGCCTGATCGACGCGGCGCAGCGTCAGCATCAGCCGCCGTGCGCCCATATGCTGTGCCAGAAGCTTGGTGCAGAGCGGCTCCAGCAGGCGCTCGGTCACGCCCATCACATCGCTCACCAGCCCGATCGGTTCGGGCAGGGTCATGCGGGTGGCGTAATGCGGCGGCTCGGGCTCGGGGGTGACAGGCTCGGGCACCGCGCCCATCGCCTGATCCAGCCGCAACAGCAGATCCGGCCCGAAACGGCGGGCCAGTGGCGCGCGGGCGGCCCCTTGCAGATCGCCGATCGTGCGCAGGCCAAGCCGCTGTAGCGCGGTGACAATTTCGGCCTCGACCCGCAGAGCGGCCACCGGCAGATGCGCCAGATCCTCGTCCTCGCCATAATGCGCCCGCGCCCAAGCCGCTCCGCGCGTGGCCGCAAGACCCAGCCGCAGCGCGACACCCGCCCGCGCCATGGCCGCGCGCATATCCGCTAGCATGGCCTCTTCGCCGCCCCAAAGATGGGTCGAGCCGGTCACATCCAGCACCAGCCCATCCTCGCCCTCGCGCCCGACCCAAGGGCAATAGCGCATCGCCCAACGGCGCAGCACGCCCAGAAACCGCGCATCCAGATCGGGGCGCGCAGGCTTTATGCGCAGATCGGGGCAAAGCGCGCGGGCATCTGCCAAGCTCATGCCGCGATGCAGGCCCAGCGATTGCGCGGCCTCGTTCAGACAATAAAGGCGCTCGGTATTTCCCTCCTTGCGGATCAGCGCGAAAGGGGCCTCATTCGGGCAGCCCCGCAGAACCCGGTTGGAAGCCAACCGGGGGAACCACATGCAGATGATGCGTCTGCGGGTCCCAGCGAACATACCAGACTCCAAGTGTTCCTGATTTGTTCTTAATAATTTCCCAGTGCATCAGAGTCGAGTCTTCCTGCGCGGGATCGAACACCGGCGTCGCGCGCCAACGGGTCTCGGCGGCATTCGACCCCATACCCTCGGGAATGATGCATAGCCCCGTCGTACCGCCTGCTTTCGCCGCCAGCTGCAGCCTACGGCCTTCGCGCAGATCCAGCGGGCGGGTGATTTCCAGCACGATAAAGGGCACCACCCCGTCCTTCAGTGCTTCTTCGGCCACAGCCAGCGCGTCAGTCTGGCTGTTGGGCCGTGCGAGAAGGATGTCCGATGGTGCCCCATAGGCCTCCATCCCCTGCGGCAAAACAATATCCGCCAGCCATGCCTCCCTGATCCAGAGCCCATTCTTGCCGGCACAGAGCACCGCAAAGGCACAGGCCGCTGGACCACAGACTTCGTGGACCCGTGTCGATCGTAAGGAGGGTTGAGGAGTTATCAAGGGGTGCATTGGGGCAGTGTAAGGCCAAAGCCCCGCGACTCCAAGGATGGTGTCGCGCCATGATGATACATGCTTTGCAAGCGGACGTTTATGTTGTGTTTTGCAAATGTCCGGAGTGGGCCGAACACGTCGACGGCTTATCGCGGCCCTCGTATCGGGCCGCCGCACCGCCGCATGACCAGTTTGAGCCCAAAGTTGACACGACACGCGCTACGATAATGTGTGCAGGCTATGGGGTAGCCACCTAGGTGAGTGCCGGAAATTCCGCCGTAGAACAGGCCTCCTGCGGCGGAGTGTTCCGTTCTCGTGGTCTATGCTGCCGTTTCCAGTGAGAAGCCGATACGGTCACCATGCCCAAGCCCGTAGCCAAACTGGATCATCATTTCCGTCATCGGTTCGAGATAGCGGGCGTTGGTTAGGTCACCCGCTGCAATCGCCTTGAGGTTCATGCCCCGCACCAGCGTCGTAACGCATTCAACCGCCGCACTATCGTTGCCGGCGACGAATACCGGGAGCCTGCAAAGCGTTCCTTCCGCATGATCTGCCAGAACCGAGGCGAAGATCGTGTTGAACGCCTTCACAACGGCAGAGGTTGGCAACAGCCGAGCAAGTTCTTCCGCGCCAGAAGTGCTATGCCCCGTAGTCAGGCTCATGAAGTCCTCGGAAAGCGGATTGGTGATGTCGATGACCGTCTTGCCGCTGAGCATCTGTTTGATCGCGGGTTGTGCCAAAATGGCAAGCGCCTGTTCGTATTTGAGAGCTAGGATGACGACCTCCGCGCGCGATATTGCTGCTACGGGATCGTCCGCGCGGCCCACGCTGTCCACCAGGTGTCCTGCGTTGCGGAGGAGGGTAGCCAGCGGCGTGCCCATATTGCCTTTTCCCAGAATTGCGATCTGCATGTTTCATCTCCTTTGCTCGGATACTGTTTTCCGGATGCACTGGACTTAGCACGGCGGAGAATGTCATACTCGCCGTATAATGACATATGATATGCCCAAACAGACAATTCGAAATCTTATCGATCCAGATAACGCTACGGCTGCGGTATTCGTGCTTTCCGACCGCCACCAGAGCCTTTCAGGGCCTTGGCACAGTCATCAGAGATTGCACTTCTGCATGTCAGCGAGGGTGTGCTGGCGGTCGAGACCGAGGCGGCACGTTTCGTCATTCCTCCGCAGCGGGCTGTCTGGATTCCGCCAGGCAGACGGCATCGCATATCTTCGCGTGCGCCATTCTGGCTCACTACCTGCTACATTGATCCCGACAGAATCGACTTCGTCCGACAAAACGAGATCGGCGTTTCCATCGACCGGTTGTCCGATGCCCTGTTGATCGCCGTGGCCGCCTTTGGTTCGCAAGGCCCCGGCTCGCCTGAGGAGGCGCGCATGCTTCAGGTTCTTCTGGATTGTTTGGCGCGGCTTCCGGCCTTCGACGTCGTGTTACCGCTTCCTGTCAGCGACCGATTGCGTCGCGTGACGCGGCCTCTACTGACCGACCCAGGACGAAGCGGAACCCTCGCCGATTTTGCTCAACAAGCCTGCGTCACCGAAAGAACAGCGGCGCGGCTATTCAAGGCCGAGACCGGTCTGAATTTTGGTGCTTGGCGTTTGCAGCTTCGTCTGCAAGCCGCATTGGGGTATCTGTCGGAGGGGCGCTCCGTAACAGAAACAGCCTTTGCCATCGGCTACCGGGACGTTTCATCGTTCATAACTGCTTTCAAGGACCACTTTGGCCAGACGCCATCACAGATGCTACTGGGTAGAACCTAATACCTCGAAGAACGCCCGCTTCGTCCGCATTGCGGACGTTTGTAGCGGTTATGTCGCGCAGGCTAGGCGCGACATAACACCCGTTTGAAAGCTAATGGTAGCTTCGAGCCCAAGCCGACCGCACGGGGGCGCTTGCCTCGTCTGTGCTGCGTTTTGGGAACATAATCCGAACTGCCATCAGTGCCCGGCCTTGTCTCAAAGGCGAATTCCTTGTACTGAGGCGGCATGGTGCCGGGCACCTGCCGCCTGCGGACGCGAGTCACGGTGAAGCCCGGAGCGAGACGACATCTCACCCTCGAAGCATTTCGCAGGTGGGTAATGCAGGCCCCCTCCAAATTCGAAATGCCTCTCAGGAGGAGTGAGCGATGTCTGTCGGACGCGCTACCAATACGCTTGAAAATCCTTTTCTGACCCTGCCGGTCAGACGACTTTTCTGGGCCAACACCCTTCCCATGGCGGCGGTCATGTCGACCAGCGGCCTGCTAAATGTGGTCGACGGCATCTTTGTAGGACGGTTCATCGGGGCTCAGGCCCTTGCTGCTGTCAGTCTGGCATTTCCGGTGGTCATGTTGTTGACGGCATTGACCACCCTGACAGGTGGCGGCATGTCGAGCCTTCTGGTCCGGCACCTACCCCGCAGCTTTTGCCCCGAAGCCTATGGGAAAAGTCCGGCCATTGGGAAAAGTTCAGCTAACACATGTTTGTCGTGCCGCGCGAGAGCGGGCGCGATATGGCACTGAAGCCGATGAGCTGCCCCGGCCATTTGCAGATCTTCAACGCGGGCTTGAGGTCGTGGCGTGATCTGCCGATGCGCTTTGCGGAATTCGGCGCTTGTCACCGCGATGAGCCGTCGGGGTCGATGCATGGGCTGCTCCGCCCGCGCGGCTTCGTGCAGGATGATGCGCATGTCATCTGCCGCTCTGACCAAGTCGAGGCGGAGGTTTTCCGTTTTGTCTCGCTGCTGTCGTCGGTCTATGCGGATCTGGGCTTCGGCAGTTTCGATGTGGCGCTTTCGCTGCGACCATATGTGACGGGCTCTGCCTTCGAGCCTCATTATCTTTCACTGGATCCAGGTGATTATCTTGAGACGCTGGCGACGCTTGCGAAGGGCGGTAGTGTAGAGACCAGCTTGTTATTGCCCACGCTGTCGATCGAGCTTTCCTCGACGCGGGCTGCGCGATGGTTGAGGATATGGCTCGTCTGGTCCTTCTGGGCGTGAAAGAACATCAGCTCTTTGCTGGTGGCATCCTCGAAGGAAATCTCGTTATGGCCGCTGGACTTATGGCTATCAGAGCGTAGGACGGATTTGGTTTTATGTGCGGGCAGGTCATAGGGGCGGTCCTTAGCGCCATTATAGACACAGCCCGTCACCAGCGGTTTGTCGGGATCGCCGTCGAGGAATTCGACCACGACCTCCATCCCGATCCGCGGGATCACCATGCCGCCCCAGCCGTTGCCGGCCCAGCTTTGTGACACGCGGCAGCGCATGGAATAATCGGCGTCCAGATCCCAGTGGAATTGCACCAGAATGCGGCCGTATTCGTCGCAATCGATCTCGCCATCGCCCACAACCACCGCCGTCTGCGGGCCCTTCACATCGGCGCGCGGGGTCTTCAGTTCGGGCACCAGAGGCGCCGAGGACGGCATCAGAATGTAGCGCCCCGAATAGGCATAGCCATCGCCCTCGGTCCCGCCCGAGCCGTAATTATCCGAAGTATAAGAATGGCTTGCCGAGAGGCAGATATATTCCGCGCCAGTCCCCGGAACGGTGTCGCCCGCCAGATCGACCCGCGTGCCACCGCGCAGGGTGATGATGTCGCCCACCGCCTCAAAGCGGCGATCCTGACCGCGCTCGCCTTGCGTGCGCAGCTGCGCCACAACGCGCCCGCGCCAGATAATCGCCGGGCCAGTCGAAGCTCTCGATCTGCCCCTGAGCGTACTCGGCATCGCCGATCTGATCGGTCTCCATCGCGGCATTCGGGGTCTTGAAGTTGTAATCCGTCAGGCGGATCGCGCCGGTGGTGATGCGCCGCGCCGGATGCCAGTCCCAGAAGTGGACAAAATCAGCCTGATGGTGGCCGTCATCGGGCTTGAAAGGCACAGCACCGATGGTCGCATGGGCCTCGACGGCATCGGAAAGCACCATCTCATGCGCGCCTTCGGAATGGGTGAAATGATAGTTGATGCCATGGCGCTCCATCATCCGCGTGGCAAAGGCCATATCGGATTCACGGTATTGCACGGTGTATTCAAGCTCGGGGTAATCATTGGCGAGGCTAACCGTCAGCTGGCCCGCATCCGAGTAGCTGCTAAGCAACTCGGTCAGGATCTCGGCCACGGTCTTGTTATGAAAGATCCGTTGGTTGCGGCGGAGGCTGGCCAGAAAGAACCAAGGCTGCAGGCGCAGGCGGTACTTGTGCCCATTGTCACCCGTGCCCAGCCAGCGCGCCTCGGTGACGATGCCATCGAAATACTGGTCACTCCCCTCGCGGGTGACAAGCGCGACGGAGGCATGGGTCCCGATCAGCGCGTCGAAATCGATATCCGCCGAAGAGGCCAGACAGTCCACCTGATAGTCATAGAGCGCGTTGATATGGTCGGTCCCATCGAACCGCTGCAGCACCAGCTCATCCGTGCCGAGAACCGTGGTGAGCCGCCCCATACGGGCATCCTGCGAGAAAAATACAGACATGAATGAACCGAGCTTAAATCACCCGCGATTGATCGCGCGCAACCATGACCTCCGCAAGACACATAGACTCGATCTGGCGCCTTTTGGCCGATTGGAGGCAGAAGTTCGGCGAAATATTGCCACGCCCGTAGCGGACACTCATGGAGCTATGCACGAACGGCAGGTTTGGGCCGCTCGCGGCCTAGGAGTGTTTTGCTTCTCGAACATAGGAAAGTTGGCGCGAGGCAAGTTGGTCAATTCAATCGCCCAGTCGCAGTTCTCTGAGGTTCCTTAGCGACTACTCCAAGTGATCATTTGAACCGATTGCAATTCGCATCATGCTGATCCCGGTCGGTCTTTCATCGTCATCCGGATCATCAGGTCGTCCGTCTGACGGAGGAAAGCCTACCCCAGAAAAACGGTATCTAAGTAAATCGTATCGGTCAGATATAGTTAGCGTACAAGCGCTATATCCGCGAAGTTGGGGCCTCTTAAAGCCAGCCTTATATGTAAAATACTGCGAATAAGTCTGTGTCATGAGCTCGTCGACCGTTCGCGACCAATCATCGGCGTGGCCGGTTGCCTCGCGACCAAAACCGACCTGCCCTGTCTCTACCATTCGCGCCAAGAATGCCCCCAGCCGATCGCCCCCCACAGGCATCACACGCGCAGGCGCCTGCTGACGCCAATCCGGTATAGGCCATTTGTCGATAAGTCCGTAGCGGCCACAATCAAGCGGATTTCCTTGGTGTTTGCATGTAGCGAAATCTCGCGCGCTAGACGCAAAGTTTTTTGGCAAAGTGAACGACGGCTACTGTGACATCAGATAGAGTTGGCGCAAGTGCCAGAGTTAGTTAGCGTTTTGCCGCCGCCCAACGCGGCCATTTTCGCCTGGATTAAGGCTGCCCAACGCCGACCAGGCCGACCGCCCAAGTAGTCTTCAACAACCACCAGAAGGTCCGCGAGCTCGCATTTAACGGTCTTTCCGTTAATGTCAGTGAAGGTGGCTTCTGGCGATTTGTGACAGAACACCCCATGCACCCCGACTGACAAGCCGTGCGGAAGAAGCAATGGCGACCAAGCCCGAGCAATGTCGGAGACGCCACGACGTACCACTGCCGCTACAAATCCGACTTCGTTGGACGGCTTGCGCTGCATAAGTGCTCCCGCCATCAGGGCATTTTTGATTGCCGTGTCGGCGGCGGTGGAGAGTGATGCGATGAGGTAATTGGGAACCATACTATCACCTTGGGCGTGAATCTGACCTTCAAAATAGGCCAGCTAGCGACCCATGCCCGTTTTCCGGACCTTTCTTCAAAGTATATTATAAGATCGACGCCAACAACGAGTAGGATTAGTGGCGAAATGGCTGTGCGTCACTCCGAGATGAGTGCTGGCTCCTGAACTCGATCACACTATGCTAAGCGACCGCTTCCGAGAAGCTGAGCTGCGGTATCTTATGCAGAGGGGAAGGTCTGCTAATGGGATGTACCGGCTGCTTCACCCAGCAGGTTAGGCTGTGCCTATGTCTGTAAGTTGGAGAAGTAGCATGGATAAGAAGACGTTCGATCAGCTGATGTCCATCGGAGTCGACATTGGCAAGGACACGTTCCACCTCGTCGGGTTTGACCGAGATGGTCAGTTGGTGTTGCGTAAGCAGATTAAGCGATTGGCACTCGTCACGACATTCGAGAAGCTGCCGCGATGCATCGTCGGCATGGAGGCTTACCTGAGTGCCCATTTCGTCAGTCGGACCCTAAGCGACGCGCGCGGGCGGATCGTGGGTGTGGTGGTGGCCAAGCTCGATGCGCAGGTCATCCAGAACGAGATCGGGGATATCCCGCAAAACGTGAATTTCGCGATCCGCGGCGAGATTGCAAAGCTGTTTCTGGCGCAGAATGGCGTGGAGCCGGTCTTGACGGATGGGGCCGACGCGCTTGCACCGGAAGAGCTGGCCAACCGCTTGCAGGAGGTGACCCATTTCATCAGGTGCGAGTGAAGCGGGGCCAGCGGGCATGTGGGCAACCTGCGTCATTGAATGGTTGGACATATCGGCTGACGGTTGCCAATAAATGCAAATCTGAGGAATCTCGCTACATTTGGGGAGCTTATTTTTTGAGAAAAAAATTTGTTGTTTCTGACGATGGACTTCGATCGCTGGAGCAGACAGAGGCCTTTAGGAACCTCGATCCTGATGCCCAGAAAATTCTGGCGGAGCTACTGTATGACCTGCTAGGGGGCGAGAATGATACCAGCCCGAAAGGCGTTAAAACTGGTCTTCAGAAATTGGACCGATTTATGGATGCCAAGATGAGCCCGGATCTGCATGCAGCTATAGTGGCTTCAATGAGCCAGTAAGCAGGAGGGCAGGTGAAACAGCATTCCGTCTGCTTCAGTCATCGGGATATTCAGAGACCGGTGGTCAAATTTATGAAAGGAAGTCCTTCACTCTTGTGGGATGACGGGTGAGAACCGTGAGGGCGCCACTCTCAGCCATATTGGCGGCATGCTGTTTCATGGCCAGGTTTTGTGCCAACCAACCTGAAGGCAACCCGAGCTTATTGGTCACTGCGCTTAACCTCTTTGGAGGTCCCGCGTTCGATGCGGGGATCAAGCCGCTGCTGGCACCACCGCGCCCAGCTCGACTGCATGGCGGACCCGCTGTCCTTGAGATTGGGATCGTGCTTGCAGATCGCGCGGGCGGCGGCATTTGGCGGGAGATTTGGTGTTCAAGGATCATCATTACTGGATCAATTTACTTCTGGCCTATAGAGGCTGCGCTCTGCGCGATTTCGGGGGCTTGGGTTAGGTTGTTCCTTGATGACGAAGACAAGGAGAGAGCCTGTGGCACCCAAGAAACTTACCTTCCGGAGCCGTGAGAAATGGGATTCCAATCTGTCGGCGGAAGACAGCGTGATCGCCGCAGAGTTGATGGCGCGGCTACGCGGACCAAACGGCGCCAAAGACGAATTTCTGCTCGCCGCCATCGCCCAGAACCTACTAAAACTCGCGAAGCTGCGCCCGCGAAGCATCAAGCAGGAGGCCGCAGCATGAGATGAACGGCTATCATGCCGTCTTGAGGCGGAGGAGCGGGGGATTGCCCGAATGCAACGGCCTGGTTCAGCGACGACGAGCCTCCAAACCGGCGATCTTGACCGACTTCTTCAACAACACCCGCCCTTCTGGCCGTATGCTGCGCTGCATCGATTATCTTGCGACCTCTGGCAACCTTCGTAAGTGCATATCCGTGGTCAAAAGATGATTTGGCCAAACGTCAGCTTCGCGAATTCGGGCTGCCCGCCACCAACGGCGATCATGATACGCAGGGCAAGCAAACGTTGCCTGAAGCTAATTCCGACGAACAGATATCAGTTTTCCCCGGACAAGTTGCCAACTTAGGGAGAACGACATAGTTTCGGCTGTTCAATTGTTTTCGTTTCGACAATACGATGTCACTTGCGGCAGCGAATACTAACATTCGCAGATTTCTGGCCTCATCATCTTCTGCAGCAGATTTTTGGACGCAGCGGTCATCGACAAGCCCGCAAAACCGACGGCGGTTTGTGCCGACGAGACTTTGCATGGGATGAGACGGTTGATCCGGGCATCTGCCCAGACAGGTGGGGTGCCGCGTCAGAAATAGGCGCGTCCGATCCTTGGTCTGTATCAGAAAAATCGGGCGCGACCGGAAGTTCCGTGAGTGATGTCGCGCCCTTAGTGTCTCAGGTAGATTATATGCAGCATTGGTAATGCATCTTTAGGTGGTATGGGAACCCGAAAACGACAGCAGCATGATCAAGAGTTTTGATCATGCTCTGCATTTTTCGTTGCCTCGGATTAGGGGCTGTCGGGGCTGGTATCCGATTATGCGCGGCTGTTGCGTATGACGGACAAGGCTAAGGCGCGGGTTATGGCAGAACCCGCGCCTTTACCTGTAGAAACGCCAACTCAGGACGTGGCAAGACCCTAACACAGCTTGTGCCGGTGGTGAATCGCAAATCCGGACGGTCCGAGGCTCTAGGCGGAAGATGGCAGACCTGCCCTCGGGTCGGGTCCAAACGAGGATGCAGGGCGGGACATGCGCCCGTAAGCCTTTTGGGCTGCGTCAGAAATCGTGGCTTACCGACCGGTGCGCTTGACGACAATCGATGTGGTCTTGACGATCAGCCCCAGATCGCTTTTCAGGCTCAGCCTGTCGAAATAATCATCGTCATACGTGACGCGGGCGACAAAGGTCGTGGAATTGCGGCCTTCGACCTGCCACAGGCCGGTAATGCCGGGGCGCATGTCAAAATAGGCGGCGCCGCCTGCGTTGCGATAGAGGGATTCTTGATCGATCAGGAAGGGGCGAGGGCCCACAAAGCTCATATCGCCTTTGAACACGTTGAAAATCTGGGGCAGCTCGTCCAGCGAGGTGGCGCGCAGGAAACGACCGATGGAGGTGATACGGGGGTCAATGCTAAGCTTTTGATGGACATGCCATTCTTCTGCCAGCTTGGGGTCTTCGGCGCACATTTTTTGCAGTTTGGCTTCGGCGTCAACAAGCATGGTGCGCAGCTTGTAACATTGGAAGGTTTTGCCATTTTTCCCGATGCGGGGTTGCACGAAAAGCCCCGGGCCTCCGTCGCGACGTACCATCAGCCATAGAACGGCGATGACCGGCAGCAATACCGGCAGAAGCAGCAGGGCCAGAAAAATATCCAGAATGCGTTTGCCCCGACGTTGATAAAATCCCGGTCGGTGTCCCACATAAGGGGCCGGTCCTTCATAGGTCGGCATGGTCGAAGAAAATTTCATCAGATAAGTCCACAAATGGGGAGAGTGTAATCAAGCTGCTGGGCAGTCTTTTGGTGGTGAAACACTTGTTAAGCTAATCTGAACCAAGCTGGTTTCGCCGCAAACGCCGACGGAAGGTAACCAGAACGTGCAATGATATGCATGAATTACAGCCAATTTTCTGAATGGTCTACAAATTTAATCATTTTTTAACCTATTAACTCACATGTGGACGCTACGTCCAAAGTCAATCTAGGGCAATTCCTGAGAGTTCACCCTCCATTGAGGGATTTTTAGAAAAAAGATTCTTAAATTCGCCTGTTTCGGCTGCATTTTCTGTAAACCGTCACGGAAAATAAGCATATTTTAGATACATCATCAATTTCTATCAATTTCTCTTGATTCAGCCCGCGCGCACACGACATAAGGGGGCATGCAGGTGTGTTCTGCAGCGCAGTATCATCTGTTTTGTTTCCAAACATGTTTATCCAGACAGCCGAAGCTGGCGCGATCCAGCGGCTGTTCTTCCGGATGAGGGAGCTTTCCATGACGTTTCTGAAAACCGCAGCTATTGCAGCTGCCGTAAGCCTTGGTGCCGGTTTTGCCGCCAATGCGGCTGTTATCGGCCCCTATAGCGGCGTGAGCACGGGGCTGTCGGTCCCCGGGCTCGGGGTCTATCAATCTTTCAGCTTCTCGTTCGAAGTGGCTGAAAGCGGCACGTATCTGTTCGATATCGATGCGCCGGATTCGGCGGGGTCGATTCTCTATAGCATCAATACCGATGGCAGCTTCGATATGGAGACGGCAGCACTCGGGTCGAGCTTTACCTATGATCTGAGCGCTGATTCCAATCCGTCAGGCTATGACTATTCGATGACCGTCGCTTTCCTGTCGACCTCTTCGGCACCGGTGACCGTGACCATCAGTGATGTGCCTGCCGTTCCGGTTCCGGCAGCGCTGCCGTTGCTGGCAGGGGCTCTGGGTCTGGGTGGTTTTGTTGCGCGCCGCCGCAAAAAAGCGGCCTGATCTATCTGGGCTCCTCGGCTCTGTTGCTCTGGTGCCGCCCCTTCGGGGGCGGTGTCGAAAATGGCCAGCTTTGGTTATCTCTTTAACACAAGCCGATATGTTTTTCTGTTACTGACGCATTTTTCGCGTGACAAATCTTTTTCACATTGCAACCCTAGGATGCGTATTTTGCGGCGCCCGTTCTCGGGATTGCTGCGGTAAGTCCCTAGAAATAGTGCCGTTTTATTCTTCTTCAGGGCAGGGGGCGCGCTTGGCAGGGCGATGTCTCTTGTTATTTTGAAATTGAGCGTAGGCGGGGAGGGGATCCGTCGTCCGGAGCACCTGAAAAGCTTGCCCTGCGTCCTTCTCGGAGGTTTTCTGGCAATGGCGGAACCCGCGGAAGATCTTTTTGACGCCTCTGATTGCGGCCCTATGCGCCCTTCCATGCGCGGGATAGGCTTCGAGGCGGTAAGCTTTGCCCTTGTCGGGCTGATCAACACGGCTGTGGGCTATGGCACTATCTTGCTGTTGATGTGGGGCGGGGTCGGACCGGTCTGGGCCAATGCGGGCGGCTATGTGTTGGGGCTGGTCACCTCTTTCGTGCTGAACAGCCGGATCACTTTTGCCGCACGCAAGCACCCGCAAAGCGGTTTGCGGCATGCCTTGCGCTTCGTGCTGTGTGTGGCGTTGTGCTGGCTGCTGAATCTCGCGCTCCTTTCGATCGGTCTCCGCCTCTGGCCCTCCTGGCTGGCGCAGGCTGTTGCGATGATCGGCTACAGCGCGGCCTTTTTCCTTCTTGCGCGGACGGTCGTGTTCCGCCCGCCGACCGAACGACAGGAGCGTCCTTTATGAGACTTCTGACCGATCCTGTCGCGCGGTCCGGGCCTGCCGCATTTCTGCTGCTCTGGGCTGCGGCGGTGTTCGTGCTGGTGCCCGAAATGTGGCGCATGGGGTGGTCCGGCAATGAAGTCAATTACTTCGATCTTGCTTGGGCGCATTTCCACCCCGAGCTGTCCGGCCCCGATCATGCTGTGCGCGATGCCTCGCAAGCGCGGGTGGCCAGTTTTGCCGTGATCGGCAGTTTGATCAACCTGTTCGGGTTTGACGGGGCCAAACTTGCGTTGCTGGCGCTATGCCTGCCTGCTCTTGCCTTGGGCTACAGCCTGATGGCCCGTGCCTTTCATCTAAGCCTCGCGGGGGCCACGGTCGCCTTGGTGCTGTTTGTCGCCACCCCGCAATCGCTCTTCGGGCAGGAATGGCTGTTTCAGGGCGTCGAGGCCAAGGTTCTGGCCTATGTCTTCATTTTTCCGGGGCTGGCGGTGGCATGGTCGGACGGTGCCGCAACGCGCATGTTTCCGGCTTTCGCGGCGGCGCTGTGCCTCGCGCTGGCCACATGGATGCATTTCCTTGTGGGCGGGTTCTGGATGCTGGTGGTGCTGGGCATGTTCGCCTTGGGACGCAAGGGGGCCAGAGGGCGGCGCATGGCGGTGTTTTTCGCAATCTATCTGCTGCTGACGGCCCCGCTGGTCTGGATCATCCTTTCCGAGAGGATGGCCGGCGGCACACCCGATATGGCAGGGCTGTCGATGACGCTCAACCAGATCTATGCCGTTTTCCGCAATCCGCACCATCTTGCCCCCTTTGTCTCTATGGGCGAGTTCGCGCATACGTGGTTTCCGGGGGTCCTGATGGCGGCGGTGATCGCGGCTCTGGCGTTCGGCCTTGCGCGGCAGGATCTGTCGCAGGCGCGGGACCGGCGTCTGATGCTGCTTGTCGCCTGTCTGAACCTCTATCTGGTGCTGGCGGTCTGTCTGGCCTTTCTCGACCGCGAGACCCAGCGTTTCGGGATGTTCTATATGTTCCGACCGGGATCATTGATCCTGCTGCTGAGTTTCATGGCGGGGCTGCGCTGGATCACGGCGCGGCTGTCCGATGGCTCGGGGCAGGCGGCGCCCCAGAAGGTCCGCAGGCCGATGCTGCGCCCCGTTCTGGCGGCCTTCCTGCTGGCAGGGGCATGGGTGGCACCGCAATATCTGATGCTGGGTTATAATCTGGCGCATCAGCCTGTGCCCGATCTGGCCCATAGCCTGTCGGCCGAGGATGCCGAGCTGGTCGCATGGATGCGCAGATCGACGCCGCCCGAGGCGCTGTTCCTGATTGCGCCTGCCAAAGGCGACATGCGCAGCGATGCCGACATGCCGCGATTGGGGCTGGAACGGCTTAGCCAGCGGGCAACTCTGGTGAACTGGAAATTCGTGCCCACCACCCCTTCGGAGATCATTCGCTGGTATCGTCTGTTGCAGCTCCGTCAGCAGGTTTTTGCGGGCGATTGCGCCGCGCTGGGGCAGTTGCCGACCTCTCGTCCGGTGGATTACCTTGTCATCGAGCGCAACGGGGAGGGCGCAGCGCGCGACGGCCTGCAGGACTGCACCCGTCCGGTCTGGAGCAATGCCCGTTACAGGGTTTTACAGACTCTTTCTGCGGAAAAGGCGCTGGCGGCTGTGCCGTCCGGCACTGTCGCGCGATAGCAGTTTGCACAACTTTTGGTTTATTTCCTGTTGCCTTGTGTTCTCACCTATTCATACAGCCCTTGAAGGGGGCGTGACCGGAGAGTGATCATGACGCCTCAAACCGAATTGGATCGACCGCAAACCCCACCGCCCCATACCGCGCCGCCTCATGCCGCGCCGTCCCATATCCGGCCCGACGCAAAGCCCGAGGACGGGCGCGCGCGCGCGCCGCAGCAGGACGGCCCGCCTGCGACCCGCATGGCCGTAGGGCCGTTACTATCGGTCGTGGTGCCTTGCTATAACGAGGAGCAGTCCTTGCCCGAGACCCTCAGGCGGTTGCTCGGCGCCTGCGAGACCGTGTGTGGCGAGGATTTCGAGATCATTCTGGTCGATGACGGTTCGCGAGATATGACATGGCCGATGATTGCGCGGATGGCACGGGATGTGCCGCAGGTGGTGGCCATCCGGCTGGCGCGCAATCACGGGCACCAGCTTGCGCTTTCGGCGGGGTTGGATCTGGCACGCGGCGCGCGCATTTTCATTATCGACGCGGATTTGCAGGACCCGCCAGAGCTGCTTGGCCCGATGATGGCGCGCATGGATCAGGGGGTGGATGTGGTCTATGGCCGGCGGGTTGCAAGGCGGGGGGAAACCGCCTTCAAGCGGGGCACGGCCGCGGGGTTCTATCGGTTGCTCAATCATATGGTCGATGTACCGATCCCTGCCGATACCGGCGATTTCCGTCTGATGAGCCGCCGTGCGCTAAACCATCTGCTGTCGATGCCCGAACGTCACCGCTTTATTCGCGGGATGGTCGCGTGGATCGGGCTGCGACAGGAGCCGTTCGATTATATCCGCGAGGAGCGTTTTGCCGGTCAGACCCATTATCCTTTGCGCAAGATGCTATCTCTGGCGATTGATGCCATCACGGGATTTTCGGTGAAACCGCTTCGCATGGCCTCCTATCTGGGGCTTGTTGCGGCTGCAGGGGCGGTTATTTTGCTGGCCTATACCCTGATTTCATGGGCCTTTTTCACAACGGTCTCCGGCTGGGCATCGGTGATGATGACCATGCTCTTTATCGGGGCCGCACAGCTGCTGGTGCTGGGGGTCATCGGTGAATATCTGGGCCGGATGTTCATGGAGGCCAAGGGCCGCCCGCTTTATATCATTGACCATGTCGAGCGTTTCCCTGCCGCATCAGAGCCCTTGGTTGCGGCCGAACGGCGCGGGAGGCTGACACCGCAGGGCCACGCCGAATGGCAGGCTGGCGCGGCTCCGAGGCCCGAGGCGCGTCCCGAGGACCCCAAGGCGACGCCGTCTGCGGAGATGGCGGCGGGGTCGCATTCCGCCTGAGGGTGACGCTTAGGGCGGGCTGTTCCTCCGGCCGTGTTCGGCGCGGTGCGCATCTGTCGCGGTGCGCTTTGTCGGGGCCAGCAACCGCGAGAGATCGCCATTCATAAAGGCGTTCAGCAGGGGCAGCTTGGCGATGATCGCTGCCGCCAGAACGGTGATCACGGAGGCGCTTGCCCAGAGCAGCAGGCCGGGCAAGTCCGGCGGCAGCCATTTGACCGGATGCCCCGTCCAGAGCGCGGCAACCAGCAGTAGCGCCAGCGGATGCAGCAGGTAGAGGGTCAGACTGTCGCGCAGCCCCCAGCGGGCCATCCATCGCGGGGCCAGATCAGGCCAGCGCAGCGCGGTGCCCAGAAGGCCCAAGGTGATCAGGGGCACATGCAGGCCCCATTGCAGATCCATCGCGCGCAGTCCTAGCCGGTGGCACACCAGCACCTCGGCCAGACAGCTTGCCATGCCAAGCGCAAGGATCGCCAGAAAATGGCGCCCCTGCCAATGTGTTAGCCGATGCAGCGCGACCCCTGCCATCAGGCAGGGCAAGCCCGTAAGCTGGCGCAGGGTCACGACCGTGTCCCCGAAACGTCCCGGTCGCAGCAGGTTGATATAGCCTGCCGCGATATTGGCGAAAAGGATGAGGAGGCTCAAGGCGATGGCCAGCCGGAAGGCTTTGACCTCGGCGAAAGCGGCATTGGCCAGAAACCCCATGACCATTGCCGACAGGAACCACATGTGGAAATAGCTGCCACGGATCAGGGTTTCGATGTCAATCGACCCGATCCCGCCGCGCCAGACCTGAACAGGCAGGTACAGCACCCAGACCAGCGCGAAAATCACGCAGATCCGTGTGATGCGGGGCAGGGTGATCTTGGCAAAACGCCGTTCGCTATCGGCCAGATAATAGCCGCTGAGCGCCAGAAAGAACGGCACGGCCCAGCGAAAGGCCGATGTCCAGAGGTCTCCGGCCAGCGCGGGCCATTCGGGATAGCGGCCCGCATGCAGCGCGATCACTCCCAAGGCCGCGACCAGACGGAGCGCATCAATCGAGGTATTCCGGCGGGGCGGGGACAGGGGCATTGGCGTAGGCATCGGGCAAATCTCTTCAACGTCGGAAAATCAGTGGCGGCGGGTATCGGGGTAATAGGGTTAATCTACACGGCATAGTTGAATGCAGATCAATCTCTTTTTCTGATAGCGCCTTATTTTCCGGTGTTTTATGCGCAGAAAACCGCGCCTTTGACGCGAATGCATCTTTGAAACGCATTGCCTCTTGTCGGCGGGCAATGCCATAATACCTCTTGTGTCCCCTCCCCCCTCAATGGGCTCAGTTTCACGGGTATTTCCATGACCGATCTGATTACCTCCTCTGCGCCGGCAGATGCCGATTTCCTGTCTGTGCGTTTCGACCTCTGTTCGCAGCAGGAATGGCGCGACCTCCTTTTCCGCCCCGCAGGCGAGCGGTTCGATTATGTGGTGACGCCCAATGTCGATCATATCGTGCGCCTCGCCCGAGAGCCGGAGATCCGGCCGGTTTATGATGCGGCGCGCTGGCATATCTGCGACAGCCGTATCCTGCAGAAACTGGCGCGGCGGCGGGGGCTTGATCTGCAGGTCTATCCCGGATCGGATATGGTCGCGGACCTGCTGCATGATCGGGCGGCCAAGCGGCTGCGGATTCAGGCCATCGGGCCATCTGCGGAAGATTTCGCCAAACTGACGGCGCTTTATCCTGATCTGGATCTGGTGCGCGTCGAGGCGCCTTTCATGCGGCAGGGTAGCCCCGAATGGCGCGCGACGCTGGAAGCCGTAGAGGCGGTTCCGGCTGATATCTATCTGTTCTGCCTGTCTTTCCCGAAACAGGAGTTTTTCGCCGCGGATCTGAAGGCGCGCGGCATTGCCCGTGGGACAGGGTTCTGCGTCGGGGCCAGTCTCGATTTCCTGACCGGCCATCAGACCCGCGCACCGCAATGGATGCGTCAGGCGGGTCTGGAATGGGCGCACCGTCTGCTCAGCAATCCCCGCAGATTGTGGAAACGCTATCTGATCGATGCGCCGAAGATCTTCGCGCTTTACATGGCGGATAAGCGGCGCTGAAGCTCAGCGCACGCTTTTTTGCTTGATCAGGTTGATCTGGTGGACAAGGGCGCGGTGTTGCCGGTGAAGCTTGAGATGCCGCGTCAGTTTTTCACCGAAGAACAGGCCCGCGCCCAGCTTCTCGATCCCGCCGCGCCATTGGAACATGCGCTGGCGCAGGAAAAGCGCCAGCTTCTCGGCAGAGCCTGGCACATGCCCTTCTCCGGCAGGCACATAGCCGCGCGCAACCAGCAAGGCGCGGGCTTTGCCTTCAAGCAAGGCGATATCCTCTGCCGAACATTTATGACGCCATTGTTCGATCAGCTTGGGATCGGGCGGGTCATAGGTGCTGTTCTTGTGATAGGAGAGCATCTCCTCGTCCCACGGCACATCAAGGAAATCGCAGACGCGATGGAGCTGGCTGTCAATGTCGCGGAACAGGTTTTCATAGGTGAGTTGCAAGGTGTTGGGATCATCGGGGGCAATGCCCGCCTTGTCCCAGGCCGCTTCGGTTTTGATCCAGTGATCCACCCCGTAATAGATATTGCACGACCACCCCATACCGATGGAAGAGCGTGCCACATCACGCGGATCGCGCAGCATGTGGATCAGCTTCACCTCGGGGAAAATGGCGCGGACCTTATCGACATTGCGATGGATGTTGATGGTCATGACCGGCTTCGAGCCGTACCGCGCATCGATCTGGTAGAGGAAATTCTCCAGCAGGTCCAAACCGTCTTTATCGGCAGGCACAATCAGCCCGTAGGCCTGAAAGATCCAGTCGAGGCGCATCTTGTCGATGTCATAGCGCCATTGGGTCGGATGCGAGGGGTCGGGCCAGAGAAAGTCGAACAGGAAATCCAGTTCGCCCGGGTTGGCGATCATCGGGTGGTGGTCCAGCATTAACCGGAAGACCGTCGTTCCCGAGCGTAAGGCACCGTAAACAAAAACGATATCTTTCGTCTTCGCCATGTTATCCATAAACATTCCTCGCGTTATGGTTGTTCTTTGCTGGAGAAAGGACCCTATGGCCAACCCGACATGCAGGCCATAGGCGATTGGAATGACCCTCCGTCACTGCGGCACGAAGCGCGGCAGGACAGAGTTGACTTCAAGGAACATCTCTTTCAGCCGTTCCTCGGCATGGGCTTGGCTTTCGCCCTCGTTGATGGGGGTGGTCAGGCGCACGAGCGCCCCGTCCGTGCGGCGGATGGTGAAGCCGTCCCAGAGCAGGATCAGCTTGGCTTCCATATCCCATGCGATATGGCGGCCATGACTTTCGAACCAGTAATAGACCATCATCTGCGCTTCGCCCTTCTGGATGATCGCGCGGTTGATACGGAAGGGCTGCTTCAGCCCGACCTCGGGGGCGATATTCACGCGGTCAAGCTTGGCGATCTCCCATCCCGAACTGGGCAGGCAGATTTCTGGCGAGTGGGTGCCGCCCTTCGTCTGGTCGTTATAATAGGCCGAGAAGAATTCGACAGGGGTCGTGCTGCCGGGGCGGGTGAAGCTTGCGCCGTAATAATCATTGGCCCCCAAGGACTGTTCGACCGCGGTATCCAGACGGGCCATCGGGCGCGACTGCCAGTCCTGCAGATGGCGCGGGAACAGCGCGAAAGGGTCGCGGTCGATCTGGATCGGGGCCGGAGCCGGACGGATTTCCCAGCCAATCGCCGAAATGCCCAGAATAAGCGTGGCCGCGATCAGCCCCTTGGACGGCTCGATCAGACCAAGGCGTTTGGCCTGCGGCCAGAGCCCCGTGAAGTCGAGATCCAGCGCCTCGGGCAGGCTCATCTTGGAGCGTTGCAGCTTCAGCATGGTCCATGCCAGCCCGAACAGGATGACAACCGAGGACATGAAGATGACCCAGCCCTCGAAGAAATGCGAGAACCCTTCCAGATGGCTCTCGCCAAGATATTGCACCAGCCAGCCGGCAATCGCGATTCGCACCGAATTCATCACGACGGTGATCGGGGCTGCCGAGATCAGCAGCACGGCCTTGTGCCACATCGGGCCGCGATAGAGCACGGCGAAGACATAGGAGAAGGACATGATCGGGAACAAATAGCGCAGCCCCGAACAGGCTTCGGCCACATGCAGTTTCAGAACGCCCAGATCGATGATGTTGCCTTCAAGGAAGACCGGCACCTGCAGCAGCCCCAGAAGCGCCACGCCCAGTTCCGAGGAGATGCTCTGCAAAAAGGTCGACAGTTTGTAATACAGCACGCCGGGCAGGGGCAGCATATAGATCAGGTGCAGAACGGGCACCCAGAAATGTTTGCCCTGCGTCCAGCCGAAGCTGATCAGCAGCATCGAGCCGACCCAGAGGATGATCGCATAGGCGACCACATCATCGATCTGCGAGAATTTCCCCAGCGCCCCCAGTGCCACCGCAAAGAGCAGAACGGCAAGGCCGGGCCAGCGATTGACGGGGCCGCGATAGATCGGTTCGGATTTCAGCTCCTGAAAGAACATAAAGGCAGACAGCAGCGGGATTAGCGGGCCGTGGCTGTATTCTGGTGTGGCCCATGCCGTCAGCAGGGCGTCGAAACCTTCGTGGAAATAGACCACGGCGGCAATCGTCGCCAATCCGAACCAGATCAGGCCCAGTGGGGAGATGCGCGATGAACTGGCATCGGTCCCGGCCAGATAGTCTGTCATATTCAATTCCTTATCCGCATTGGGGCCCCAAGAAAAACCGGCAGGAGCGTGCAGGGTATCGGGCTGGCGAAACAATCAACGTTATTATTAACGCATTTTTAACCCAGCTGTGTCCTCTGGGGAAGGGAAGGTTTTGCCGATCGTTGTTTTCGCCCTTTTAGCGCATCGTTTTTGCCGGCTGTTACGGTGTCTTTGCGGCATATGTGGCAAAAAACTTCGTGAACCAGCGATTTGCGCAAGAAAGTGCCGCCGCGCCGATTTTTGAGCGAAAATCCACGAGCCGATATTTTTCTGCCTCATTTTGCGCGGAGAAATGCGCAATTCTGGGCAGAATCGGCAAAAATCCACCTCCCCTCAGGATTGTGGCGCGACGTCAAGTTTGCCACTCTTGGCGCACCCCTTACAGTTGAAGCTATTTACGGCCCCACATCCTGTACCATGCGCGCTGCATGGCAGGGTTTCGTCCTTAACCATTCGCTTCTCTTCTTCCCCCCCCTGACTGCGCGAGGCCTCCCCTATGTCTGATGCATCCCTTTCTTCCCCTATTGAAACGCTTGCCCCACCCGCCAAAGGCAGAGATGTCAAAACGGCCATCGAAGCCCCGCAGAAAACGCTCTATGCCCGGTCCGAAGCGGGAGTGACGCGCCGTGTCGGTGTCTTTGCACCGAATTACGGTCTGGAGCATGTCACCTATGGGATTGACCTGCCCGACACCAAGTTTTCGGGCGTCTATGGGGGGACGGCCCGCCGGTTGCTGAAAGGCAGCTATTGGGATTATTCGCCGTGGGTCTTCGCACCGGGCACGGATCTGGTGCATACCTTCAATCATATCCCCTGCAATGGCGACTTTGTGGTCAGCTACGAACTGGAACTGCCGCGCACTTTGGGGCAGTGGAGCGATGCGCAGCTCAAGCGTTCGCTGGATCGTCTTTCAAGCGACCGCTGCCGTGGCATCCTGCCGCTGAGCGAGGCGGCAAAGGCCTATGCCACGCGCCGTTTCGAAGACTGGGGGTATGGCCATCTGGTGGACAAGCTGACGCTGTTCCGTGGCTGTGTGCGCACGCCCGATCCACTGCCGGTCGCGCCGGAAAAACGTGAGGGGCCGATCAGGCTTTTGTTTATTGGCGGTGACGGGCTGCGCAAGGGGCTTTGGGCGGCGGTGACCGCGGCAGAGCGGCTGCATGCGCAAGGCATGGAGATCGAGCTGACCGTGATCGGGAAGGTGACCGAGCGGAGCTATGTCGTCGGAGGCCAGCGGATTGCAGGAGAGGAACTGTCGCGCCGTTTGGCCGACGCACCCTTCATCACGCATTATCAGACCCTTCCCAATGCGCGGATCTGGTCGCATTTGCGTCACTCCGATGCGCTTCTGTTCCCTACGGTCGATGAATCCTTGGGCTGGGTGACCATCGAGGCCGCGCTATGTGGCGTGCCGTCGATTGTTGGTGGGACGTTCGCCCAGCCCGAACTGGTCCGGCATGGCGAAACGGGGTGGATCCTGCCGATGGAGGCGGATCGCGACGGACGCTGGATCCATCTTGCCGGTCCGCAGGCGATGGAGGCGTGGCCTGATCTTATGGAGAGTTTCGCGCAGGGGATCGTGAAGGCCGTCACCGAGATTGCACAAGATCGCGGACGGGCCGTCGAGATGGGCAAGCGCGCCCAGAGCTATCTGCAAGCCTATACCCATCCGCAGGCCGCGGCGACGCTGGATGCGATCTATTCCCAAGCCTGCCGGTGAATCACTTTCACACGCCTAACGAATGCATCGCCCCTTCCCTTCGCGGTTGGGGCGATTTTTCTGTCTTGCGTCGCGGCGGAGTGTTTCTGGTGCGATGATCATAACTTGTGCGCCGTTAACCTTTTAATGGTGAGAAATTAACGAATGTGACAGGCGCAACCGACCGATGCTCACGTTCCCGTGATAATTTCTAATTTAAGCGAAATATTGCGTAAAAGAGATATGTCCGTGATCCGGCTTTGGGGTTATTCTGGGGTCAGGATGGCGCGCGGATGCGATCCTATGTGGGCCATGCAAGGCATGGTGGGGTAAGGAACGCGAGGAATGGAGGATGTCTTGGGACGGGATGTCGCTCTGAACAAGCCGGTCGCAACATCGGCATCTGATGCGCAGGGGCTTTGCCTCGGAGGTGCTGGCACGACCAGACGCGCGAAGCTGTCCGGCTACAAGATCGGATCGGGCTGGTGGATTCTGCCTGCCGCCTTGCTTGGCTTGATGTTCTGGATCGCCCTTGGATGGGCGGTCGTTTCGCTGTTTTTCTAAAATTTGAGGACCTGCCCTCAGAGGAGTCCTCTGGGGCAGGCCCGTATGCCGGAGATTATGGCAGGCAGGCGCTTAGGCTTGCGATGCTTTTTTCTTGCGGCGTGCAACGAAGCCAGCACCTGCCAGCGCGGTTGCCAGCAGCGGCAGAGCTGCCGGAACCGGAACCGGCGTGGTCGACAGTGCAACGTCAACGGTACCCGTGATCGCGCTCAGCGAGGACACGAGCAGGGTGTAGGTGCCTGCGGCCAGGGTATAGGTGCCCGACTCATCGCCAACATTGAACGAGACGATCGAGTTGGTGAAATCGGTCGTGTCGAAGATGTTGAAGTAGGGGTCGATGACGCTGCTCGACGCGTTCACCGAAACGCTGGAAGCTTCGTCCAGCGTGAAGGTGTAGGTGAAGGGCGAGTACATGCCAACGAGGGCGCCCGATGCGGACAGGGTTGCCGCTTGGGCTGCTGCGCCTGCGCCGAACGCGATTGCGGTGGCCAGTGCTGCGGTCTTGAGAGTTTTTTTCATAAATTTCACCTTTTGTTAAGCCGGCTTCGCCAGCAGGAGGGAAAGCACGCCATGATCTACCTGAGGGAGAATCCCGATACGCGCGCAAATCATGGTAAACTAAATGTATCTCGAATTTGATAGCTTTCTGCAACGCGGCAACATTTTTTTTATTATTTGCACGATTTTGCTTTTGGCTATTCTGAATCCTGTCCATGCGCGTGGTGGTTTAATACATTTATTTATGGAACCTAGCCGCGACAACTACATGTAGTTTTTCGTGAGCATCGCATACTAAATCTATTTTCCGTGCACTGTTGCTTTTTTGTTATTTCCCTGTGCGCTTGAACACGACGGAAACAGTACGGACCAGCAGTCCCATGTCGCGCGACAAGCTCAACCCACGGAAGTATCTATTGTCATAGCCGACACGCTCGACAAAGCTGGTGGCATTGCGTCCTTCGACCTGCCAGAGGCCGGTAATGCCGGGGCGCATATTGAAATACCACTTGCCGCCTGCGTCGCGATACAGCTCTTCCTGATCGATCAGGAAGGGGCGCGGGCCGACAAAACTCATGTCGCCGGTCAGCACGTTGAAGATCTGCGGCAGTTCATCCAGCGAGGTTGCGCGCAGGAATTTACCGATACGGGTGATGCGCGGATCGTCGATCAGCTTCTGGTTCACATGCCACTCATGCGCCTTCACGGGATCTTCCTCGCACATCTTGCGCAAGGCCGCTTCGGCATCGACAACCATGGTGCGCATTTTCCAGCAGTTGAAGACTTTCCCGTGGCGGCCGATGCGCGGCTGCACGAAGAAACCGGGGCCGCCATCACGGCGGGCCAGCATCCATAGAACGCCGATAATCGGGAGGAGGACCGGCAGCATCAGGAGTGCGAAGACGATGTCGAAACACCGCTTCATACCGCGTGCATAGACACGGCGAATGCGAATCCCCTTTGAACCGGAGGATGAGTGGGTCGCAATCAACACAGATTTCATAACTTTAATCTCCAAGCTTCTGGCGCAGTTCTTGGCTAAAGCAGTTAACGTTACCGATCATGCCGCATCGCAGCGCTTCTGAGAATATACTTAACGTTTCAACGATCAAATTTTTTCCATATTTGAGGCGAAAAACTGCCGATAAGGGCGCGAAAAGACACCGAAATTTCAGTTCACGAGTTCTCGATCACCTTTCATGAAAGGTCGAGAATTACCGCTATCAACGGGCCCTTTGCTTGTTTTTTCGACATATTTGAAAAGGCAATGCGAATCAGCCATGAGGTGAGATGACCAAGTCTCTACGCAATCTGTGGGGGTGCTGCAATTTCAACCTAAGGTAGACCTTTGGGGTGACGTCGGGTCGCCTCGGGCCTTCCCCTTGGTCAGCTTCCGTGCTGTTGATGCTGCAGTGCAGCCATCACCGCCAGCCCGCTCAGGAAGCCGCCCAGATGGGTCTGCCATGCAAGCTGCCCCGACAAGGTGACATACATCACTACATTGATGCCGATCAGGAACAGGCTCGGTGGGATGAGTGCCTTCCACGCCGCCGCGGCGCCGCCATTCTTGCGGGCGAGGCTGATTTGCTCGCCGACAAGAGCACCGGCAAGGCCGAACAACGCCCCCGACGCCCCCACCATTGGCACCGGATCATGCGCCAGAAGGGCATAGACGCCCGCACCGCCCAAGGCGGACAGAAGATAGAGCACCAGAAACCGGAGTTGCCCCAAGGCATCGACCAAAGGCCGCCCGAGAGAGACAAGCGTCAGCATATTGAAAGACAGATGCAGCACTCCGCCATGCAAAAACGCGTAGCTGACAAACATCAGCGCCCATTGACCGGGGTAATTGCCGCTCCAGCCCTGTAGGAGGCCCGGCCAGAAGGCGAAATTCTGATAGATCCAGCCACGAAAATAGCCCGAGGAGATCGATAGGATGGCTTCCGGAATCACGCAGGCCAAAACCAGCAAGACAAGCACCCGCGGTATCCTGACCCTGTTCATTTCTTATGGCCTCGTGCTGCGCAATCTCTACCAATGGTCACAACGGGGGGCCGTTGGCCCGCCGTTTCGTCCTCATCCTATCCGAATAGGCGCAGAGAGGTAAAACTTGGTTAACGCGCTGACGTGACGATCAGTGCAGGAAATCCAGGTCTTTTTCCAATGTCACAAAGAGCATCTCGGAATCGGCCGTGCGGTCTGCGGTGTCTTTCGAATAGCGCTTGGAGAGGCCTGCCGAAAGCTGTGTATCGCGGGCGAGCTCGCGCGAGAGCGAGACAGAGGCGTCGATGCGGCGGCTATCGGTGCCGTTTTCCTGTTCATTGGTGCTGGCAGACAGGCCGAAATTCAGCGCCGAGACTTCGGACAGATCGTGGCTGACCTTCGCCGATATGCGGGTGACGACGACATCTTCGTTGTCATCATTGCTATAGACCCTGCGGCGCAGCAGCAGGCTGAGCTTGTCGCGCGGCAATTCATGGCTCAGCGAGAGCGCGCCGATCCAGTTGGTGTCGCCCTCATCGGATGCGCTCAGGCCGACCATCGCGCTCAGGGTGCCATTTTGCAGGGCGCGTTTGCGCGAGGCGCTAAGTTCCTGACGGCGGCCCGACCCTTCGATCTGGCTCGACAGCATCACCCCGTAGGTGCCCAGACGGTCCTCGCGTTCCAGCCCGAGATTGAAGATCGCGCCATTCACCCGCTCGTCATAGGTGATCCGGTCGGTTTGCACATCGCTATAGCCGACGCCGAATTGCAGGGTGGTTACGGCATCGAGACGCTGGGTGGTCAGCACGCTGACAGAGCTTGTCTGGCGCTCGGTCTCGGTGATGTTGTCCACATTGTAGTCATCATAATGCAAGGCAAGCTGGTAACTGCTGGACGCATTGGGCGTCAGCGTCAGGCCGAGGTCGTAATAGGCGCGCTGTGAGTTCGAGTAGCTTGTCGATTGTGTATCGTAATATTGCAGGTCGGTATAGCGATAGCCGACACTATAGCTGACCGGACTGTCGATGCCGCCCTGATACCCCAGTTTCAGATCGGCCACGCCGCGCTGGCCGCGCCCGTCATAATCCAGCACCGAACCGGTTTCGTCATAGCTGACAGACTGATCGGTGACTTCGGTCCGTGTGTAATTCAACCCGAAGCTCAGCGCATCGCGCGCGCTCTGGGTTTTGTAATCAAGGGCCAGCTTGGGCAGGAAGACGGTCTCGCCGCCATCCTCCAGACGCCACAGAAGGTCACTGCCGAAATGCAACTCAGAGCTTTGCGTGGCGCGGCTGTAATCATAGGTCAGGCCCGCATTCAGGCGGGATTCATAATCGTCATTTTCCCGACGCAAATCGAGATTGGTGCCGCTTTCGATCCCGAGACTATAGCCAAGCTGGCTGTGATTGCCCTTTATCTCTTCCGCCAGACCGGGCGTGCCGAGAAGGGCACCGGTGGCGCAGGCCAGCGCAATCCGCGCGACCTGTGCTTTGGGTCCTTTGGTGGCAAGACGCTGTCTTGCCCCGCAGGTCTTGTGCCGGAGCCTCTCGTGCATTTTCGTCATCACTCTTATTCGAACAGATGGCGTTCCGGCACCGAGATGACATCGCCATCGGTCAACAGCGTGCCGCCGGAAATGCCTTTATGGTGCTTATAGTCGAACAGGTAGATCTGTTCGGCATGGGTCTGCGGGTCCACGCGATGCAGCTCGACACGTTTGGTGGCCGCGAAGCGGGTGAAACCACCTGCCGAAGCAATGGCTTGCAGCAGGGTGATCCCTTTCTCGACCTCCAGCATGCCGGGGGAATTGACCTCGCCCATCATGTAGATCTTTGCCTTCTCGGGCATGAATTCGTCGGTGTCATAAAGCTTCTGCACCGCGACATAGACCGAAGGCGGAGCGGTGAATTCGGCGGCGAGGCGGCTGGACAGCGCGTGACGCACGGTATCCACCGAGTTGCCTGCCGCGCGCACCGTGCCCGCACCGGGGAAGGAGATCGACCCGTCGGGCAGCACCAGCACCGTGCGGTTGAGAGAGCTATCCTCGACCACTTCGATTTGCAGCGTATCGCCGGGCTTGATGACATAGGCGGCCATTGCCGTTGCTGGCAGGGCCAGCAGAACCAGCGCAAAGAAAACCGAAATGAATCTCGACATGCCTGAACCTTTTTCTTTCTTGGTGAAAACCATGGTCACGCCTGTGGTCTTGCCAAAGCCTTGAGCCGGGGGGAAGCCCTGAAAGACCAAAAATGACACGTCATGGTTGTGTTTCGTTGCGTTGCATTGGTTTCATGCGCAAAGTTTTGCCATTTGTCCGCCGGACCGGCATTTATTGCACAAGAGATTGTTGGGCCTGATCAATTTCGGATTTCAGCCCCGGATAGCCATGCGCGCCATTGGCCAGCAGGTCACTGGCGCGCTGATACTGGGCCTGCGCGGGCTGGGCTTCGCCCGCTTTCGCCAGCGCGCGGCCATAATGGTAGGCAACCGAAGGATCTTTCGGCAAGCCAGCCGCTGCGGCCTGAAGCTCGCTGACCGCGGTCTCGTTCTGGCCGCGCAGGAAGGCCAGCCAGCCATAGGTGTCGCGGAAGGCGGGCTCTTTCGAGCCGTTCAGGCGGCGTGCCACTGTCCATGCCCGATCCAGCGAGGCCTTGTCCGAACGGGTCGAGGCCAGAAGGCTGGCGAGGTTATTGGCAACGATCACATCGTTACTATTGGCGGCATAGAGTTTTTCGTAAATGGCGATCGCGGCGTCGATATCTCCGGCCTGTTCCGAGCGTCCGGCCTGAAGCATGTTCAGGGCACGGCTGTCGGGCAGGGCGGCGAGCGCGCGGGTCAGCACGGCCTGCGCGGCATCGGGCTGACGCGCCTGCATTTCGAGGCCGTAGAAGGCCTGCCAGCCGGTTTCGAAGTCGGGATGCGCCTCGGTCAGGGCGGTCATGCGTGTGCGGGCGGCATCGGTCTCGCCGCGCAGGGCCTCAAGCTGTGCCAGAAGCACTATGGCTTCGGGGGCATCGGGATAGTCCGTGACCAGTTTCTGGGCATCCCGATAGGCGACATCGGCCTGTCCCTGACGCACGCTGTTGCGGATGATTGCAATCTGCGGCCCCAAGGAGCCACCCGCATGGCTGGACAGACCTTCAAGGAAACGCCCCAGATCGTCGTCACGACCCTGACCTGTGAGCATCTGGGCCTGCAATTCGTCTGCGGCGCTCTGGGCGTTGGCATCATTGGGGAAACGTTCGCGCAGGGCCTTGATGTCCTGCTGCATCCGGCCCCAGTCTTTCATCGCCAGATGGACCTGTGCCAGCGTCGTCAGCAGCGGCTGGCTGACCGGCTTGCGGCGCAGCGCATCCACCAGCACGGTCTCTGCCGAGCCATAGCCCTGCCGCCCCGCAAGATAGCGGGCATAGCGCAGCGATTCATCGACCCCTTGGTTCGAGGTCTCGACGGCGCGGGCCAGCATGTCGGACATCAGCTCGTTGCGGCCCTCGCGCTGATAGGCTTTGGCCATCAGCGTCAGAACCTGCGCGTCATTGGGCGCATTGGCCAGCGCCGAACGCAGCGTGGCAACGGCATCATCGGTTTTGTCCTCGTCAATCAGCCACGAGCTTTTCATTTTCAGCGCGGCGACATGTTCGGGATTGTCCTTCAGGACCTGCTCGACCAGAGCGCGCGAGCCAACGGGGTTTCCGGCCGTCAGGCGCATCTGCGCAAGCTGGATGCGCAGGTTCTCGGTCTCGGGCGCGGTTTTGTCATCGCTCGAGACGCCGTCCAGAATGGATTCCATCTCGGACATGCCCTGATCGCGCTGCCCAAGGGTGAAATCGGCCCCCGCCCGCAGCGCACGGAACTGCGCCAGATTGGCCTCGATATCATGGGGCAGCGGTTTTTCGTCCAGCATCTGGGTCAGCGCGTCCCGCATCGCCTCCGTGCTGCGCAGTTGCGCGAGGAAACGCAGATAGACCATCCGCGTCTGCGGCTTGTCGGAGCTGGGATCGATCCGGCCTTTCAGCCATGCCTCGGCCTCGTCGCTGCGATTCGCCTGCAGGTAGAATTGCACCAGTACCCGATCCAGCGTTTCATCTTCTGGCCAAAGCGTAATCATTTTGCGGATTTCTGCCTCAATAGCGGGCTTGTCATCCTGACGCGTCAGCACCAGCAGACGCATATTATGCAGGTCACGGTCGTCGGGCACCTGCTGCAACCCTTCGTCAATGGTGCTCAGGGCCGAGGTCAGATCGGCAAGGCGCAGATCTTCTGTCACAACGACGCGACGGGCTTGCAGGTTTTTGGAGTCGGCCTTCAGCAGGGCGCGCGCCTGCTTGGCGGCGGCTTCCATCCCGTCCGTATCTTCCGAAAGATTGGCCTTGCGATAGGCCGTTGTGGCGGCCAGCGCCTGTAGATCCGCATCATCAGGGGCCAGCGCAAGAGCGGCATTGCCATAGCGTTCCGCATCATCGAAGGCGTGCATATCCAGAGCGAGCAATGCCAGAGAGCGAATCGCTTCCAGATTTTTGGGGTCCTGTTCGGAGATTTTCCGGTACTGCGCAAAGGCTTGTGATGACTGACCATTCTGTTCGAGAATTTGCGCTAATAGCAGCCGGGCCGCGACCAGACTCTCGTCCTTGGAAAGCGCGTTACGTAATTCTACCTGAGCGCGCGCCGTATCGCCCTCATCCAGCAACTGCTGCGCGTGGGCCAGATGCTTGGCCGCCTGTTCAGATGCAGAATCGCAACCGGCCAGAAAAGCTGCAGTTACAAAGGCGAGAAGGACACGTTTCAAGGTGATCAATCCATTTTTATCCAAATTTGGGGTCACCATGCCTCATTGCTTTGCGCGAGACAACACGCCATTCACCCGCCCATATCACAACTGGTAAATTCCCGCTAATCGCGAGATTTTTTGCGGAAACGCATTGAACTACCCGGAAGCTGACGGTTTATTCTTGTGGAGTTCGACTTTGCCGGAGTTTTCGCTAGATAGGGAAAGCCGAACGGTTAACTAAAAAACAATAAGCACGGAGCCATAGGTGTTGTTGATAAATCGGGACCACATTCATGGCTGAAGTGGTGCTTTACACAGATTATTTCGGCCTTTCCGAACGTCCTTTTACCTTGGTCCCTGACCCGTCGCTGATCTACTGGTCAGTGCAGCACAAGCGGGCATACTCGGTTTTGCAATACGGCCTGCTGTCGCGCGCGCCTGTCACCTTGGTGTCAGGCGAGATCGGTGCTGGCAAGACGACTTTGGTCCAAGCCGTTTTGCGGGAAATGGATGCCGACCTGACCATCGGTCTCATTTCGAACGCCCAAGGCGGACGGGGCGAGTTGCTGCGCTGGATCCTGAATGCTTTCGGCGTGGATACCGATGACCTTCCCAACGAATATGTGGCGCTGTTCCAGCGCTTTCAAGATTTCCTGCTGGAGCAATATACCACAGGACGCCGTGTCGTTTTGATCATCGACGAGGCGCAGAACCTTTCGGCGGAAGGGCTCGAAGAAGTCCGCATGCTGACCAATATCAATTCCAACAAGGACGAGCTGATCCAGCTTGTGCTGGTTGGACAGCCCGAGCTGCGCGATATCATCCGCGGCCCCAATATGAGACAGTTGGCCCAGCGGATTTCGGCAAGTTATCACCTTGATAGGCTGGACCGCGACGGCGTAGGCGCGTATATCGCCCATAGGTTGCGCGCCGTGGGGGGAACGGGGCAGGAATTTGCTCCGGACGCCTGTGACATGATCTATGACCATACCGCTGGCATCCCCCGCCTTGTGAACCAACTATGTGATTTTTCAATGCTTTACGCTTGGAACGACGAAGAAAAGCAGATTACCGCACCCACGGTTGCCGCAGTCTTGGCTGATGGCGTCTTCTTTGGCGATACAGAAATGGAACCCGCACCATGAATGCCGATATCCGATTTTACTTGGCGATTTTCATGCGGCGTTTGCCGCTGTTTTTGCTTGTCTTTGTTCTGATCGCGTCCAGCGGTATTTTCGCAGCTCTTACCCTCCCTCCAGTATATCGCGCGCAGATGCAGATCGTGGTCGAAGGGTCGCAGATCCCCGACAAGCTGGCGCAATCGACGGTCAACACTCCCGCTGAAGAGCAACTCCAGTTGTTTGAAAGCCGTTTGATGACGCGCTCGAACCTGCTGGAGATCGCCCGCAAGTATAACGTTCTGCCGGATCAGGCGACCCTGAACCCCGACCAGATCGTGCAGGGAATGCGGGCTGCAACCGATGTCGAAAGTTCGAGCGGGCGCAATTCGGCCACAACGATGGTTGTCACCTTCGATAACCATAACCCGCAGGTCGCGGCGAAGGTGGTCAATGACTATCTGACCTTCATTCTCAACGAAGACGCCCGCAACCGGACGGAGACGGCGAACCAGACGCAGGAATTCTTCGAAAACGAAGTGTCCCGTCTGGCAACCGAAATGAACCAGCAAAGCGCGCGTATTCTGAAGTTCAAGACAGAGCATGCCGATGCGCTGCCCGAGAACCAGAGCTATTTCCGCACCCAGCAGCGCGACTACCAGCGCCGTCTGGACCAGATTTCCAGCGACGCTGCCGCACTTGAAAAACAGAAAAGCAGCCTGCGCCAGATCTACGAGACCACCGGTCGGATCGATAGCCGCCAGTCCAATCTGCCCCCTGAGCAGAAGCGTTTGCTGGACCTCAAGGCCCAGCTTGCCGAGCTGGAAGCGGTCTACGCCCCCGACAGCGCGCGTGTGACGGTGATCAAAAACCGGATCACGCAGCTTGAGAAAACCATCAGCGGCAACCAGAGCGATGACAGCCAGACGGCGAAAGACCCGTCGGAGGCGGTGTTCGACCTGCAGATTGCCGATCTTGACCGCCAGCTTGACCAGCTCAAGGACGAACAGTCGCAATACACCGCGCAACTGGCCGAGGTGGAGGATGCCCTGTCGAAGATCCCTGCGAACGCGATCGCCCTAGAGGCCCTGCAGCGCGATTACGATAACGCTCAGTCGCAATATAATGGCGCGGTGCAGCGTCTTGCGACCGCCTCCACCGGCGAGCGGATCGAAAGCCTGTCGCGCGGCCAGCGTGTCAGTGTGATCGAGCAACCCGCCGTGCCGACCGAGCCGATCAAACCTTCGCGCAAGAAAATCGCTGTGCTGGGGATTGCCGGTGGCATCATGGCCGGTCTGGGCTTGATTGTCCTGATCGAGATGCTTTCGACCACGGTGAAACGTTCGAGCGATCTGATCAACGGTCTCGGGATCACGCCCTTGGCCACGATCCCCTATATGCGCACGCAAGGGGAGGTGCAGCGTAACCGCAAACGCCTGCTGACGATTTCGTTGATCGTCTGTCTGGGTATTCCTTTCGCGCTGCTGATGATCCACACTTTCTACATGCCCTTCGAGGTGATCGCCCAGAAGATCGCTGCGAAAGTCGGCCTTTATATCTGAACGGGGACTTGTGACGATGGAAAAGCTTCAACAGGCTCTCGAAAAGGCGCGGGCGAACCGCGCGACAGGGCTCGCGGCCGACGGGCGCGCGCGTCCGAACATGACTGCCGCGCCCACAGCCGAAGCGCATTCGGCACCGTGGCTGGCCTTGCCTGAAATGCGTCTGGACGGAAAGTTGCTCAAGACCAACCGTCTGCTGCTTTCGGGCAATACCGCGGAAAGTGCGCATTTCGATCTGTTGCGCACGCGGTTGCGCGAGGAGATACGTCGCCACGAGGCACGGCGGATCGCCATTGTCTCGGCGGGGCCGAATGCGGGCAAAAGCACCGTGATCAGCAATCTGGCGCTGTCTTTCGGGCGGCTGCCTTTTTTGCGCACGATGCTGTTCGATTTCGATCTGCGTCACCCCACGCTGGCGCGGATCTTCGGCCAGTCGCCCAAATCGAATATGGGCGCGGTCATCAATAGCGAGGTCGCCTTTGCCGATCATATGATGCGCTACGGGAACAATCTGGCGGTGGGGATGAATAACGCGCCGGTGCCCTCGTCTGCGGAATTGCTGCAAAGCGACGGGATCGAGGATTTCCTCAATGCCGTGCAGGACGCCTATACGCCGGATCTGATGCTCTTCGATCTGCCGCCGCTTCTGGTGGCCGATGATGCCTACGGGTTCCTGCGTCATGTCGATGGGGTGATCATGGTCATCGAGGCCGAAGTCACCTCGAAAAGCCAGATTGACGCGCTCGAGCAGAAGCTCTCCGACCAGACGCGTCTGCTGGGGGTGGTGCTGAACAAATGCAACTTCCCCGACGAGAATGATCCGACCGGTTATAATTACGGGTATAACTGATCAGACAGGGCAGGCGGTCTCCGGATAGCCTGCCCGAATTCTTTGCACGCTAGCAATTTTCTGCCATGCGGCATCGAGCCCCCTTTCCCATGATGACGTAATCGGTGACTGTGCAACCTGAGCTTGCTTTGTGTCAGCTCAATTCGCCTTTTATCCTTCGTTATTCAGGGACCTCATGTCGTGTATTTAAAAGAAATCCAGGGTTTCCGCGTGGTCGCGGCCCTGCTGGTTGCCATCTACCATATCTGGTTTCACCGCGTGTCCGGTGGGGTGGATGCGTTCTTCGTAATCGCAGGGTTTTTCCTGTTTCAGGGCTTTCTCAAGCGGGACGATCTGCACTTTGGCGATGTCACCAAATACTGGCGCCGTACCTTGGGGCGGATCGTGCCCAGTGCCTCGGCGGTCGTGCTGGGGACATCCCTTCTGTTCAGCGGTTTCGGGACGCGTATCTTGTCCGAAGAGCGCATCGACAGCGCGATTGCGGGCATTCTGTTCTATGAAAACATGTGGCTGTCGAACCACGGGGTGAATTACCTCTCGATGGGGCAGACGCCATCCCCCTTCCAGCAGCTCTGGGCACTGTCAGTGCAGTTCCAGCTGTATTTCATGCTGCCGCCGCTGGTCTATCTGGTCTTCCGGCTGTGCCGCAACCGCACCAATGCGCGCCGCGCCATGACGCAGGTCTTTCTGGGGCTGCTCGCGCTGGCCTTTGCCTATGCGCTTTACAAGACCTATCGCTACCAGCCGAGCGCCTATTTCAACACCTTTGCCCGCCTGTGGGAATTTCTGGCCGGCGGCCTGCTGGCACTTGTCCTGCCGCGCATCGTTGTGGGCCGTGCGGTGGCCAAAGGGCTGGGCTATGCCAGCCTGATAACGCTTGTCGGATTTGCCGCCGTGATCCCTGTGGCGGACTCCTTCCCCGGTTGGGCCGCGCTCATTCCCGTGCTGGCCACATCGGCGATTATCGTCGCCGCCCGTAACAACGCCGGTATGGTGGTGCTGAACAACCGCGCCATGCAATGGCTCGGCAACCTGTCCTTTACCTTCTATCTCTGGCACTGGCCGATCTATCTGTTCATCTGGGATCGCACCGGCACCCCGAACGTGTCCGTCGGGGTGGGGATGGCCATTCTGCTGGTGGCCTTTGTGCTGGCCTTCGTGACCTATCACTTCCTTGAAACACCGTTCCGGAACCTGCGACTGGTCAAGAAGCGGCTGGCCACGGCCGTGACCGTTTGCGCGCTGGCGCTGGTGCCGACGCTGGGGTTCTCATGGGGGTGGAAACACCATGTTGATGAACGTCAGGTCGCCTCGCTTGAAGATATCGAGAAGGCGGTAACCGGCGAGAAGGTGGCGCAACTGACCCCTGATCTGCGCCTGATCAAGGATGACATCCCCTCAAGTTACAAGGATGGCTGCTATCAGCGCAATTTCCGCGCCTCGGATGTGGTCAGCTGTAATTACGGCAACCCGTCGGGCAGCTACCGGATTGCGCTTGTGGGGGGGAGCCACGCCCTGCAATGGCTGCCTGCGCTACAGGAGATTGCCCGTAAGGACCCGCGTATCAAGATTATCAATCTGGTGAAAAGCGGCTGCACATTCACCCTGTCACTGGACGGGATGGAGATCGATTCCGACCGTGCGGCCTGTCTGGACTGGAACCGTCAGGCGGTGGAAAAGCTGAAGGCGCTGGACCCCGATATGGTGGTCACCAATGCCACGCGGATCCAGCGCGATGGCGAAACGATTCCGCAGGGCTATCGTATGGCGTGGGATGCGTTACCCCATACGCCGGTGATCGCCATCCGCGACAATCCGCGTGCCAGCTTCGACATCGCAGCCTGTATCGACCGTAATGGCGAGGACGATCCCGCCTGCGATGCGATGCGCCCGACGCTTGCGCGCGATGCGTTGCAGCCGGAAAACCTGCCCGATCATGTGGAAGCTGTCGATTTTTCGGGGTTCTTCTGCGAGAAGGGGCGGTGCCCTGCGGTGCGTGACAAGATCATGCTTTACCGCGATTCAAACCATATTACGGCAACCGCCTCGCGTTTGATGGCCCAGCCGCTTTATGACCGGATCAAGCTGCACCTCGACTGACCCCGGAGGGGCAGACAAGGTGCAGGACTTTCGGAACCGGTCGGGGCATTACGCGCCGACCGGTTCTCCTTTCGGGGCGCGGCGTGTGATCTTGTGGCGGAAACGCGCCGAGGGGACCTCGACGAAGTGATAGACCACTGCCGCATAAACCAGCGACCCGATCAGGGCGAGCCCGCCGGAAATGAGGTGCGCATGGGCGCCGGTGATCTGCTGGTTGAACAGGTTGATCAGCACGAAATGCACCAGATAGATCGAATAGGACCAGACCCCGATCTTGCGCAGCACCGGCCAGTTCAGCGGGCGGAACAGGGCCATATCGGGCGTGGTGACCGCGTAGTAGAAAACCGGCATCAGCGCGAGGCTCTGCAACGAATAGCGCAGCGTGCCACGGAAGGCCGCATCGCGCAGCACCAAGCTGACCAGCAGCACCCCGAGCGCCCCGACCAGAAGCGCCCCGCGCCATTTCGTCGACACGTTCTCGCGCGGGAGGTAGCCACACCACATCATCAGTGCCAGCACACAGCCATAGAGCAGGCTGTCAAGACGTGCATCGCTGAGATAGTAAAGCGCGTTTTCGCTGCTGCCTAGGACGTAAAACCGGATGCCGCGCCAGACCAGAAAGCCGATCAGCGCCAGAGTCAGGCTGCGGAAGCCGATGATATTTCTAGCGAAAAGGATAAAGATGAAGGGCCAGAGCATGTAGAAATGCTCCTCGACCGCCAGCGACCACAAGACGCCGAGGCCGGGGATCGACTGCGAGTTGCCGTAGATCTGGTAGTAATTCGACAGGAAGAAAATCTGGCTGAGCAGGGTCGGTATATCGATCTTGGCCACCAGTGCACCGGCCAGCACCAGCACGATGGCCAGCCCCATCGCGCAGGCCAGTGGCGGCATCAGGCGCAGCACGCGGCGCAGGTAGAAGACCCGCAGGGAAATGCTGCCATAGCGGTCATATTCGCGGCAGAGCAGCGAGGTGATCAGAAAGCCCGAAATGAAGAAAAAGACCGTCACCCCGAAGCCGCCGGGGACGATATGGCCCAGACCGGCATGGCTCAGGAAGACGATGGCAATAGAGATAGCCCGCAGGCCATCCAGAGACGGAATATACGCGGGATTAGATTTCATGGGCGTCGCTTCCGGTCATGGTGAAGATCTCGTTTTGAAAGGGGAGGAGGAGGCACAAGGCGAACTATTTATACTCCATGATGCCCGCCCGTTTGCCGGTCAGGCGCCGCAGATGGAACTCGCAGATCCCGATGGCTTCGGGGACCTTTCCGATGGTCAGAAAGGCGGCATGTTCGAGGGCCGTGCGCAGGCTGCCGTAACGCGCCGTTTCCTTACGCGCCAGTCGCAGGATCTGCACGGGGTAGATCAGAAAGCCCAACACGATCCATGGGCTGAGAAGCAGCGCGCCAAGCAGGAGTGCGAGAGGCAGATACAGCCCCCATAGCAGAGCCCGCCGCGTTTGTGCGACATTGTGATGATAGGGGGCCGCTCCGTGCAGATAGGCCCCTTCGGCATAGGCATGACCGGCGCGGCGCGCCCGCTTCCAGAACTGCCCGAACCGCGTCATGGCCGCATCATGCCATGTCATTTCGGCGTCAATCCGCCAGATTTTCCACCCCGCCTTACGCAGCCTGACACACATCTCCGGCTCTTCGCCCGCAATCAGGGTCGGGTTGTAATCGCCAACCTCGGACAGGGCCTGAACACGCATCAGCGCATCACCGCCACAGGCGCGGGCCTCGCCAACAGGGGTATCCCATTCCCGATCGCAATGGGCGTTATAGGGGGTCGCCTCGGGAAAGCGTTCGCGGCGGCGGCCACAGACCACGGCGACCTCCGGTCGGGTTTCCAGAAAACTCCGGGCTGTCTCGATCCATGTGCTGCGGATCTCGCAATCGCCATCGACAAGTTGCACGAAGGCGGCATCCGGGGCAATCGCGCGCAGCCGCTCCAGCCCCGCATTGCGGGCCCGTGCTGCGGTGAAGGGCTGGGTCAGATCCAGTTCGACGACTTCCACACCGCGCGCGCGCGCGGCCTCGCGGGAGCCGTCCGTCGAGCCGCTATCGACATAGATCAACGGCATCGCCCCTTCCAGTGAGGCCAGACAGCGCAGCAGGCGTTCGCCTTCGTTGCGCCCGATGACAATCGCGGCAAATCTTTCCGGCATGGATCAGCGTCCCCGAAGCAAGGGCCACATCACCTGGGCCGAAAAATCACGGAAGAAATGCAGCGGCGCATGCAGTTTCTGGCCGCGCAATTTGGCCAGCGGCGCGTTGAGCGCAGCCCCCGCCATCCAGGCCAACCCCGTCAGCAAGGCTCCGCCGCGTCCCTGACATTTCCGGTGGTAATAAAGCCACGACCGATACCAATATCCCGGCTTGGCTTTGCGCACGGCCTCGTTCGAGCGCACGTCGGTCGCGGCCCCTTCGGCATGCAGCACCCGTGCCTGCGGCAGATGCCAGACCTGATAGCCATGCGCGCGAATGCGGTGCATCAATTCCGTCTCTTCGAAATAGAGGAAGAATTCGGGATCGAAAGTGCCCACCTTTTCAAGCACCGCAAGCGGGAACATCACCGCAGCCCCGGAGACCCAATCCACCTCGCCTTCAGGAGTGTCAGGGGGCAGGGCGACCTCGTGGTTGCGGAAGGCGCGGGCCAGCGGGCCGAAATTGACCGCATGCACGAAGCTTGCCGTCGGCGAAAAGAACCGGAAGGCCGCCGAAACCGGCTCTCCCGAGGGTTTGGCGATCTTGGCGCCTGCCGCTCCGGCCTGCGGATGCGCGTCGAGGAAATCCGCCATGATCGACAGCGCCTCGTTTTCGAGCGTGGCATCGGGGTTCAGCAGGAAAGCATAGCGCGGGCGTTCAGAGGCGGGGCGTGCCAGTAATGTGTCGAGCACGACATTGTTACCCCGTCCGAAGCCGTGATTTTCGGTTTCGGGCCATAAGGTGACCTGCGATCCCCAGTTCCGCTCGGCATGCAGGCGCGCAAAGACCTGCGCATCATCGCCGGGCGAGGCGTTATCGACCAGATGCACCTCGACCGTCCGCCCCCCATGCGAATGCTCGAGCACGCTTTGCACGGCAGCGGCTGAAAGGTCGGCGGTACCGTAATTGACGACAATGACAGCAATATCAGACACAGGAATCCATTTCCTTAATCAACTTTGCGTTGATCATGACCGATCTGGGGGGCAGGGACAAGAAAGGATGCACTGTGCGATTGAGGCACGTGCAAAACTCTGCCAAAGATAGACGCACATTCTGCAAGTCCTTGAGTCAGCACACGAGCGCCGATGCCCAACCTCTTTGCCTACTTCATGCTTTTTGTCTGGCCGCTCATTACATGGCAGCTGTTCAAGCGTTACCCCGCAACCAAGGCCGCAATCGGTGCCGTGATCTGGGGCTATCTGCTCCTGCCGGAGCGGCCAAACCTGAATTTTCCGGTTATTCCCAACATAAACAAGTCCATTGTCCCGTCTCTGGCGGTGCTGATCGTCTATCACTATGTGAAGAAAAACGAGATCTTCATGGCGCGGCGTGCGGCGCGGCACGAAGCCGCACTGGCACCGGTTGCCGAAAAGACGGGCGAGGGCGTCGCGTCGCCGATTGCAAAGAAACGTCAGGCCTTCCTGCTGAAAAAGCCCCGCACAAAAGTTCGGCTGATGCTGATTTTGGCGACGGTTTTCCTGCTGATTTCGCCGGTGATCACCTATTTGACAAATCGCGCTCCGATTGTAGACGGCCTGACCTATCTTCCGGGCATCCGGCCCTATGACGTTGCGGCCTATACCCGCAATCTGGCCTGTCTTCTGCTGCCGTTCTTTGTCGGGTTGAAGCTGGTGACAGACCGTCAGGGGCAGATCTGGCTGTTGCGGACCATCGTTTTCGGCGGGCTGCTCTATACCGTGGCAATCCTCATTGAAATCCGCATGAGCCCCCAGCTAAGCACTTGGATTTATGGCTTCTTTGCGCATGACTTCCGGCAGCATTACCGCAATGGCGGCTGGCGGCCCATCGTGTTCCTTGCGCATGGTCTGCGGGTGGGGATTTTCATGTCGATGGCGGTGCTGGCGGCGGCGACGCTGGCGCGGGCCAGTGACAATGGCAAGTCGCGCCTGCGCTGGTTGCTGGTGTCGCTGTGGCTGTTGGTCGCACTCTACCTATCCAAGAATACCGGCGCGCTGCTGATTACCGTGCTGCTGCTGCCGATCCTGCTGGTCGGCTCGCGCGGGATGCAGGCGGTGATGGCAGGCATCATCGCGGCGTTGGTGCTATGCTATCCGATTGTGCGCGGCACAAACCTCGTGCCCACCGAAAGCGTGGCCGAGACGATTGCGCCCTATGCGCCCGAACGGGCCGCCTCACTGGAATTCCGCCTGCGCAATGAAGACGAATTGCTGGCGCATGCCAATCTCAAACCTCTGGCGGGGTGGGGCGGCTGGGGCCGGAACCTGCTGTTCAACCCTGAAACGGGCAAGCCAAGCACCATTACCGACGGGATCTGGATCATTATCATCGGCCAATATGGCTGGATCGGGTATCTCAGCCTGTTCGGCTTCATCTGTCTGCCGGTCATCCTCTGTGCCTTTTCCTATCGCAAACTCAGGCTCGATACGATCGATATAGGGATGATGGTGGTCATGGCGGCGAATATGATCGACCTCATCCCGAATTCGTCGCTGGTCGCGCCGATCTGGCTTCTGAGCGGGGCGCTCTGGGTCCGCTATGATCAGGCCCGCCAAACCGAGATGGCCTCGCATCTTTCACCGCGGGAACGCCGCCTGTATCACAAGCGCGATGCCGATTTCGACATAGCCCCCGATGTTCCGGCCAAACCGACGCGCAAGAAGGGCCGGTTGAACCGGCCGGCCGTCACCTCCTGAGGCGGCCTTTCCCTCCCCACTCGCTCATTTTGGAATTTCTCATGACGCATACCCGTCCTCCCATTGCCTACCTGACCGGCGAATATCCGAAGGTCTCGCATACCTTTATCCAGCGCGAGATTGCCGCGCTGCGCGATGAGGGGTGGCAGGTGCATACCTGTTCGGTCCGGCGCACGGCGGCCCGTGATGTTGTCGGGGAGGACCAGATCCGCGAGCAGGCGGCAACCTTTGCCATTTTCGATGCGATCAAATCGCCTGCCAAGGTTCTGGGGGCGCAGGTCTGGGCGTTGAAACGCGATGCGAAAGCTTGGTTGCGCACCGCAAGGCTGGCATGGAAAACCCGCCCGCCGGGGGTGAAAGCGGCGCTTTGGCAAGGGTTCTACTTCCTTGAAGCGGCCATTCTGGCGCAGCATCTGCAGGCCAAAGGCGTGCGTCATCTGCATAACCATTTTGCCAATTCCAGCTGTTCGGTGGCGATGCTGGCATCCGAGCTGTCGGGCATCCCCTTCTCGGTGACCATGCATGGCCCCGCCATTTTCTACGAGCCGCGCTGGTGGCGCATTGATGCCAAGATCGCGCGGGCGCGCTTTGTGTCCTGCATCAGCCATTTCTGCCGCTCGCAGGCAATGTATTTTTCCAAGCCCGAGCATTGGTCGAAGCTGAAAATCGTCCATTGCGGTATCTTCCCCGCGCTCTATGGGCATGAGACCCCGCCCGAGACCCCGTCCACGCCGAAAGAAGCGGGGCAGGAAATCCTGTTTGTCGGGCGTCTGGCGGCCATCAAGGGCGTGCCGCTTCTGATCGAGGCCTTCGCGCGGCTCAGGGATACGCATCCCGAGGCGACCCTGTCGATTATCGGTGACGGGCCGGAGCGGAGTTATTGCGAGACGATGGCCCGCACGATGGGGGTGGCCGAGCGGGTGAAGTTCTGGGGGTATCAGCCTTCGGATGCGGTGGCCGACCATATGCGCCGTGCCGATATGCTGGTGCTGGCCTCTTTTGCCGAAGGGGTGCCGGTCACGCTGATGGAGGCGATGGGCTCCCAACTTCCGGTGATCGCCAGCCGCGTGGCGGGTGTGGGCGAGTTGGTGGAAGACGGGGTGTCCGGCTTTACGATTCCGGCGGGGGATCTGGAAAGCCTGACCGACCGGCTGGATCGCCTGCTGGCCGATCCGGCCCTGCGGGCGCAGATGGGAAAAGAGGGCCGCCGCAAGGTCTGCGCCGAATTCGACCTTGAAAAAGAGGCGAAATGGCTTGGGCAGGTGATCGAAGGCTCTCTAGCGGAGGCGCTTCCCACGGGTCTGCGCCCCTGATCCTTCCGGCAGGCATGGCGCCCCGAACGGGCAGGGCGCCACGCTTTGCAGGCCATGTGTTTCGGCCTGTCAGCGTCTATTCTGCGGCGGCCGTTTGCGCGGCAGGCACCAGTGTTTTCCATGCCTGATATTGCGACAGGAAGACCTGCCCGTTCAGTTCCGACAGGAAATGCGCAGTGGCCAGCCTGTCCATCACGGGGCCTTTGACCTCGCTGAGATGGAAGCCGATCCCGCGTTCTTTCAGCAGATGGTTGATCGCCTCGAGGCTTTCCAGCGCCGAGTAATCCACGCTATTGACCGCCGAGAACATCAGCACGACGTTGCGGATTTCGGGGGCGCTGGCAAGGCGGTCCTGCAAGCGGTCTTCCAGCACGCGCGCATTGACGAAATACAGGCTTTCATCCACCCGCAGGGTCAGCAGGCTCGGTTCGGTGATGACCTCGTGGCGGCGGATATTGCGGAAATGCTCGGTGCCGGGCACAAGACCGACCTCTGCCACATGCGGTTTGGAGGTGTGCAGCAGATGCATCACGATCGATAGGATCACCCCTGTCGCCACACCGATTTCGACGCCTGCGGCAAGGGTCAGCAGGATGGTCACCAGAACGGCGACGAAATCCTTGCGCGAATACTGCCATGTTTTCTTGAGGATCGAGAAATCGACAAGGCTGAGCACGGCCACGATGATAGTCGCGGCAAGCGTGGCATTGGGCAGGAAATAGACCAGCGGGGTCAGCGCGATGGCCGCGATGCCGAGGCCGATTGCCGTGAACGCACCTGCTGCGGGCGTTTCGGCCCCTGCATCGAAATTGACGACCGAACGCGCAAAGCCGCCGGTGACCGGATAGCCGCCGGTGAAAGCGGCCCCGATATTGGCCGCGCCAAGGCCGATCAGCTCTTGGTCGGGGTCAATCCGCTGGCGCTTTTTCGCGGCCAATGTCTGGGCCACGGAAACGGATTCGACAAAGCCGATGATCGAGATCAGGATGGCCGGAAGCGCCAGCTGGCCGATCAATTCGGGGGACAGGCCCGGCATGGTCAGGGGCGGCAGGCTTTGCGGCACGCTGCCGACGATGGCCACGCCCTGCGCGTTCAGATCCAGCCCCCATGTGCAGAGCGTCGTGATGACAACGGCGGCGACGGGACCGGCCTTGGTCAGGATGTCGGCCAGTCGCGGACCCAGACCCAACCGCCGCAGAAGCGGCTTCAACCCCTTGCGGACCCAGAACAGGAAGGCGGTGCTGAGGACGCCGATGGTCAGGGTGATCGGGTTGGTCTGCCCCAGATGTGCGACAAGTGCGGTGACCATCTCGGGGAGGGTGGCACCGCTGGCCTTGATCCCCAGCACATGTTTCAACTGGCTGGTGGCGATCAGGATGCCCGAGGCCGTGATGAAGCCCGCAATCACCGGATGGCTCAGGAAATTGGCGATGAAACCCAGACGGAACAGCCCCAAGGCCAGCAGGAAGAGGCCGGAAAGCAGGGCAAGGGTCAAGGCGGCAATCGCGTAACCTGCGGTGCCGCTGGCGGCGATCTCGCCGATAGAGGCGGCTGTCATCAGCGAAACCACCGCCACCGGCCCCACCGCAAGCGCGCGGCTTGTGCCGAAAATCGCATAGAGGATGATCGGCGCGATCGAGGCATAGATGCCGGCTTCGGGAGGGAGCCCCGCCAGCATCGCATAGGCCAGCGATTGCGGGATCAGCATGATGGTCACGATAATGGCCGCGACCAGATCGTTGGACAGAGCCGTGCGGTTATAGGCACGGCCCCAGGTCAGGATGGGCAGATAGCGGGAAAAAGAGGGCATGGCTTTGGGGTCCTGCGCTATGGCTGCGGACCGGTTGTCGGTCCGCAGCAGCATCGGGTTGGGCCTGAATTATTCGGACTTGGCCGAAAGGGGCTCGGGCTTGGCCATCCATTCGTGGCCGCGCAGCATGGCCTTCCAGTAGATCGGCGGCAGCAGCTTCTCTTTCAGGAACCAGGCCGCGCGCGTGGGTTGCGTGCCGTCCAGCAGCCATTTCGGGAAGGAGGGTTTCAGCACGCCCCCATAGGCGAATTCGGCCAGCACGATCTTGCCGCGTTCCACGGTCAGAGGGCACGACCCGTAGCCATCATATTGGGCATGTGCCGATTTGCCCATCAGATCGGACATGATGTTTTCGGCCACTGTCGGGGCCTGTTTGCGGGCCGCGGCGGCGGTTTTCGCATTGGGGGCATTCATCACATCGCCCAGCGACCAGATGTTGTCATAGGTCCTATGCCGCAGCGTCGCCTGATCCACATCGACCCAGCCTGCCGCATCGGCCAGAGGCGAGACGCGGATGAAATCCGGCGCGGTCTGCGGCGGAACCACATGGATCATGTCGAATTCGGTGGTGATCGTCTGTGTCTCGGTCTCGGGCTTGGTGACCTCGAACGTGGCGGTCTTCGCCTGTCCGTCGACTGCGACAAGCTTGTGGAAGAAATTCAGCGTCGCGTCGTATTTCTCGACATATTTCATCAGGGCGGGAACATAGTCCTTCACCCCGAACAGCACCCCTCCCGCATTCATGAACTGGATGTCGATCTTGTTCAGGACGCCGCGTTTGAACCACGCATCCCCCGAAAGATACATCGCCTTCTGCGGAGCCCCCGCGCATTTGATCGGCATCGGCGGCTGGGTGAACAGCGCCCGCCCTTCTTTCATCGAAGACACAAGCTGCCAGGTATAGGGCGCAAGATCATAGCGGTAGTTCGAGGTCACCCCGTTACGCCCCAACGTCTCTTCCAGCCCTTCGATACCGGCCCAGTCCAGCTTGAGGCCGGGGCATACCACCAGTCGGTCATATTTCACCACACGACACCCATCGAGGATGATGGCGTTGTTTTCCGGTTCGAAAGCGGCCACCGCCGCCTTGATCCATTTCACGCCATGCGGGATCAGGCTGCCCATCGTCTTGGCGGTCTGGGCAGGCTCGAAAATGCCGCCGCCGACCATCGTCCAGCCCGGCTGGTAATAATGGATATCTGCCGGATCGATGATGGCGATTTCCAGATCGGCACGTCGCGCCTTCAGGCTGGAGGCCACCGCGATGCCGCCCGCGCCTGCGCCCACGATCACGATCTGGAATTTGGCATCTGCGGTATCGGTGGGGGTTTTGCCGCCATTGGCGATGCGCCGTGCAACGCCGTTCATGTCGTACCCTGCCGCTTTGGTGCGGGCGAGGATTTCGGTCAGCGGGCGGTCATTGGCCTGCGACAGCGACCAGAGCGTGGTCGAGCGCGTGCCGGTGCGGCAATAGGCGAAGGTCGGGCCGGGCAGGGTGGTCAGCGCCGAGGCGAATTGCTCGGCATCGGCCTCCGTCACCATGCCGGGCGTTACGGGGATGTAGCGGAACTCCAGCCCCTTCGCGCTGGCCGCCCGCGCGATCTCGTCATGGTTGGGCTGGTCTGCGCCTTCTGCATCGGGCCGGTTACAGATGATCGAGCGGAAACCGGCGGCGGCAAGCGTGTCGATATCTTCCGCCGTGATTTGCGGGCCGACAGACAGGCCACGCGTCAATTCGTGTTTTTCCAAAGATCTCCCTCCTCCTTGGAATAAAGTGTCAAAAGGGGGCAGGCCGTAGCCAACCCCGAGGTTTAAAACGTGACCCTTGCGGGCCTGTCAAAGCGCGGGCCTGTCAAAACGCAGCCCTGTCAAAACGCGGCTCCGTTGCGCTGTTCCCCGTCGCGCTGTTCTCCGCCCTGCCTCTCCCGATCGCGCATGTCGCTGTCGCGCTACCGGGCGGTGCAAGGCCTGGGGCCATGCAAGACTTAAGGCGGCGGGGGTTAAAGCCCGTTCAGCGGCACCTTCAGGAAACGTTTGCCGTCCTTGTCCTGCGGCGGCAGGTCCCCGCCGCGCATGTTGACCTGAAGCGACGGAATGATCAGCTTGGGCATATCCAGTTGCGCATCGCGTTCGGTGCGGAACTTGACGAAATCTTCCTTGGTCTTGCCCGCGCCCACATGGATGTTATGCGCTTTCTCTTCGGCCACTGTGGTTTCCCAGCGGATCTCGCGGCCATTGGGGCCGTAATCATGGCACATGAACAGGCGCATCTCGTCGGGCAGAGACAGGACTTTCTGGATGCTGTCATACAGGGTCGCGGCATCGCCGCCCGGAAAATCGGCCCGCGCCGAGCCGCCATCGGGCATGAAGAGCGTATCGCCCACAAAGGCGGCGTTGCCCATTACATGCACCATACAGGCGGGCGTATGGCCCGGTGTATGCATGGCAAAACAGGTCATGCCGCCCACCTGATAGGTGTCGCCATCCTCGAACAGCTTGTCGAATTGCGAACCGTCACGCTGGAATTCGGTGCCTTCGTTGAAGACCTTGCCGAATGTATCCTGCACCACGGTGATCTGGCGCCCGATTCCCAGCTTGCCGCCCAGTTTCTTCTGGATATAGGGGGCCGCCGAGAGGTGATCGGCGTGGACATGGGTCTCGATCAGCCATTCCAGCTTCAGCCCCTGCGCCTCGACATAGGCGATCAGCTCATCGGCATGCTCATAGCTGATCCGGCCTGCGGCATAATCGATATCCATGACGCTATCGACAATGGCGCAGGACTGGCTGGCCGGATCCTTGACGATATAGCTGATCGTATTGGTCGCCGGGTCGAAGAAGCCTTTGACCTCGGGGGTGACGGACATGTCGGTCGGATAATTCATGCGCATAGTTCCTTGTGCAGGGGGCGTCGCGGTTTCAGGAGCGCGGGCAGGTGCGGATGCCCACGATCGTATAGAGCGGGCAAGTCCCGATCAGCGAGGTCACGATGAAGACCAAGGCAACGATGACGGCCAGAATCTTCAGGAGCCCGGCAGGGAGTATCCCCGCTATGGCCAGAACCAGAAGCACTACGGCGACAATGACCCGCAAGGCACGATCCGTTTTTCCCATATTTCTTGTCATCATATCCTCCCGATGAGCAGATGCATGATCATAGACCCGCGCGTGTCAGGGTAACGGTGACTTCGTCACACAACTATGAATTTCGCGCTTAAATTGTGCCAGCAGCCTTAACAAGACGTTCCAGCCCGACCTTTCCTGTCAGATGCACCTCGCCGCGCGCCTGTTCGATCCAGCCGCGCCGGTGGAATTCCGAAAGCGTCCGCGAGATCACCTCGCGGGCGGTGCCAAGTTCGTTGGCAAGCTGCTGGTGGGTGGCCCGTATGGTATCGGTCGCATCCGCCAGTTCCAGCAGGCGCTGCGCCAGCCGGACATCCATCCGCTGGAAGACGATGTCATTGATCAGCGTGAACAGATCGGTGATCCGGCGCGAATAGGCCTTGAAGATGAACTCGCGGAACAGGGACGAGCGTCCGGCCAGATCGTCGAAGGTCGCACGCGGAATGGCCACGGCGGTGACATCGGTTTCCGCGACGCCATCGGCGGCATAGTCTTCGAAGGCCAGCATGCAGGCGGTGGTCAGAACGCAGCTTTCACCGGCATTGACCCGATACAGGATCACCTCGCGACCGGTCTCGGATTTCTGCTGGACCCGCACTGTGCCGTCCAGCAGCAAAAGCAGGTTGTCGGCCGATTGTCCGGGGGCGAAAATTTCGGTGCCGGCGGGCACGCTGAGCACCTGACTGCCTGCGATCAGTACGGATTTGATGTCTTCGGGCAGGCGGCGCAACCCTTCGAATTTCTCGATCCAGCCGGTGGTCTCGATAGTCATGTCGGAAGGCTCCCCCTTTTATATGGCGTAATCTTTAGTCAGCTACCTTAGGGAAATCCAGCCTTGCCCCCGCGATTGTGGGACAGGGAACCGTTTGCGACGTGAGGTGTTGGCAGGAATGATGCCTTATCTCGTGCTGTTCCGTCGCCCCCTTCGCTGTGCTGGCCTGTTTTTGCTGCTTGTCTGTCTGGCGCAGGCCCTGCCGCACGCGGCATATGCCGAGCAAACCGAAAGCGCCTCGTCGGAATGGTATGAGGCCGATGCGCTCAATCGCGGTCTTGGCACGCCGCCGGACGGGTTGGACCGCAGCACGCCGCGATCGTCTTTGGAAAGCTTCCTGATACAGGCCAATGACGGCAAGTGGCTGGCGGCGGCGCATATGCTGGATCTGTCGGATGTGCCCGAGATGGAACAGCGGACCAAGGGGCCGGAACTTGCCCGCGATTTCAAGACATTGCTCGACCGGAAGATCGTGATTGACTGGTATGCACTCAGGGACCGGCCTGACGGGCTGGATGAACGTGCGGTCGGGGATGCGCCTATGGCGGGCAAGCCGCGCCGTTCCATCCTGCTATGGTATGTCGATCTGGGTAACCGTCCGGTGCCGATCCGTATCAACCGTATCAAGCCGAAAAACGGCGCGGCGGTCTGGGTCGTGTCGCGCCAGACGGTGGATAATCTGCCCGCTCTGGGACAGGCCTATGCGCCCTCGGCACTGGAAAAGGCGCTGCCATCCGTTCTGCGCCGCGAGGCCGTCTGGGGCCTGCAATGGTGGGAGGCGATCGGTTTGCCGCTGGCGATTGCGATCACCGCACTGGCCGGATGGATCACGCAGAAGCTCCTGTCGCGCGGGCTACACCGCAACCGCCGCGTGGCCCCCGCCTCGTTCCTGGTGGCGATGCGCGGGCCGGTCGTGCTTTTGGTGATGACCGTCACGCTGGCGATGATCTCGAACCGGTTGTTCATCTTCTCTGGCCGGATCGACACGGTGATCTCGCCGCTTGTGGTGCTGGGTGTGGTGGCGGCGGTGCTGTGGCTGATCGTCAATATCGCCGATGTGATCATCGAGAGGCTGGTCTCTTTTGACGGGGCCGAACTGAGTGCCATCGGCGAAGGCCAGGAGCTGCGCCGCGCGATGGCCACGCGCGTATCGGCCTTGCGGCGCGGGGCGATTGTGCTGATTGCGATGGTGGGGGTGGGGATTGTCCTCAACGAGGCCAGCGTCATGCAGTCGCTGGGGATCTCGCTTCTGGCCTCGGCAGGGACCATCGGGATCCTGCTGGCTTTTGCCGCGCGCAATATCCTGTCCAATATCATGGCCTCGTTGCAGATCTCGATGAACCAGTCGGCGCGGATCGGTGACAAGATCCTGTTCCGCGATTATGTCTGCTCGGTCGAGCGGATCAATTTCACCTATGTCCAGCTGCGTGTCTGGACAGGCAAGCGTCTTGTGGTGCCGGTGGTGGATTTCGTGGCCGAGCCTTTCGAGAACTGGACCATGCAGGAGCATTTCACCCTGTTCGAGGTGATTTTGCGTCTTGATCACCTCACGGATGTCGCGCCGCTGCGGCTGGCCTATCACCGCCTGCTGGACGATTACGGGTTGAGCGATGCGCCCGATAGCCGTGGGGTCTATGTGACGCAGCATGATATCTGGGGCCAGACCGTGCTGTTTCTGGTGCCAAGTGACGACCCCAATACCGGCTGGGCGACGTCTTGTGATTTGCGCGAGGCGCTGCTGGCCGAGGCCCGAAAGCTTGATGGCGCGGCCACACCTGTCTTTCCACGGATCGCGCCCCCGCCGGAGACGGGCGCTGCGCTCGGCAGTTGACCTGCCACGGGGGGCCTGCCAAGGATTGGGGCAGACAGTTTCAGGAGAGTTCCGATGACCCCGGCAGAGATCGCAGCCTATATCGACCATACCGCGCTCAAACCCGAGACACGGGCGGCGCAGATTGACGCGCTCTGTGCCGAGGCGGCCAGCCACGGGTTCAAATCCGTCTGTGTGAATGCCCTGCATGTGCCGCGCGCGGTCAAGGCGCTGGCGCAAAGCGATGTGCTGGTCTGCACCGTTGTGGGGTTCCCTCTGGGCGCCTCCCCGAGCGAGGTGAAAGCGGCAGAGGCCCGCTGGGCCATCGCGCAGGGCGCGCGGGAGATCGATATGGTGATCCCTGTCGGTGCGCTGATCGACGGAGATCTGGATGCCGTGCGTGAAGATATTGCAACGGTCAAAGCGGCTTGCGGTCCTCTGTGTCTGAAAGTGATCTTGGAGACCTGCCTGCTGACAGGCGCCCAGATCGCCACGGGCTGCCATCTGGCCAAGGATGCGGGGGCGGATTTTGTGAAGACCTCCACCGGGTTTTCTTCCGGCGGTGCCACGATCGAGGCGGTTTCGCTGATGCGCAAGACGGTGGGGCCGGAGATGGGCGTGAAGGCGTCGGGTGGGATTTCGACCACCGCAGAGGCGCTGGCGATGATTGCCGCAGGGGCCAGCCGGATTGGCGCGTCGAAGAGCCTCGCGATCATTGGCGCTTAATATATTTCGAATCAATCATTAAAATGACAGAATTGTGACTGTGCATATATAAACATAAGCTTGCTTTCTTTCTAGCGTTTACCGGTGAAAGTCACAGGCGTAGAGGGGCGTCATCACTAGGCAGGTGGCCTGAATCACTAAAGGCCATCCGCAATCATTGGAGATGACTATGAAAAACGTTCTTATCGCAGCCGTTGTTGCCCTTTCCGCTTCCGCAGGGATCGCTTCGGCAGAATCCGCAGGTCACGCACAGCTCGCAGCGCAGCTCGGCCTGAACGGCGCAGATTTCACCACCGCTGAATTGACCAATATCCGCGATGCAAAAATCAACGGCGACACGCAAACCGCGAATTACTTCCTGAAGCACGAAAACCGTACTTCGGAAAATACCTCGGTTTCTCAAGGTAAAGCACAGCTGGCAGCTCAGCTTGGCGTTGATGCATCGAAATATTCGATGGCAGAACTCGTGTCGATGTCGACCGCAGATGATGACCAAGAAGCGCGCTTCATCGAAACCGGCGCATCGCGCAATACCGTTGCGCCGATCGAGCGCCCCTATCGCGGCGCTGGCCGTTCGTAATCGGCTCCGTCGCTACCGTTGCACATCACTGATGTGCATCTCCAGTGAGGAAGGGTGATCCGGTTTCGGGTTGCCCTTCTTCCAATTCCGGCGCCCCCCTCTGCTTCGGCAATGTGATGGCGGGGTTTGTGGAATATTCAACAGCGCGCTAACGAAATTCGGCCGATATCTTTGGCCACCGGCCTGAAGGGCGCTGCGCCCCGCCGGTCCTGCGCCCCTTCGGTCCTGCGTAATCCCTGTGCCCCATTGTGCCGTCCGGTTTGACACCTATATCCAGTTGAACCCCTCCAGAGGAGACCGGATTAGGATCAAGGCAATGGGATATGTAAAAACCGGAATGTTGATGGCCGCTGTCACGGCGCTGTTTTTGGGCCTTGGCTATCTGCTTGGCGGCAGCACGGGGATGGTGATCGCATTGGCCATTGCCGCCGCGATGAACCTGTTCAGCTACTGGAATTCCGACAAGATGGTGCTGCGGATGCATAACGCCCAGCCTATCGGTCCGCGTGATCCGTCGGGACTGACCGAGCTGGTGGCGGGGCTGGCGCGCAATGCGGGCCTGCCGATGCCTGCGGTCTATCTGATCGACACGCCCCAGCCCAATGCGTTTGCGACAGGGCGCAACCCCGAGAACGCCGCTGTTGCGGTGACCACGGGTCTGATGCGCGTGCTATCGCGCGAAGAGCTGTCGGGCGTGGTGGCCCACGAACTGGCCCATATCAAGAACCGTGACACGCTGATCATGACCATTACCGCGACCTTCGCGGGGGCAATTTCGATGCTGGCGAATTTTGCGTTATTCTTCGGTGGCAGCCGCGACGAGAACCGGCTGGGCATTGTGGGGACATTGGCGATGATGTTCCTTGCCCCTCTGGCGGCCTCTCTGGTGCAGATGGCGATTTCCCGCACGCGGGAATATGCCGCCGACAAGCAGGGGGCGCAGATCTGTGGCCATCCTTTGTGGCTGGCGTCGGCTTTGCAGCGGATCCAGCAGGGGGCTGCGCAGGTCGATAACCTGACCGCCGAGCGCAATCCGGCCAGCGCGCATATGTTCATCATCAATCCGCTGCACGGGGGCGGGCGTGACAAGCTGTTCTCGACGCACCCCGCCACAGAAAACCGTGTGGCCGCGCTGCGGGAACTGGCTGTGCAGATGGGCGATCGGGGCGAACGCTCTGGCGCGCCTCGCGCGACGGCGCCTCGTCCGGCCGAAGCCGCCAGCCCGTTGCAAGCGCGCCCGTCATCGTTGCCCAAGGTGAACCGCCAGCGGGATAAAAACAGCCCTTGGACCTGAGCTGTGCAGGCCTGCGCCGCTATCTGCGGCGCGGGGCGGAGTGTCGGGCGGCCCAAGCCGCAAGGGGCGGTCCGGCAATCAGCACGACAAACAGCCGCAGGATCTGCAAGGTCATCACGAAAGACATATCGGCATTGCTGGAATAGGCGAGCGCGGCCACGGCATCGATGCTTCCGGGCACGGCGGCCAGTACCCCGCTGAGCGGGTCGAGCCCGACCGTCCAGCCCAGAGCCAGTCCGATCCCGCCGCCCAGCAGCACCATCCCTATCGCCGCACCGATGATTGCGGGCATGGCCCGACCGGCCTGACGCAGAAGGGGGCGGTCGAAGCGCAGGCCGACATTCGCGCCGATGACCAGATAGGCGGCGACCAGCATCTCGTGGGGGATGCCGACCGGAACGCCTGCGGATTTCAGCGCGATGGCGGCAATCAGCGGCACCATCATCCCTCCGGCGGGGACAAAACGCAGGAAGCGCTGTGACAGCGGGGCCAGCACCACCAGCAGACATGTGATCCAGACCGGCCCGTGCGGGGTGCTTCGGGCGGGGGCTGCTTGGGCCGGATCGGACAGGTCCGTCACATGCAGGCCCGTCATATGCAAAATCGCCGCCAGTGCCGACATCGACAGGATGACCACCAGAATCCGGAGCACCTGAATGATGGCAACGGCCCGTGCATCCAGATTGCGTTCCTCGCTGATGGCGATGACGGCGCTGGCCATGCCCGGCAGGAACCCCCAGATCGCCTCTTCGCGGGCAATGACCCCGAGCCGTCCCACAATCACCCCTGCGAGGATCGCCACCAGCATCGTGCCCGCCAGTGTGGCCAGCGCCTGAGGCCAGACCTCGCCAAGACGGGCAAGGGTGTCGGGGCGGTAGCTGGTGGCAATCAGCACTCCCGTCGCCCCTTGTGCCAGCGCCCGCAGGTCACGGTTGAAGGTCAGCACATGGCCGGACAGGCCGAAACACATCCCCACAAGGATCGGCCCGATCAGCAGCCCTGCCGGCACCGCCAGTGCCGAAAGGACAATGCCCGAGAGGATACAGGCCGCCCCAAGCCCTGCCCAGTGGAGGATCTGCCTTGCCTGTCTCGGAGTGGTCTGCATCACGTTGGGTCTGCCCCGTTTGGGTGGGTCGTTCTTTTCTCGGGCCATCTTGCAACATGACAGCCTGACGGACCATTCCATCCGCCGCGCAGGGGCGGCCCCTCTTGCGCACAGAAAAGGGCGCGGCGTTCTACCTGTGGTTGTGATGTCACGTTGCGGCACGGAATGCCTTCGCCCCCTTGATCACATTCGGGTGACGCGATTACTTCGCGTCATGAAAAAAGCGGCGCATATCGGGAAGGGATTTCACGGCATTCTGGCCGTTCTTCTTGCGTCGCTTCTGGGGCTGCAGGTGGCATTTGCCTATCAGCCCGCCTTGCCCGATGCCAGTCTGCGCGCCGATGAGGTGATCTTGCAGCTCTGCGACGGGGCGGGGCTGCATCGTGTGGCTTATGATCCGGTCACCGGCGCGGTGCGCGATCTGCCCGAGACCGAGGGCAGGGCGGCTGCGAAATGTCCGTTCTGTGTTCTTGGCCTGACCGCCTTGCCGGTTCTGGGCGGCCCGCCGGATTTCGTGGCACTGGCGCGGGGGATCGGTTTCGGACCCGTGCGGCTGGCGGGGATCGTTCCGGCGGCCCATCCTGTGCGGCTGTGGATCCGTGGCCCTCCGTCTGTAGCGTGATATCAACTGACAACCGCTGACAGGGCAGGCTCTGCCCTCAAGATGTCTTGCGCAGCAGGGCGTTGCCGCCTTGTGCATGTTTCGTTACTTTCCGGAGCTTCTCCATGACTATTCTGTCTTTCACGGCACGCCGTAGCGTGACCGCCTTTTTGCTTTGTTCCATTGCCCTGCCTGCCTTTGCGGAAACCGCAAAGAAGGACGCGACAACCGTCGATCTGGACACGATCTATGTCGAAGGGGCTGCGATGCAGACCGACGGCACCACCGTCACTCTCGACAAGGAGGCCCTTGCCACGGCACCTGCGCTGGATGGCGGGGCGCTGATGTCCACCATTCCCGGCATCGAAGGGTCGCGTATGGGGGGGCACGGGATCGACATCATCTTGCGGGGCATGTCGAAGAACCAGATCAATATCATTGATGCGGGCTCGTTTACCTATGGCGGCTGCCCCAGCCGGATGGACCCGCCTACCTCGATTGCCAGCTTTTACCGGGCGGACCGGATCGTGGTGGAAAAGGGCTATTCCAGTGTGACCAACGGGCCGGGAGCACCGGCAGGCACGGTGCGGCTGGAGCGCGACGCCCCCGAATTCGAGGCGGGCAAGAAGGTCTCGGGGTCGTTGACGGTTGGCGGGTCCAGCAATTCCGAGGCGAAAGAGATTTCGGGCACGCTGGCCTTCGATCTGGGGCACGGGTTCTATCTGGAAACCTCGGGCGAGTATAAGACGGCCAATGACTATAAGGACGGCAGCGGCAGGGATGTCCGCGCGGGCTATACCCAGAAAAGCACCGGCGTTACGCTGGGTTACAAGAACAATGGTGTGGATCTGGCGCTGGATGTCGAACATGACCGTGCCGAGGATGTCGAATTTGCAGGCGCGGCGATGGACAGCCCGCTGTCAAAAACCGAAACGATCCGTCTGCGGGGCGGTGTCGACCTCAGCTACGGGCCGCTGACGCGGATCGAAGGCTCGGTCTACCGGTCGGATGTCGATCACCGGATGGATAACTACTCGCTCCGCAGCCCCACAAATATGGCCATGCTGTCGCCCACCACTTCGGATACGCATGGGGGGAAACTGGAAGGCAAGCTGGATTTCGGGCGCACCAAAGCGACGGTCGGCATCGACTACCAGTCCAATTCCCGCACGGCCTTGGGCTATATGGCGATGTCTTCGGCGATGATCGACCTGGACAGCCCCTATTCGCTGACATGGCCCGATGTCACCATCGCCCAGACCGGCCTTTATGTGCAGACCGAAACCATGCTGAGCGCCAGCGACACGCTCAGGGCGGGGCTGCGCTATGATCACGTGCATGCCGATGTGGGCAAGGCCGATCAGTCGGTCAATGGCTATTCGCCCAACGACTATTACACCGAGGTGTATGGCACCAGCTATGATCATGCCCGCAGCGAGGACAATGTCGGCGGGCTCTTGCGGTACGAACACCAGTTCGATGCGCAGACCAAAGCCTTTATCGGCCTGTCGCGGGCGGTGCGCACGGCGGATGCGAATGAACGCGCGATGGCGCGCGGGTCGATGGGGGTTGCAAGCTATGTCGGCAATCCCGATATCGCGCCGGAAAAGCACAACCAGCTGGATATCGGTTTCCAGACCACGCGGGAGAACTGGTCGCTGAATGCGTCCGCTTTCTATGACCGTGTGGATGACTATATCCTGCAAGAGATCGTCACGACCTCGACAGGCAGCTCGCGCACCCAATATCGCAATGTCGGGGCGGACCTCTCGGGGGTCGAGGTCTTGGGAAGCTACAGCTATGGCGCATGGCTTTTTGCAGGGGATGCGACATGGACGCATGGCGAGAATACCAGCGATGACACGGCCTTGGCGCAGATCCCGCCGCTATCGGGCAGCCTGAGCGCGACATGGTCCGCCGATCTGTGGTCGGCAGGGGCGCGGGTGAACTGGGCCAGCCGCCAGAACCGGATCGACCCGTCGATCGATCCGGGCAAAACCGCGGGCTGGGCGACGCTGGATCTGTTCGGCAGCTACCAGTTGCGCGATAATGTGCGCCTGATGGGCGGGGTGGATAACCTGTTGGACAAAACCTATGCCCGCCATCTCAACCGCAAAAGCGTGTTCGACACCACCGTTCCCCGCGTCAACGAGCCGGGCCGGACGGCGTATCTGTCGGTGCAGATGACATTCTGATCTGCAATCGCCTCCTGATGGGGCGTTTGTAAGGGCAGGCAGGGGGATGGGCCCACATCTCCCTGTCTTTGCCTTCGGGGGGCATCTCAAAGCGGTTCTTATGGGCGTGCGGCTTGGGGATTGGGTGACGTTTTGCAAGTGAAATGGTCGGGTTTCTATCCCTGACATTTACACTCAAGTATTTGTTTTTGTTGACTTTTATTTTTTGTGCCATATATTTCCCCTATGCAAGGCCGCGTCCTGTCCGGACCGCCATAAAAAGGAGAGGAAATATCATGAGCAAGTCCTGCGCCGATTGCGCCTTCTTCGAAGACCACAAAACCAATTCCGAAACCGTTGCAGCCGCCGATGATGCGGGTCTGTGCCGTTTCAACCCGCCGGTGTCGCAGCCGGAAGCCTCCTCGCATGGCCTCTGGCCGGTTGTGAAAACCGATGACTGGTGCGGCCATTTCGAGGAAGAATGATCCGCGTTCTTCTTTAAGGTATTGAAATGCCTATAAAAGGCCTCCGTTCGCGGGGGCCTTTTTCGTTTTCTCCGCCGCAAGGAAATCGTCTCTTGATTTTTCCGAGTATTTTTGTCAAGTTCTGCCCGCAACAATGGAGTCACAGATCTTGTCACATATCCAAAGCACCCACCATTCGGATCAGACCCAAGCAGAGTTTCCGCAGGCCGAGTTGCTGCGATTGTTCCGGTTGCAGATGCAAAGTCTTGATAATCCGCCCAAAAATGGCTGGTTGCGGGGGTTGGCTTTTGCCCAGAAGATCTGGGGGCGTGGCAAGGGGGCCGAGGTGTTCGCCGATATGGCCGTGCTGATGGATCGGGTGCTGACGGCGCGCAAGTCACCGATGCGCTATGGCAATCCCGATTGCGACTGCTGCGCGCATAAGATCAATCCGCTGGAGAATTATCTGCTGCGGGTGGTTGCGGCCCATTGGGAGGGCAAGCCCGCCAATGCCGAGCCGTTCGCGATTTTCCTGTCGGAAGCCAATGCCCATGAGCAGATCGTGAAAACGGCGGCACGTCTGGCCGCTCTGCTGCCGAAACCTGCCGCCCTATAAGGCAGACCGGCTTGGCGCGCAGAGGCCGTCTTTTCTGTATGCGCTTTATTTCGCCTTGGGGGGCGCCCCTGATGGGGCATGGGAATTTTTCCCCATGTCCGGCGCCTGATCCCGTCCTTTTCCAGATGAAACCGCCAGCATATTGATTGCGAGCCCGATATTTTCACATGAGGGATATCATGCGAACGGTGCAGAGTATTCGGGACTTCCGCAAGGCGTCGGGCAAACGGCAACGGGATATGGCGGCAGAGCTTGGCCTGTCCGAGGCCGCTTTCGTGGCCGCCCATATCGGGGCGGCGCTGGATGTGCCGGGGGATTATGCGGCCTCTCCCATCACGGCCCATCCCGACGAGGTCATGCCGCTTCTGCCCGATCTGGGCGAGGTCATGACGCTGACACGCAACGGGTCTTGCGTGCATGAACGCGTCGGGCGCTTTGGCACCTATAAGGCGGGGCCTCATGCCGCGATGGTTCTGGGCCGCGAGATCGACACGCGGATCTTTCCCAAATACTGGGCTTATGGCTTTGCCGTGACCGAGCTTCGTCCCGAAGGTCCGCGCCGCTCTTTGCAGTTCTATGATCTCTATGGCGAGGCGCTACAGAAGATCTACCTCTTGGCACAATCGCAGCTTGCGGCATGGCAGCCGCTGGTTGACCGGCTGCGCCTGCCCGACCCCGCCACCGAGCTGGCACCGCTGCCGCTGCCCGCCCCCGAAGGCCCCAAGGGCGATCCGGCCAAGCGGCCCGCGCTGATTGCGGGCTGGCAGGAGATGACCGACACCCATCAGTTCAACCGGCTCACCCACAGGTTGGGCATGAACCGTCTGGGGGCCTATCGTATGGCTGGCCATCCCTTCGTGCGCGCGGTGGATCCGGCATCGGTCGGCGGCTGGTTGCGGGATCTGTCGATGACGGGCCAGAAGGTGATCTTTTTCGTCGGCAACCGTGGGCATATCCAGATTCATTGGGGCGCAATCCGCAATGTCCGCCCGCTGGGACCGTGGCTGAATGTGCTGGATGAAAGGTTCAACCTGCATCTGCGCGGCGATCATATTGCGGAATGCTATGTGGTCGAAAAGCCGACCCGTCGCGGTCTGGCGGTGTCGCTGGAGGCTTTCGATGCGGCGGGCGAGCTGATCTTCCAGTGCTTTGGCGAGCGCGAGAGTGACAGCGACGATCTGGCGCAATGGCATCATCTGCTGGATGCGCTGCCCTCCTGTTCCGCCGAGGCCGCAGAATGAGCCGGAAGCTACGGGCCGCCGTTCTCGCCTTGGTCAGCGTCGCCTTGGTCTGTGTCAGGGCGGCTCAGGCGCAAGAGCCCGCACGTATTCTGCCGGTGGGCGATGCGGCGACAGAATTTGTCTTCGCGCTGGGGGCGGGGGATCAGGTGGTGGCGCGTGACAGCACATCGCGTTTCCCGCCCGAGGTGCTGTCTTTGCCCGATATCGGCTATATGCGCCAGCTTTCGCCCGAGGGCGTGCTGTCGGTGACGCCCGATCTGATCCTCTTGCAGGCGGGGGCGGGACCGCCGGAAACGCTGCAGCAGTTGCGCGCCACCGGCCTGCCGCTTGTGACGCTGGAAGGCGGGTTCGATCCGGCACAGGTGCTGGACAATATCCGTCTGATCGGGGCGGCGCTGGGGCGTGCGCCACAGGCCGACGCATTGGCCCGTTCGCAGCAGGCGGTCTTTGCACAGCTGGCCGATATGGTGGCCCAAGGCCCGCATCCGCGGGTGATGTTCGTGCTGTCCGATCAGGCCGGACGGCTGAATGTGGCAGGGGCCGGCACCGGCGCCGACGGGATCCTGCGCCTTGCGGGTGCGGAGAACGTGATGGCGGACGCTTATACGGGCTATCGCCTTGTGTCGGACGAGGCGATCCTGCAGGCCGCCCCCGATATCGTCGTGATGCTTGATCATACCGGCCGCCCCGAGATGGACGCCCCTGCGGCCGATCTCTGGCGCAATGCGGCCTTGGCGGGCACACCGGCAGGGCAGCGGCAGGCCTTGGTGCGGATCGCGCCTGCGGCCTTGGCCTTCGGGCCGCGCACCGCCGAGATGGCCGCGCATTTGCGGCACGACCTTCTGGCCGCGGCTGCACCGCAATGATCCTGCGCTGTGGCTTCGGGGCCGTTTCGGGCCGGTGGCGCATGGCTGCGCCGCGCCCTGCGGGGGACCGGCATCTCCGTGCCCGTCTGCTCGGGCTGGGATTATGCGCGACCCTGATCGGGGTGATGGCGCTGTCGCTGCATCTGGGGGCGGCAGGGGCCAGCGATGTGCTGGGCGTTCTCGCCGCCAAGGCAGGGCTGGGTGTGGCCGATCCCCGCGACAGTCTGATCATCTGGAACATCCGCCTGCCGCGCATGGTGACGGCGGCGCTTGTGGGGGCGGCGTTGGCGGTGTCGGGCACCGTGATGCAGGGTCTTTTCCGCAACCCTCTGGCCGATCCGGGGCTGGTCGGGGTTTCTGCGGGGGCCGGGCTCGGGGCGGTGGCGGCCATTGTGCTGGGCGGGCTGCTGCCGGTTGCGCTGCTCGGGCCTGCAAGCGCGGGGCTGACCCCTGTGGCGGCCTTTCTGGGCGGCTGGCTGTCGACCTTCGTGCTGTATCGGATTGCCACACAGGGCGGGCGGACCTCGGTCGCGACCCTGCTGCTGGCGGGCATCGCGCTTGGCGCGTTGACGGGGGCGCTGACCGGAGTGCTGGTGTATCGCGCCAGCGACAGCCAGCTGCGCGATCTGACCTTCTGGAATATGGGATCGGTGGCGGGGGCCAGCTGGGCCAAGCTGGTGGTGGCCGCGCCGGTGATCTTGGCGGGGCTCTGTCTGGCCCCCGCTCTGGCGCGCGGGCTGGATGCGGTGTCTTTGGGCGAGGCGGTGGCCGTGCATCTGGGGGTTGATCCCCAGCGGCTGAAGCGGCGGGCCATCGTGCTGGTGGCGGCCACGGTGGGGGCCTCTGTTGCGCTGACCGGCGGGATCGGCTTTGTCGGGATTGTGGTGCCGCATTTGCTGCGGCTGGTTCAGGGGCCTGCACACCGGTTTCTGCTGCCCAATGCCGCCCTGCTGGGCGCGATCACCCTTTTGCTTGCCGATTGCCTGAGCCGCGTGGTGATCGCACCGGCGGAATTGCCGATCGGGATTGTGACAGCCGCCTTGGGCGGACCGTTTTTCCTGTGGATCCTGCTGCGCAATCGCGCCTTGGTGGATGTCTGATCATGCTGGTGGCAGAAACGGTTTCGGTGCAATTCGGCAGGCGGCAGGTGCTTGAGAGGGTCAGTTTTCAGGCCCGACCTGCTGCGGTGACGGCCATTGTCGGCCCGAACGGGTCAGGCAAGACGACCCTCTTGCGCTGTCTCGCGGGGGAGCTGTCCCATCAGGGGCAGGTGTATCTGAATGGCAGGGCGCTTTCTGCCCTGCGCCCCGCCGAGCAGGCAAGCTGGCGGGCGGTGCTGCCGCAATCGGGGCAGGTGGCTTTTCCCTTTACCGTGTTCGAGCTGGTCCGGTTGGGGCTGGGCGCGGGGCTGAGCCGCCATATCGCCGAACAGGGGGCAGAGGGGACCGGCCCTTTGGGGATCGTCGAGGCGGCGATCCGGCGCGTGGGGCTGGCGGGCTATGGCGGGCGGCTGGTGCAGGAACTGTCGGGGGGCGAACGCCAGCGGGCACAGCTGGCGCGCGTTCTGGCGCAGATCTGGCACCCTATGCATGAGGGACAGCCGCGCTGGCTCCTGCTGGATGAACCGGTCTCGGCGCTCGATATCGGCCATCAGCTTTCCATCATGCAGATCGCGCGCGACTTTGCCGATGCAGGCGGCGGTGTGGTGGCGGTGATGCATGACCTCAATCTGACATCGATGTTTGCCGACCAGATCGCCTTGATGTCGCAGGGCCGGATTTACCGGCAGGGGCCGCCGCAGGCGGTGCTGACCGATGGGGATCTCAGTGCTTGCTACGGCTGCCCGTTGCGCATCAATACCGCGCCGCAGGACGGACGGCCCTGGTTGTTGCCGCAAACCGCACGGGACCGCTAACGCCGTCCCCCGATGATCCTGAAGGCCAGCCATCGCCAGCCGAAACAGCAATACCGCCGCAGAAAAGGCGGACCCTATGGAGAGACAGATATGGCCTGTTCGACACAGCCTTGGCACAGAAGCACCGCTTTGGGGCTGATAATGATGGTGGCATTCGCGCCGCAGGCAATGGCGCAGGAGGACGACCCCGTTCTGCTGGAGACGATCCGCGTCGAGGATATGTCGCAGGCGCCCGCGGGCGCACCGGCGACCGAGCGTGTCACCGCACAGGACATGGCGCACCGTCAGGTCCAGTCGGTGGCCGAGGCGGTGGCATCGGTGCCCGGCGTGTCGGTCACGCGCGAGAACGATCTGCTGACCTCCAATATCTCGATCCGCAATTTCGGCGGGAATGCCGCCATGCCCAGTTCGCAGCAGGTGGTCTATGCGCTGGACGGCATCTCGATTGCGGGCAGCTCGATCTATCGCAATTCCAGCGGACAGGCGGTCGATCCGGCCCTGCTGAAATCGGTTTCCGTGCTCAAGGGGCCACTGGCCTCGCTGGAATACGGCTCGGGGATCGTGGGGGGCACCATCGCGATGGAGACGATCAATGGCCGTGACCTGACCGGTGCGGAAGGCGGGTTCCGCTATCGTCAGGTGCTGGGGGCCAGCTCCAATGGCGAGGGGTGGAAAACGGCGTCCACGCTGGCATGGGCCCCCAATGAAAGCGTCGATTTTCTGGCAAGCTATGCCCGCAGCGCCAAGGATAACAGCAAGGATGGCAAGGGCGAGGAGATCGATCTGGGGGCCTATAACGTGCCCTCCTATCTGCTGAAGGGGCGCTACCGCTTCGGGGCCGCAAATGAGCAGGCGCTGACCTTTACCTATGACAGGTCCGAAAGCGTGCAGCAGAATGTGCCCTTTGCCACCTCGTCCGAGATTGCGGCCTTCGGCAATGTCAACCGGACCCGCGATGGCCATGTGGCCTCGGTCGCCTATAGCTACCAGCCGGAGGCCAATCCGCTGGTGGATTTCAAGCTGAGCTATTCCCAGTCGCGGCAGGAGTTCGACATTGAGGGGCTGGGCGGGGCGTCCCTTGCCTTTTCGGGCAGCTATACGGTCGATACCGATACGCTGCAGGCAACCAATACCGCGCAATTCTCCACCGGCGCGATCCAGCATAGGCTGCGGGGCGGCGTGGCGCTGATCCGGCAGGAACATGACGGGATCATGCGCGGCGTCGCGGGCGAGGGCACCTCGCGCCGCACCGCCCTTTTTGCTATTGACGAGATGGATTTCGGGCGTGATCTGACGGTGTCGCTGGGCGGGCGGATCGAGCATCAGCGGCTGAGCGATCTGTCCTCCAATACCGGTGCCGCGCTGGCGGATATGTCAAGCACCGCGCGCAGTCTGGGGGCGGGGTTCGAGAAAGGGCTTGGCCATGATCTGCGCCTCTATGGCTCTTTCACCTATTCGGAAGCCTTGGCCCTTCCCGAATATGCGGGCCGCCAATGGGCGGATGGCACCTATTGGGGGGAGACGGTGTCCAAGAGCCGTTCGTGGGAGATTGGCGTAAAGCAGCAGTCAACCAACGCGCTGCAGCAGGGCGACCAGATGACGGCGTCCATCGGGCTTTACCGGACTGATATCGATGACAATAATGCCTATCCCAGCACGACCTATCAAGACCTGCGCAGCGCGGGTCTGGAAGCGGCGCTGCAATACCGGCTGGCAAACGGGGTCTATGCGCAGGCCAGCCTGACCACCAGTTTCTACAATGACTACAGCAATGACAGCCTGTCGGCATATAGCGCGTATAACTATGCGCTGACCGATCAGGCGCGGCTGACCTTGGGCCGTCAGTTCGCCTCTGGCTGGGATCTGAGCTGGACCCTGCGGGCAGGGCGGGCACAGACGATTGACGGTGTCGAACAGGCAGGCTGGGGCGTGAACGATCTGGCCGTGGGTTATACGGTTGCGCAGGGCCGTCTGGAGGGGCTGCGGGTCGATTTCGCGGTCGATAACATCTTCGACAAGCAGTATATCCGCCAATATACCACCAGCAGTGCCTCCTATCCCGAAGCGGGGCGCGATGTCCGTCTGACGCTGTCGAAAACCTTCTGACGCGGCGCGGCCCGCCGGACGGGGTTCGGGGCTTCAGACGGGGGCGGGCCCGATTGCTGCAATGGGCGCATCACTCTGTAGACCTTATGAGTGGTGCGCATATATCCTTCGGAAGACGCCCCCGCGAAGGAGATCAGGATGCTGCGCGAGAATATTCAGGACCTTATCGCTTTGGCCGCGGTTGCCGAAGAGCGCAGCTTCACGCGGGCGGCGGCGCGGCTCAATGTCTCGCAATCGGCGCTGAGCCACACCATCAAGGCACTGGAACACCGGCTTGGGTTGCGCCTTCTGACGCGGACCACGCGCTCTGTGGCACCGACTCTGGAAGGCGAGGACCTGCTGGCCACATTGACCCCCTGTTTCGAGACAATCGAGGCGCGGTTGCGGGCGCTGGACGAGGGGCGGCAACATCCGACAGGTACGGTGCGGATCGTGGCCACCGAATATGCGATCGAGACCTTGCTCTGGCCCAAACTCTCTCCGTTACTGAAGCAGTACCCCTCGATCCGTCTCGAACTGGTGATGGATTACGGCTTTACCGATCTTGCATCGGCGCAATGTGATGCGGGTGTGCGCTATGGCGAGGATGTCAGTGACGGGATGATCGCTTTGCGCATCGGTCCGGACGAGCGGATGCTCTGCGTGGGGGCACCCGCCTATTTTGCCGCAGCCGGTGTGCCGCAGGTCCCGCAGGATCTGACACGTCACGCCTGTATCAACCTGCGTCTCAGCACGCATGGCGGCCTCTATGCGTGGGAGTTTCAGGATGCGGCGGGCCATGACATCCGTATCAAGGTGTCAGGGCAGCTCTGTTTCAATACGGTTGGCGTCCTGCTGCCTGCGGTGCTTGACGGGCACGGTCTGGCTCTGGTGCCGGACTGTCTGGCGGCGCCCTATCTGGAAAGCGGTGCGCTACAGTCCTGCCTCGAGACGTTTTCTCCCGCTTTTCCGGGGTTCCACCTGTATTACCCCAGCCGCCAGCGCCCCTCTTCGGCCTTTGGCGCAGTGCTGGAGGCGCTGCGGTTGTGAAGGAAGGATTTATGCGGCTGGCTCATTAGTCCTATAAGTATCGCGCCGATTATCCCTCTTGGCTTATCGCTCTAAAGTGCCGTCCAGAGCCCGCTGGCCCAGACTGCGCGGGCGCCATAGGATGATGTGAGGACTGCGAGATGGGAATGACCGAAACCCTGACTTTGCCGAACGGGGTTGCGATCCCGAAGCTTGGCTTGGGCACATGGATGATCGAGAATGCGGAGGTGGCCGCCGCGGTGCAGGCCGCGCTGGAACTGGGCTATCGCCATATCGACACCGCGCAGGCCTATGCCAATGAAGCGGGCGTCGGGAAGGGTGTGCGCGACAGTGGCATCGCGCGCGACGAGGTCTTCGTGACCACGAAGCTGGCCGCAGAGATCAAATCCTATCCGGATGCCGTGAAGGCGATTGACGGGTCGTTACAGACGCTCGGGCTGGATTACATCGACCTGATGATCATCCATAGCCCGAAACCCTGGGCCGCCTTCCATGAGGCCGATCCCTATTCCGAGGGTAATCTGGCCGCATGGCGTGCCTTGGAAGAGGCTTACGAGGCAGGCAAGCTGCGCGCGATCGGGGTGTCGAATTTCCAGCAGGCGGATCTGGACAATCTGTTGCAAAATGCAAAGATCAAGCCGATGATCAACCAGATCCTTGCCCATATCTCGAACACGCCCTTTGATCTGATTTCCTATATTCAGGGGCATGACATGCTGGCCGAGGCCTATTCGCCTATCGGGCACGGGCAGATCCTGTCGCATCCCGATCTGCAGGCGATGGCGGAAACCTACGGGGTGGGGGTCGCGCAACTGAGCATCCGCTATGTGCTGCAACTGGGAATGATCGCCCTGCCCAAGACCGCCAATCCCGACCATATGCGCCGCAATGCGCAGCTCGATTTCACCATCACGCCGGAAGATATGGCGGTTTTGAAAGCGTTCGAGACGATCCGCGATTATGGCGAAGCTGGCGTCTTTCCCGTCTATGGTGGCCGGTTGTAATCTGGGGACGTCCGATAGAAATCCCATAGAAAGGAAAGCATTATGAAAATTACCCGTTCCGGTGAGACCCCGTCGATGCAGGGGCCGGAAGACTGGTTCAGCGGCACCGTGCGTATCGATCCGCTGTTTCAGGCCGAAGCGCCCGGTCGCTGCTCGGGGGCACATGTCACATTCGAGCCAGGCGCGCGCACGGCATGGCACACCCATCCGGCGGGGCAGACCCTCCTGATCACCTTCGGGCGTGGGCGCGTGCAGCGCGAGGGCGGTCCCGTGGAGGAGGTCTCGCAAGGGGATGTCGTCTGGTTTCCTGCCGGAGAAAAGCACTGGCACGGGGCCTGCGACAGCACGGCCATGAGCCATATCGCCATTCAGGAAAGCCTTGACGGAACCGCTGTGACATGGCTCGAGAAGGTGCGGGACGACGCGTAGAACGGCGCGCATTCTCGGGCAGAGGGCCGCGACACCACGGCAGAGGTCGCGGCCAAAGAGGCGTGGTCTATAATGTGCGCATCAGGCGTAAGGCATCATAGATGGCCGCATGGGTATTGCGGGCCGAGACGGCATCGCCAATGCGGAACAGGCGGAATGCGGCCTCGGGGTTGGGTGTCCGTTCCTGCAGGCCACCGGTTGCCAGCGCGTCGTAATCGACCGCGCCCAGATTGCGGGAGCGGGGCTTGAGCGCAAAATAGATCTCGTCCAGAGGACGGGTGCCATGATTGACGATGACCTGATCCACCTGTCGTTCGCGGGTGATGTCACCGTAATCGGACCCGAGACAAGCCGTCAGCTGATTGCCTGCGCGGGTCACCGATCTGAGGCGCCATGTCACGGTGAAGGTCGTGTCGCGTTTTTGCAGGGCGCGCATATAGGGCACCAGATTCATGGCCATCACCTCGGGGGCGAAGGCGCGATCGGGGGTGACTATTTCGACTTTCGCGCCGGTCGCGGACACAAGATCCGCCGCCTGAAGCCCTGCGTGATCGCCCGCATCGTCGAAGATCAGCACATTCTGTCCGGGCTTCACATCCCCTGCAAGAATATCCCATGCCGAGACAACAAGATCATTGCCGCGCGCCAGCACCTCGGTATGGGGCAGGCCGCCCGTCGCGATGATCACCTCGTCGGGCTGCGTCGCCTCGACATCGGTTTCATCGGCGAAGCTGTTGAAATGGAATGTTACGGCGTGTTTGAGGCATTGCTCGTAACGCCATGCGATGATCGATGACATCTCGCGGCGGCGGTCCTGCCGTGCCGCCAGACGGATTTGCCCTCCGGGCTGGTCCGCCGCCTCGAAGACCGTCACATGATGCCCGCGTTCTGCCGCGACGCGCGCCGCCTCAAGCCCTGCAGGGCCCGCCCCGACAATGGTGACCCGTTTCGCGGTCTCGGCTTTCGCAATACTGTGGGGCTGTTCGATTTCGCGTCCGGTCGAGGGATTGTGCAAACACAGCGCCATCCCGCCCTGATAGATGCGGTCGAGGCAGTAATTCGCGCCGACACAGGGGCGGATATCGTCTTCGCAGCCTTCGATCACCTTCCGCGCCAGATGCGGGTCCGCCATATGGGCGCGGGTCATCCCGACCATGTCGACCTTGCCACTGGCAATCGCGTGGCGCGCGGTGGCCACATCCGGAATTTTCGCGGCATGGAAGGTCGGAAAATCGGTCGCGGCACGGATCCGTCCGGCAAATTCCAGATGCGGCGCGTTTTTCATTCCCTGAATCGGAATGGTATCGGTCAGGCCCGCATCCGTATCGATATGGCCGCGCACCACGTTGAGAAAATCGACCAGACCACTGTCTCGCAGGCGGCGCGAGATCTCTATCCCGTCGGTTTCGGTCAGACCACCCGGCAGGTCCTCATCGCCGGTATAGCGCAGGCCCACCAGAAATTCCGCGCCACAGCGCTGGCGGATCTTGGAAAGGATGTCGAAGGTAAAGCGCAGCCGGTTGTCCACAGAGCCGCCATAAGGCCCGTCAAGCGTATTGGTCAGCGGTGACCAGAACTGGTCCATCAAATGGCCATAGGCTTGCAGCTCGATCCCGTCGAGCCCCGCAGCCTTCATACGCTCTGCCGCATCGACATAATCGTCGATGATGCGGGCGATGTCCCAGTCTTCCAGCTTTTTCGGAAAGGCGCGATGGGCAGCTTCGCGTTCATGCCCCGCCGAGACAACGGGCAGCCAGTCGGCCTTGTCCCACCGGGTCCGGCGGCCCAGATGGGTCAGCTGGATCATCACCGCACAGCCCTCGTCATGGCATTCCTGCGCGAGCTTGGCCATATGGCCCACCACCTCGTCTTTCCACGCAAGGATATTGTTGAACACCGGCGGGCTGTCGCGCGCCACAGAGGCCGAGCCTGCCGTCATGGTCAGGGCCACCCCCGCCTTCGCCCGTTCCAGATGATAGGCCCGATAGCGCTCTTTCGGCATGCCGTCTTCGGGATAGGCCGGTTCGTGGCTGGTGATCATGATACGGTTTTTAAGAGTGAGATGCTTGAGCTGATAGGGCTGCAACAGCGGATCATGCGACATCTGGGTACCTTTCCCTGCGGTGCCTTGGGGCCATAGCGGGAGGGTGCGGCAAAATGTTCATATGTGTCAACTATGAGTTCACGAATGTACTCTATTCCCGGATGGCATTCATTGCGCGCGCCGGATTTTTGGTCACCGGCGGGATGGGGCCGCCTTGTAGATCCTGAGGGGAAATGCCTCTGGACAGTATTGCACATTTTATAGACAATTCGCCTCCACCCATGACGAGAATGCCTGATGACAGATGATCCCCCCCCCGAGCGCGGCTGGCGCGGCTCTTCCGAGCTATGGTTGGATGCCGCCTATCAGGCCCTCGTTGCCAAGGGGGTGGATGCCGTCAAGATCATGCCGCTGGCCAATAGCCTGAAATTGTCGCGCACGAGCTTTTACTGGTTTTTCAAAGACCGCGGGCAGCTTCTGGCGGCGCTTCTGGAGCGTTGGGAGAAGGCCACGACGGCGGCTCTGATTGCCGCCACCGAAAGCTATGCCGCCAGCCGCCCCGAAGCGATGCTGAACGTGATCACGATTTTCATGTCGGAGGCGCAATTCGATACCGCCCTCGAACTGGCGGTCCGGGCATGGGCGCAGCGGGATCCGTCCGTGCTGGCGCGGTTGCAGGCCAATGATGCCCGTCGCCTTGAGGCCCTTCGCGCGATGTTGCTGCGTTGGGGGTTCGCACCGGCAGATGCCGATGTCCGTGCCCGCACGATCTATCTGGTGCAGATCGGGTATATCTCGATGCGGGTGCAGGAGGATCTTGCCGAGCGTGTGGCGCGCCATCCCTATTATGTCGAGGTCTATATCGGCGAGCGCCCGAGTGCGGAAGAAATGGCCCGCTTTTGCGCGGCAATCGGGTATGATACCCCCACGCCGACCTGAGCGCTCGGGGATGTGGCGGCCTGCGCGCGGCATCGGGCCGGTCGCGCCGCAGGCCTATGCGGGGCCTTAGTTATAGGCCCCCGCCGAATAGGTCAGCTCGTAGCTATGCGAATATAGCTCGAAAACGATGCCGAAAGGATCCTCGACATAGACCATGCGATAGGGTTTCTCGCCCGGGAAATAATGGCGCACGGGCATACGCTGCTTGCCGCCTGCCGCCACGATCTTGGCCAGCAGCCCTTCAAGGTCGGGATCCTGAATCGCAAAGTGGAACAGGCCCGTCTGGCGATAGGGCAGGGTGTCTTCGGGCTGGTAGTTTTCGGGAAATTCGAACAGTTCGAAGCCGATCCGGTCGGCGGTCGATAGATGGGCGATGCGGAATTTGCCCCAGCCCGCGCCGAAAACATCATCACACATGATGCCGATATCGCTATCGTCCTGCGCAATCTCGGTCGGTTCCATGATGACATAGAAGCCCATGATATCGCGGTAGAATTCGACAGCGCGATCAAGATCGGGGACCGAAAGGCCGATATGGGAGAACGTGCGGGGGGTTGGTCGGGTCATGGAAAGCTCCTTGATTGGTCCCGTTGATATGTGTTGCAGCACAAAAATCATCAAATTATCATTCATTCTGAATTTCATAACATGCCGGAATGATCTGATGTTGAACGCCCGCTGGCTCGAAACCTTTGCGACGCTTTGCGATATCGGTCATTTCACACGCGCCGCGCAGGCCCTGAACATGACCCAGCCCGGTGTCAGCCAGCAGGTCCGCAAGCTCGAGGCGCAGGTCGGGCAGCCGCTTCTGTCGCGCGACGGCAAGAGCTTTGCCCCGACCCCCGCCGGAGAAACGGTTCTGGCCCTTGCGCGCCGCAGGCGTACGGAAGAGGCCGATTTGCGTAGGCGGTTGCAGTATGACGATCCGGATCATGGCGATGTCTGTGTGGCTTGCTCGGGGTCGCTTGCCCTGCTGCTCTATCCGCGTTTCATGGATCTGATGGAGCAGGCCCCGGGCCTGTCGATCCGCCTTGAGGCGATGCCGCAACCGCGTATCATCGACGGCCTTCTGGGCGGGCAGTGTGATATGGGGATCGTGGATCACTCGCCCGCCCATATGCGGCTCGACGGAGATATCGTCGGGCAGGACGAGCTGTGTCTGATCCTGCCGGAACAGGTCTCGCCACCGCAGGATCTGGCAGGGTTGGACGCTTTGGGCTTCATTGCCCATCCAGACGGGTTCGCCTATGCCGAAGAGGTGCTTGGCGCAAACTTTCCGGAGAGTTTTCAGGGCGCTGAACATATCCGGGCGCGGAGTTTCATCAACCAGATCGGTCAGATTCCCGCGCCTGTCCTCAGGGGCTTGGGCTACACGATCCTGCCGCGCAGCGGGGTTCAGGCCCATCCGCAGCGCCACCGCCTTCAGGTGATGGTGCTGCCAGTTCCGGTCCGGCACGCACTCTGGCTGACCTATCGCCGCAACCGGCAGCTTCCGGCCCGCGCGCGCCGTGTCCGTGACGTGATCGCGCAGGTGCTGGCAAAGCTATAGAGGCCCGCGACACGGCCCGTCTTTCCGGCTGCGGCCCGCGTGTCGGCAGGGCCTGCACGGGCGGGTAGATGGCGCGCGGCGGTGCCGGCCTCACAGGCGCTTACAGGATGGGCTGATAGGGTCCGGTCGTGTCCGCCACGTGCGAAATCATCTGACGCAACAGGGCCTCCTTACGCCGGAAGACCGCCTCGCTGTCATAGAGATCCAGCATCTGCTGCCGTGCCCGCCGCCGGATCGCCTGTGCCTCTTCGGGGTGGTCGAAGACCCAGCCGATCATGTCGGAAACCTCCTCGGGGTCGTCCATGTCCACCAGAATGCCTGTCTGCATGTCCTCGACCAGCTCCATCACCGGCCCCGTGCGTGACCCGATCACAAGGCAGCCGCTTGCAAGGGCCTCCGAAAGCGACCAGGAGGTGACGAAAGGTTCGGTGAAATAGATATGCGCGCTCGAGGCCTGTAGCGTGCGCAGATAGTCGCTGCGGGGCTTCATGCTTTCCAGATGCAGCCTGCTCCGGTCAAGGTCCAGCGCCGCCAGCGCCCGTTTGCCCCAGCTTTCTCCTTCGGGCAGGCGCGGACCATAGGAGACGCTGTCCTGCGCCAGCACCACGGTATGGAAATCCTGCCGCTGTTTTTGCAAACGGGCCAGCGCCATCATGAATTGCGGAAAGCCGCGCAAAGGCTCCAGACCACGGGTCGCATAGGTCAGCAGCTTTGGCCGGTCGGGCAGGGAGAGCCAGTCGAAATCCATCTTGGCGGTCGGATCGGGGTGATGGAACCGGCAATCCACGCCATCCGCCAGAACGGAAATCTGCTGCCGCAGCGGGGGCGGGAAACGGTTGGCCTGAAACTGTGTCGGACACCAGTTGGCATCGGCGCTGTCGAATTCGGCCGAGATCGGCAGGTTCCGCATCCGGTTGGTCATCGCGACGGGAGGCGTGCTGGGGCGCTCGATCCTGCCGGTGGTCCAGTCCAGATCGGTATAATACCACTCGTGATAAGCGATGTAGCGGGTCTGCGGCCAGATCTGCCGCACCCCGAGCCCGATCCCCCAGCCTGCATGCGCCATGACCACATCGGGGCGGTAGCCCTCGTGATTGCGCAGATGCTCGAACAGCACCGCAGCCCCCATCGCGGTGGCGGCGGCATAATCCAGCGCATAGCGGAAATCGGTCTCGGGGCGCTCCATGGCCGCCACCGGAAAGCGCAGCGTGCGGATGCCGAGCGCATCCGTGCTGTCCGAGGCGGGTCCGACATGGATATAGGTCACCTGCCAGCCCCGACGGGCCAGCCACCTGCCGAAGAATTCGAACTGCGCGGGTTGGTTGCGGTGGAGCAGCAGAATGCGCGGGCCGTCAGCCATCCGGCGCCTCCTGTGCGTGCAGGCGTGTCAGCAGCGCAACGGCGAAGCGCGCGGGGGTCGTGCTTTCGGACAGCGGGAAGCTTGCCAGTTGCAGCCCCAGTCGCCGTTCGATTTCCAGCCGCAATTCCAGTGCCATAAGCGAGTCGATCCCATAGCGCCCCAACGGGCGATGCGGGTCATATTCTGCCGCTGGAAGGCGCAGGATATCGCATAGGATATCGGCCAGTTCCCGTTCGACATGGGCCAGAGCCTCGGGCCATTCGAGGCCGCGCAGAGCGCGCGCCAGATCGCCGGGTTTTGCGGCCTGTGCCGCGCCCTCGGGCACGATCCACGAGAAAGGCGGGGCGGCAAGCGCCGGTAGATGCGGTGCCAGACGCGCCCAGTTCAGCGGGGCGAAAAGGCGGTTTCGGGCGGTGGGGTCGCGCAGGGTCGACAGGATCTCTGCCACGGCGGTGCGCATCGGCAGCATCGCAAGCCCGTCCAGCCGTCCCAACTGCGCCGACAGGGCCGCATTGCGTGCCAGCGCGCCCCCGTCCCCGATCGGGCCCAGTGCCAGCACCGAGGCCGGGTGGCCATCGGCGCGGCGGCGCTCGGCCAGCGCCTCCATCGCCGCATTGGCAGCGGCATAGGCGGCTTGTCCCGGATTGCCGAGACAGGCCGCCACGGAAGACAGAAACAGCACCGCATCGGGGGACTCCGCCCGCTGGCGCAGCACCTGATCAAGGCTGCGGGCCACCCCCAGTTTGGCGCGCAGCACCAGCGCCGTCTCGACGGGGTCGAGGTCGCGGATCAACCGGTCTCGCAGCACCATTGCCGCATGGATCACGCCGCCCAGACGGTGGCCGTCGGCATCGATCTGCGCCATATAGGCCGAAAGCGCGGCGGCGTCGCGACCATCCAGCGCGTGGAGCACCGTGCCCTGATCGGCGGCAACCCATGCGCCCGCCGCCCCGCTGCCAAGGTTCGGCGTGCCCGAGCGTGACAGCAGATGGACCCGTTTGGCCCCGTTCTCGCGCAGGGTTTTGGCCAGAGCCAGCCCCACGCCCCCGGTGCCACCCAGGATCACCCAGTCGTCGCGGATGGGCCGGTAGGGTGCGGCGGGGCCCGTGGGAAGTGGCGGCGGGGTGATGATGATCTTGCCCACCTGTCTTGCGGCAAACATATGCCCGAAGGCTTCGGCGGCGTCTTCTGCCGCAAAAGGGGTCACCGGCAATGCGGGCAGGCGGCCTTCGGCAAGCGCCGCGCCGATCTTGTGCAGCGTTCCGGCCAGTTGTGCAGGGCGGGCCGCCAGACGCCGGTCCAGATCGAAGCTGTGATAGCTGGCCTCTTCGGGCAACTGTCCGAGCGGCAGGATCGCATTCTCGACAAAGCCACGCTTGCCCAGTTCGATGAAACGGCCGAAAGGGGCCAGTGCCTCGACCGAGCGCAGCATCGCCTCCCCCGTGAGGCTGTTGAGCACGATATCGGCCCCATGTCCGCCGGTCGCGGCGCGCAACGCATCGGCAAAGTCCAGTGTGCGGCTGTCAAAACAGGCCTCCGCCCCTGCGGCAACCGCCAGTGCCTGCCGCTCTGCGCTCGAGGCTGTGGCAAAGACCCGCGCCCCGAAAAGCCGCGCCACACGGATCGCTGCCAGCCCCAGGCCTCCCGCGCCGCCATGCACCAGCACGATGTCGCCATCCGAGACACGCCCCACACCGCGCAGTGCCTCCCATGCGGTGACATAGGCCACCGGCAGGGCCGCCGCCTGATGCAGGTCCAGCCCCTCGGGCAGGGGCATGACTGCCGCTGCGGGCACGGTCAGATGTGTGGCGAAGGCATCGGCTGCAAAGCCCATGACGGCCATGCCTTTCGCCAGCGGGGCATCGCGGCCCACCCGCTGCACGATACCGGCAAATTCCATACCCAGACCGCCACCGGACGCCCCGCTACGGATCAGCCGCTCGGGCAAAAGACCTTTGGCCAGCATCACATCGCGGAAGTTGAGCCCTGTCGCGGCCACCGCGATTTCGACCTCGTCGGCGCGGGGACGTTGGCGCGGTCTGGGTTGCCACGAGAAGGCCGAGCTGTGGGTTTGGCCCCTGTTCTGGGCCCCGTTCTGGGCCCCGTTCGCTCTGTCCTTCAGGCCCAATGCTGCGGCGGGTTCTGCGGGGCGGGGCTGCGGCAGCAGGCGCGGCGCGCGCAAAGCGGAACCGGCGCAATCGACCCAGGGTTCGCGGTCGGCAAGGGCAAAGAGCGCCTCCCAGTCCGGCAGGCCGTCGGTCTGCACCGAAATCAGTGAGGCAGCGGCTGCCGGAGCCTCGTTGCGCAGCACCATCACGGCGGCCCCGAGACCCGCTGTCAGCTGCGCAAATCCGTCTGTATCGCCGTCCCCCATCACCACCAGACGCAGCGGGCGCATGTCGTCTGCATCCAAGGTGGCACGACGCAGCTCCGCCAGCATATCGGCCAGCGCCGTGACCGGATCATCTGCGCCCTGATGCAGCCGCACGATGAGGCGTAGATTGCGTCCGCCGGTATCCAGCCCGCGCAGCTCGGGCGGGCCCTTAGGCGGCGTGGCTGCCGCCGGCCTGTCTGTGCTCGTTGGTGCCACGGAGAGGGGCGGGGGCTTGGGGACGGGGCTGCGGCAGGCGGAAATGGTCACCGGCACGGGGCCTGTTCCATCGTAAAACAGCGGCTCGGTCGGTGGTGGTGCGACCGGTGGCGTCGCCCCGTGTTGATCGCGCCCGTCGGGCGGGGGCCCGCAGACCGGCTCGGTGGAGAGCGCGACGCAAATGCCACCTGCGGCCAGCGGTGTCAGGAGAGGCGGGCTATGGGGCAGGGCCGTCACCATGATGTCGAACATCCCTGCCTCGGGAGGATCGCGCAGCAGGGGCGTGCAGGCCGCAGGCAACAGGCGGCGCAGGCTTTCACGCGCCGTCTCGTCAGGATGGGACAGCCTGAGGTCGTCAAGGCGCGGATCGGCGGCAAGACGGGTGACAAGCCAGCCGGGGGGCAATCCGACCAGCAGCAGGGCGCAACGTTCTTCTGCGGGCCATTGCCCGAGCAGATCGTCGAGCAGCCGCTCTGCTGTCTGCCAGCAGGCGCGCGTTGCCGCAGAGTGGCGGCGGATATCGGGCTGGTCCATCCCGCGGGCCTGAAGCATGGCCAGTTGCAGGTCGCTGGCGCGATCGGGGTGCAGGCGCAGCACGGTTCCGGCATCGGACAGGTCCGTTTCGGCGCGGGGCGGGGGCGTGCCATAGCCCAGACGGGCCAGCGCGGCCTTGGGCTCATGCCAGCTTTCGGGGCCTGTGACCGGCTGTTCTGGCGGGCGCAGCCGGACGGCGCGTCTGTGCCATAAGGCGGGGGCGATCGGTAAGGCATCGGGCCGCGCAAGGGTGAACTCCACCGCGTCCAGCGCCGCCAGTGTCCGGCCGTCAGCGGTTTCAAGTGTGAAGGACGCCTCTAGTCCGCGCTGCCATAGCCGCCCCGGAACAAGCCGCACAGTGGCCGCGGGTCCGGCCTCGGGCCAGAGGGTCAGCCGCCCGATACGGGTGGGCAAAAGCGCCGCACCCGCCGCAAGGGCCTTGGCCAGTGCAGGCGGTGTATCCCCCGCAAGAGCCACCTGTCCGGCATAGGGGGCCAGAAGGTGGAACGCGGCATCCAGCGCCGTCGGGTCCAAAAGGAACTGTCCCGCTGGCGGGTCTCCCGTAAGGGTCGCGCCCAGACCACCGGCCTCCTCGGCCCAGATCCGGCCCAGCCGTCGGAAAGCCGGACCATAATGCAGCCCCTGCGCCGCCAGTGCCGTATAAAGCGCCTCGGTGGGGATGCTCTCGTGGGTGGGTCTGTCCCGACGCGGCGGCGGGGCAATCGCGTCGGGGCGCAAGGTGCCACGCGCGAGCGGCGTCCAGTCGGTTTTTGCAAGCCGTGGGCGCATGTCGATCCCGACACGCCCGCCATCCAGCAGCTTGGTGCGCAGGCGGAGGCCCTCGCCCGCGATATCGGCAGGGTGCAGCAGATCGAACCCCGACAGCGTCAGCGGCGTCTCGGGCCATGTTTCCTGCGCGGCAGACAGGGCCAGCTCGACCAGCGCCGCAGCGGGCAGCACCTGCGCCCCGCCGATCCGGTGATCGGCCAGCCATTCGGGGGCGGTCGGGGTGATTTCGGTTGTCCAGACCGGCAGTTCGCGGTCCGGCCTGCGTCCGGCGAAATGCCTCTGTCCGGCCTCCCCCCAAGCGTCATAGCCGTCCGGCGAAAGCTGCGTGGCATGTTCCACCTCCTGCCACGGGTAAAGCGGCAGATCGGGCGGGGGGGCCTCGGGGAGGCCCGAAAGCTGCGTGCGGTCGATGCGCGCGCCGTGGCACCAGCAGCGCAGGACGGTGGCCTCGGCAGGTTCTGTGCCCTGTGCGGGTGTCGCCGCGCAATAGCTGAGCGGCTGCCCCTCAAGCCGTGCCAGATCGCGGATATTGGCCGCCAGCAGGCGACGGGGCGAGAGTTCGACCACCACGGCGGGCGCTTCGGCACACAGGCTTTTCAGCGCATCGGAAAACCGCACGGTATCTCGTGCATTGCGCCACAGATAGTCGGCGGTCAGATCCTGCGTCTCCAGAAGGCGCCCCAAGGCCGATCCCGCAATCCGGCAGGTCGGCGCGGCAAGCTGTAGCCCCGCGATGTCGGCCATGAACGCGGCGCGCAGCGGTGCGACGGCGGGGGAATGGTAGGGCACCTCGACCCCGAGCGGCATCATGGCAATCCGTTTGCCGCCGATACTGACCTTTGCCAGTTGTTCCAGCGCCTTCTGCGGCCCCGAGACCGTGACCGAGCGCGGGGCATTGACGGCGGCAAGGGCCAGCAGCGGCGCCCCCAATCCGGCAATGGCACGGCTGGCCTCGGCCTCGGACAGGGCCAGCGCGGCCATGCCGCCGCTGCCGCGCAGCGCCTCGAACCGGCGCGAGCGCGAGGCGACAACCCGCGCCAGCCCTTGGGGAGTGAGGCATCCCGCAACCGTCAGCGCCGAGAGTTCGCCCACCGAATGGCCGATCACCGCATCGGGGCGCAGCCCTGCGGCCATAAGGCTTTGCGCCTGTGCCACCTGACAGGCCACCAGCAGCGGCTGGGCCACCAGCGGGCTGGCCAGACGCCGGTCGAGATCTGCGGCAAAGAGCTGCTCGGCCAGAGCGTCGATCCCTTCCTGTGCAAAGGCCGCAGCGATCTGGTCGAACCCGTCGCGGAAACGGGCATCATGGCGATAGGCGTCCTGCCCCATCCCCATGATCTGCGCCCCGTTGCCAGGAAAGGCGAAGACGGTCTGCGGGCGCTCGAAGGCCGCGCGCCCGCCAAGGGCTGCGGCCTGACCAAGGGCGATGTCGCGCAGCCGCGCGCTGGCGGTTTCATCGCAGCGCAACGCCAGCCGGTGCGGCAGGGCGGTGCGGCGCGTGGCGGCGGCGGCAAGGGCCTCGCGGGCGTGCGGGCTGGCGTCCAGTCGGGCCGACCAGTGCCCCGCAAGCTTTGCGAGGCTGTCGGGCGAGGCGGCAGACAGGCACAGCCAAGGCGTCCCCGATGACACCGGCACGAAACGGCGGGCAGGCGTGGCTTGTGTCCCGCCCTCGATCAGGGCAACGGCATTGGTGCCACCAAAGCCGAACGCGTTGACCCCCGCCAGCAGGGGGCCCTCCGGCAAGGGCATTGGCGTTGCGGCCACCGCCAGATTGAGACCGTCGAAATCGATATTCGGGTTCGGCGTGTTGAAATGCAGCGATGCGGGCAGAACCCTGTGCTGCATGGCCAGCAAGGCCTTGACCAGCCCGACCAGACCGGAGGCGGGCTCGGTATGGCCGAAATTGCTCTTGGCCGAGCCGATCAGCAGCGGAGCCCGCCTGAGCGATGCGACCGCCCGACCGATGGAGTGCGCCTCGGCAGGGTCGCCGACCTGTGTGCCGGTGCCATGTGCCTCGTAGAAGGCAAGGTCTTCGGGGGCCCGGCCCGCCTGGTCCAGCACCGAGCGGATCAATGTCTCCTGACGGTCGCTGGAGGGCACCAGAAGCGGCGAGGCCCCGCCATCGGTATTGACGCCGGTTGCAAGGATGCGCCCCCTGTGCCGTGCGTGCAGGCGGGCCGCGATTTCGGGCCGCAGAAGGACCAGTGCGATCGCCGCTTCCGAACGGACATAGCCATCCGCGCCCGCATCAAAGGCCCTGCAGCGCCCGCTGGGGCTGAGCATCCGCGCCTGGGAAAAGCCGACAAAGCCGCCCGGTGCGCGCAGCACATGCACGCCGCCGACAATGGCGATATCCAGATCCCCCCGCGACAGCGCCTTTGTGGCGGTGTCCAGCGCCGTCAGGCCGGAGGAACAGGCGGTATCGATGACCTGACTCGGGCCGCCGAAATCGAAACGAGCCGAGATCCGGTTGGCGATGATGGCCAGCGTGTTGCCAAGTGTGAAGGTCGAGCCGCCGCGCGCGGTGTCGTAGTAGTAGGACGAGAGGTTCTCGACGATGGAAGACCCGATAAACACGCCGGTGCGCGGCCCCGACAGGTCGGCCATGTCAAGGCCCGCATCCTCTACCGCTTCCCATGTCGCAACCAGCATCTGGCGTTGCTGGGGGTCCATTTCGGCGGCCTCGCGCGGGCTGATGCCGAAGAAGGCGGCATCGAAATGGTAGAGGTTGTCCAGTTGTCCTGCGGCCAGCGAATAGGTCTTGCCGCGACGGCCCTGCGCCGGATCGTGGTAGAAGGCCGGATCGAAGCTGCGCGCGGAAACGGTTGTGACGGTGCAGCGCCCCTCGGAGAGCACGGACCATGCGGCGGCCAGACCACGCGCGCCGGGCAGGCGCAGTCCGATTCCCGCCACGATGGGCGCGTTGTCATGGTCACAATTCATCGGGCCGCCTTCATGTCAGATCCGCATGAAATAGTTGCCGCCCAGATGGGTGGCCCCACCAGAGCGCAGCACCGTATCGGTTTCTTCGATCGCGATGCCGGAGGTGACGTTGAACATCACCCCTTTCGACCCGCGCGGGGCCGACCAGCCACGCACGGCCATCATGATGCGCTGCCAGATATAGCTGCCGACGGCTGTCGACCGGATATCGGCCCGCAGATAGAGCGTATGCATCACCGTGACCCATGATTTCCGGCTGCCCATGAAGGGGCGGAAGACGTAATAGGCAAAGGCCACCGGCTCGCCGTCATATTCGACATAGAGCGCACCGTTATAGCCGGGATTGTCGCGGATGAAGCCGATGATCTGATCGAATTGCGGCTGGTCGAAGGGCAGATCGGAAAACAGGCTTTCCTTGTGCATCTGCCGTACCAGCGGCAACACATGCGGGACATCGGCGACATCCTCGCCCAAAACGATACGGACTTTGCCGCGCTCTTCTTCGGAAAGACTGCTTTCCAATGGCTGTACCTCGCAGATGGTGCCCGACCGGTCCTGTGTGTGGTTTCATAAGGTTACCTTCTGGTTCATCTCATGACCAGAGGGGTTTGGCATTGCGCCGATGCCGTTCGACCAGCGCCCGCGCCTCGCGGTTTTTCACGAGGGGCAGCGCGGGCACGGCCTGATGTCCGGGATCTGCCAGTTCGGGAAAGAGAGACAGGACTTCGGCGCGCCCGTCCGGTGTCAGGAAGTTGAGCGCATGGAGGCCGGGATAAAGCGTTTCGGCCTCCATGCCCTCGGCCATGACCACCGCATGGTGATCCAGCATGAAGTGGTAATACCGGATCTCCTGTGTCTCGCCCTCGATATGGATATCGCCCACGCCCACCAGCAGCTTGGCGGGAACCAGAACTTCGGGCGTGCCGAAGATCCGCTCGGCAATCTTTGACCGGACGGCCAGCCGGTGCTGCGGCGATACGCGCAGGTCGCTATGCGGACGGCCTGTGCCGAAGGCTCCGGCGGGGATGCGGATCGGCAGGAGCTTGGGGTTTGTCATCAGGTCGATCAGGTCCAACCGCCTTTTGCCGATCCAGCGGATCGGGCGCGGCCCGTTGCGGGTAGTCACCAGATCGCCTTCGCGAAGCTGCTCCACGGCGATCTCTCCCTGCGGTGTGGCGATGCGGGTGCCCGCGGCGAAACATACCGCCTCCAGCGCCTCGAAATTCGAGAATGCCGCCTCGGCCAGAACCGTGTCGCCATTGCTGAGGGTGATCGTGTCGCCCCAGCGCACGGTGCCCGACAGCACCGTGGGCATGCCCAGCACCTGCCCGTATTGATCCGAGCGCAATACATTGGTGACGCTGTCGCCAATGCCGTCATTATTGGTGTCGAGCGTGATGCTGCCCGCCGCCAGTGTCAGCGTCCAGTCTCCCACCAGATTGAGCGTATCCGACCCCGTGCCGCCATCCAGATCAATCGCGGCCTGTCCGACTTTCTGGGCCAGTTCCTCTTCCGAGGCGGCACCGGCTTGCGACATATCGAGCTGCACACGGTCATTGCCTGCCCCCATGACGACATCGCGGCCACCGGAATTGTCGAGGATCAGCGTGTCATCGCCATCGCCCATATCGAGCGTGTCGTAAAAGGCGCTGCGATGCAGTTCGACAAGGTCATTGCCGGTGCCCATGCTGATATTGTCAAACCCGATGGTCGATCCGCTATCGGGATGCACCCAAGGCATGTTGGTGGCCACAAGCGTGTCATTGCCGCCAAGAAAATTGACGTCATAGAAACGACCGGTGCCGGTCACCGTCGCGCTGGAGGTCTGCAATGTGACATCGGACTGGTTCTGGGAGGGCTTGCCGCTGCCATCGGCGGCGTTTGTCAGCGTGGCGCCATTGGCCCCGCTATTGCCGGTCAGTGTTGCATTGGCCATCCCGAATTCCGCCTGTCCCCTTGAGGTCGGCCCCTCGGGTCAAAGCGACGCGAAAGGTGAGATGAATAGAACGGGAATAGGGTGACTATTCAGTTAACTACGCAGCGCAGGCTCCCTGTGCAGACCGATTTTCCGCCCTGCGACCTTGGCCTGTGGGGGGGCTTTTAGCCGAAGACGGACCAGCCGGTGAATTTCGCGATCTGTTCTGCGGCATATGTGCCCATATGGGAATTGCCGTAAAGATTGAGGCCGGGCGACCAGACGGCAATCGAGGCGACGCCTGGGGCGATCACCAGAATGCCGCCGCCCACGCCGCTTTTCCCTGGCAGGCCGACACGGAACGCGAAATCGCCCGACCCGTCATAATGGCCGCAGGTCATCATCAGAGCATTGAGCCGCCGCGCCTTTTCGGCGGTCAGCAGCGGCGAGACCCCGGGCAGTTGTGCAATGATCCGGCCTGCGCGTGCCAGTTGGTCTGTGGTCATCTCTATGGCGCATTGATGGAAATAGGTGCCCAGTGTCAGCTCAGGCGCGTTTTGCAGGTTGTCGAAGGATTTCAGGTAGTTGGCTAATGCGATATTGCGAAACCCGGTCCGTTCCTCCGAAAGGGCCACTGCGGGGTCGATATGGATGTCATCCTCTTCCGCGGCCTCGCGCAGGAAGGCCAGCACTTCGCTCAGGGCTTCGCGGGGCGCACGCCCTGTCAGCAGGGCATCGGTGGTCACCAGCGCGCCCGCATTGATGAACGGGTTGCGCGGGCGGCCTTTCTCCTGCTCCAGCAGCAGGATGGAATCGAAGCGCGTCCCCGAGGGTTCGCGGCCCACGCGGGTCCAGATCTGTTCACCATGCCGCCCCAGAACGCAGGCCAGCGTGAAGACCTTCGAGACGCTCTGGATCGAGAAGCGGCGCGCACTGGCGCCCGCATGCAGCAGGCGGCCATCGGCCAGCGCAATCGACACGGCGAATTGCGCCGGATCGACCTTGGCCAGTTCGGGGATGTAATTGGCCACTTCGCCCCAATCGTGGCGGGCGTGGATATCGGCGGTCAGCCTGTCCAGAAAAGCCTGTAGGGCCTGAGCGTCAACGGTCACTTCCGACCTCCTGTCTGAGCGCATCCCAAAGCGCCTCGATTTCCGGCGCAAGATCGCGGCGCGGGCGATAGGCGCAGATCTCGACATCCAGCGCCCATTCCGGCCCGCCAATCGGCCCGATGACCTGCGCGGCCGAGGCATCCACCGCAGAGGCGGGCAACCAGCCGACGCCATGCCCCTCCATGATGATCTCCTTGAGCACGTCGGACATGTCGCATTGCACGGTGATCTTGTAGGCGGGCAGGGCGGGCGCGCGTTCAAGGACATGTTCGAACAGGCGCATGAAATAGGCCTTGTGCGAATAGGAAATCAGCGGGAAAGGATGGCGCGCATTGCCCGGAAAGCCGAAGGCGGCGCGTTTGTCCTCGTTCAGCACGGCATAGGGCATGAAGCGGTCGCGGCGCACGACAAGCCGCTCCTGTGCGTCCGAATGCACGGGGCTAGGCAGGGCCAGATTGTCATGGCACAGCAGGATATCGGCATCTCCGGCCATATAGCGGGCCGTTACATCCTGCGTATTGCCCACAATCACCGAGAAAGAGGATTTGACCCGCCCGCGCAGCATCTGCAGCACGCGCTTGAAATCCGACCGTGCCAGACAGTTGGGCGTGGCGATACGCACCTGTGACATCAGCTCGAACTGGTTGCAGCGGATCTTGGAACGCGCCCCCAGCAGGCGCTCGACAGAGGCGGCGGCATCCTCGCGGAACTGCTCGCCCGCCTCGGTCAGGCGCACGGGCACCGCCCCCTTGACGATCAGGGCGGAGCCGACCCAGTGCTCCAGCGATTGTATGCGCCGGCTGAAGGCGGCCTGCGAAACATTGCGGAATTCTGCCGCACGGGTGAAATTCCGCATTTCGACAAGCGCGAGGAAATCCTCCAGCCAACGCATATCCATTCAGTGCACCCGTTACAGTCCGATCGCGCGATAATAATCCGCAATTCGGGCAATGGAAACGGCATAGGCGGCAGTGCGCAGATTTGCGTCGGGCAGGGCCTGTTTCTGGGTGGCGATCTCGTTGAAGGCGCGGGTCATGATCTCTTCCAGACCCGAGCGCACAAGGTCGATTTCCTGCGTGTCGCGGGCGATGCTGGCGCGCAGTTCCTCGGCCAGAGTGTGACCGGAGACCTGCTCGAGCGCATTCACCATCGACAGCCCGTTCGCGATTTTCTGGCGGCGTTCCATCAGGCCGAAGGGGATATGGGTGATGTTTTTGACCCATTCGAAATAGCTTACCACAACCCCGCCCGCATTGACGAAGAGATCGGGCAGGATATGGATGCCACGGCGACCAAGGCAGTCTTCGGCGGCAGCGGTCACCGGCCCGTTCGCGGCCTCGACGATCAGCTTGTAGTTGATGTCTTCGCAATTCGCCTCGGTGATGGCGGCTTCTTTGGCGGCGGGGATCAGGATATCGGCGGCCATATGGGTCAGGCCTTCGGCGCTTGGCACGGTTTCGGCACCGGCAAACCCGCCGATCGAACCGGTCGCGCGGCGATGGGCGGCCACGGCCTCGACATCCAGACCTTCGGCAGCGAAAATGGCCGCGTCATGCTCGACGATCCCGACGATCTTAGCACCGTCCTCGGCAAGGAATTTTGCCGCGTGATAGCCCACATTGCCGAAGCCCTGTACGACAACGCTTAGGCCCTCGACGGTTTTCTGGCCCGAAACGGCGGGCATTTCGGGATGGGCGAGATAGGCGCGCACGGCATATTGCACCCCACGGCCCGTCGCCTCGACACGGCCTTCGATGCCGCCACGCGCCACGGGTTTGCCGGTTACGCAGGCATTGACATTCATGGCATCGGCACGGCCGGTCTTGCGGTATTCATCGGCGATCCATGCCATTTCGCGTTCGCTGGTGCCCATGTCGGGGGCGGGAACGTTGCGACCGGGATGGATTAGGTCGCGGCGCGCCAGTTCCTGTGTGAAGCGGCGGGTGATGCGCTCCAGCTCGTCCTCGCTCCAGTCGGAGGGGTTGATGCGCAAGGCACCCTTGGAGCCGCCGAAGGGCACATTGACCAGCGCGCATTTAAGGCTCATGAGCGCGGCCAGCGCCTCGACCTCGTCCATATTCGCGTCGGGCGCATAGCGGATGCCGCCTTTGGCCGGTTCGATATGTTCGCTATGGACCGAGCGCCAGCCCTCGAAGCTGTAGATCCGGCCCCGCAATTTCACCCCGAAGCGCACCGCATAGGTGGAATTGCATTGGGTGATCCGCTCGTCCAGCCCTTCGGGCAAGGCAAGATGCGGCGTCGCGTTGGCGATGAAACGTTCGATATTGGCGAAGAATTTTTGATCCGACATGCGTCTGGTCCGGTCCCTGTGAGAAGCGCGGTGCCCTGAGCGGGCACCGGTTGCGCCACCAAGCGCGTGGCCGGAGGTAAAGTCTAATGCGTATCCTGCATGGTTGATGCAGGAAATAGCGTTAGCGGCTGAACTTGCGCGGTTTTCCACCCGCCAGCAGAGGCCGGATGCCTGGGCCCCCGCGTGCGCCGCCTGTATTTTCGTGCGGGCGGGGCGCGGGGATAGGCATTTGTTACCTTGCGGCACATTTCCGCCGGACGGGCGGGCAGAACGGGCGGCTACTATGTGCGACCGGCGCTAAGGGATTGCCTCGAAACACAGAAATTTTCCCACAAAATCGATCAATTTTGCTTTTCAAACTGTGAACATGCCCTAGAACCAGCCTTAGCCAGACAATTTGTCGCAGCTTCTGACGGGAAATGCGCCATGTTGCAGGGCGCGCCACATAAGACCCAACCTATTGTCAGAAAGGTATCCGATGCCCAGTTCCTCTTTCGCCGCGACGCGACGCGGGTTTTTGAAAGCGGGCGCTGCGGGTTTCGCCCTAAGCCAGGTGACCAACCCAGCTGCCGCCCAGACCAAGGACGCTCCGCCGCTTGACCAGTACGAACCCGTTTATCTGACGGCGGCGGAATGGTCGTTCCTGATGGCGGCCTGCGCACGGCTGATCCCCGGTGACGAGGCGGCTCCCGGCGCGATCGAGGCGCGGGTGCCGGTGTTTATCGACCGGCAGCTTGCCGGTGAGTATGGCAATGCCGATGACTGGTATATGGACGGCCCGCATGATGCGGCCGCCGATCCGCTGCTGGGCTGGCAGACGCCCCTGACCCCGGCTCAGGTCTATCGCAAGGCCATTCCGGAATTCGACACATGGTGTCGGGCCCAATTCGGCGCGTCTTTCGTTGAGCTGTCTTCTGCCGATCAGGATGCCGCGCTGACCGCCTTGCAAAACAACAAAGGAGACGGCACCGGAGGCGGGCGCGCCGAGATCCTTCCCCCCGAGCTGCGTGACTTCTTCACCATTTTGCTGAGCAATACCAAAGAGGGGTTCTTTGCCGATCCGATGTATGGCGGCAATTACAAGATGGCGGGCTGGAAGCATATCGGCTTTCCCGGCGCGCGGGCGTCCTACACCGAATGGGTGGAGATGCGCGACCAGCCCTATCCGCTCGGGCCGGTGTCGATCAAAGGCGAGAGGGGGTAATCCATGACACGTCAGGCACCCAAAAAAGACGTTGTTGTGATCGGGCTTGGCTGGACCGGTTCGATCCTTTCGATAGAACTGTGCAAGGAAGGGCTGGATGTGCTGGCACTGGAACGCGGCGAGGACCGCGATACCGTGCCCGATTTCAAATATCCCGATGTGGCGGACGAGCTGAAATACGGCATCCGCTACAAATTCATGCAAAAACCGGCCAAATCGACGCTGACCATCCGGCGCACGCTGCAAGAGACCGCCTTGCCCTACCGGCATCTGGGCTCTTTCCTGCCCGGGGATGGTGTGGGCGGTGCGGGGATCCACTGGAACGGCCAGACATGGCGTCCGCAAGAGGTGGAATGGCGGCTGAAATCCTATGTCGAGGAGACCTTCGGCGCGCAGACCATCCCCGAGGGCATGACCATTCAGGATTGGGGTGTGACCGCCGAAGAGATGGAGCCCTATCTGACGCGTTTCGAGAATATGGCGGGGATTTCCGGCAAGGCGGGCAATATCAACGGTAATATCATTGAGGGCGGCAATCCGTTCGAGGCCCCGCGCTCGACCGATTACCCGCTGCCGCCGCTGGTGCAGAACCTTGATGGCGAGATGTTCGCGCAGGCCGCCCGCGCGCAGGGGCTGCATCCCTTCCCGCGCCCGTCGGCCAACGCCTCTGCGGCCTATGTGAACGAATATGGCATGCAGCTTGGTCCGTGCAATTATTGCGGCTTCTGTGAACGGTTCGGCTGTCTGAACTATTCGAAATCCTCGCCGCAGACATGCGTTCTGGGGGCTCTCAAGCGGATGCCGAATTTCGAATATCGGGTTAATTCCGAAGTTCTGAAGATCGAGAAGGCCGAAGATGGCAAGACCGCAACCGGCGTCACCTATTGGGACGAAAAAGCCGGTGAGGAGGTCTTCCAGCCCGCAGATCTGGTGATCGTGGCGGCCTTTTCGCTGCATAACGTGCATCTGATGCTGCTTTCGGGCATCGGCCAGCCTTACGATCCGGTAACGGGCGAGGGGGTGGTGGGCAAGAACTATGCCTATCAGGTGACCGGCGGCACGAGCCTGTTCTTCAAAGAGCATAATTTCGACCCCTTTATCGGCACGGGATCGGTTGGCTATTCGCTGGATGATTATTCTATCGGCCAGATCGATTTTGCCAAGGAAGGCTTTATCGGTGGGAGCTATATCACCGGCGGGCATACCGGCGGTCGCCCGATCCAGCAGATGTCCCTGCCGCAGGGAACGCCAAGCTGGGGGGCGGAATGGAAGGCGGCGACGCAGGAATGGTACGGCCATTCGATGTCGATTGCCTCGCACGGGTCGAATATGGCCTATCGCGATGTCTATCTGGATCTGGACCCGACCTATAAAGACCGTCACGGGCGCCCGCTGATGCGGATGACCTATAACTGGCAGGACAACGATATCCGCATGACACAGTTCATGAAATCGAAGATCGAGCCCATCGCCCAGAGCCTCAATCCCGATATGATAAAATCCTCCTACAAGGAGGCGGGGGCGCAATATGATGTGCGTCCGTACCAGACGACGCATAATACCGGTGGCGTGATCATGGGCACCGATCCCAAGACTTCTGCGATCAACCGCTACCTGCAAAGCTGGGACTGCCACAATGTCTTCGTGATGGGGGCCTCGGCCTTCCCGCAGAACCTGCAATACAACCCCACCGGAGCGGTCGGCGGGTTGGCCTATTGGGCGGTGGATCACCTCCGCAAGGACTATCTGCCCAATCCGCGGCCATTGATGTGAGGAGGATGAAAGATGCTTAAGTTTCTACGCCTCATCATGTGGCTGGCCATTGCCGCGATCATTGTGATCGCCGCCATGATTCTGGTGCCCCAGCACCGCAGTTCGGCGAAGGACCTGTCTTTCGATGCGCAATGGTTGCCCGCGCATCAGGACAAGACCGGCGAATATGTGGCGCGTGTGGCCGATTGCGCGGCCTGCCACACGGCAGAAGGGGGCACGCCCTATGCGGGCGGGCGCGCGATCGCCAGCCCCTTCGGCACGATCTATGCCTCCAATATCACCCCCGATAAGGCGACGGGAATTGGCGACTGGACACTGGACGAGTTCCGTGCCGCCTTGGTGGACGGCATCGGCAAACATGGCGAAAACCTTTATCCGGCCATGCCTTACGACAATTATCGCAAACTGTCCGAGGCCGATATAGAGGCGCTCTATACCTATTTCCATGACACGCTGGAACCGGTCGAGAACAAGGTGCAGGCGACGGCGTTAAGCTTCCCCTTCAACCAGCGTTGGGGCATTCGCGCGTGGAAATGGGTAGGGCTTCCGAAGGTCGGTTTCGTGCCGCCCTCGCAGGATGCGCGGATCGCGCGGGGGGCCTATCTGGTGGAAGGGCCGGGCCATTGTGCGGCCTGCCATAGTCCGCGCAATCTGGCCTTCGCGCAGAATGGCACGGACGCCTCCGATCCCGATTTCCTGTCGGGCGGTGTGATCGATGGCTGGACCGCCCCCGATCTGCGCAGCGCCGATGCGACGATCAAATCGTGGTCGGCGGCCGATCTGGACCTGTTCCTTGCTTCGGGGCGCAATGCCCATGCGGGGGTCTCGGGCGAGATGGCGCTGGCGATCCGCGATTCGCTGCAATATCTCAGCGATGAAGACCGCGCCGCGATGGTCGCCTATCTGCGGTCGATCGCTGCATACCAGCCCGTGGCGGTGACCGGCGAGGCGGCCCCGAAAGCGGCTGTGGCACGACCGGCAGAGCTGAAAGCCGGTCTGGATGACGCCACGCGCAAGCTGTTGTTGACGCCCGAGAACCAGCCTTTGGGTGCGCGCCTGTTCATGGATAATTGCGCGGCCTGCCATTTTGCCGATGGCAAAGGGGCTGCGGGGATCTTCCCGGCTCTGGCAGGCAATGCCACTGTGACGGCGAAACAGTCGAACGGGCTGGTGGACACCATTCTGCATGGCGCGGCCATACCGTCGACCGCGCAGCGGCCGGCAGAACTGAAAATGCCCGGATTTGCCGACCGCCTGTCCGATGACGATGTTGCGGCACTGGCCAGCTTCCTGCGCAGCGCATGGGGCAATTCTGCCGATCCTGTCAGCGCCAAGGATGTCAGCGCTTTGCGCTGACCCGCGCCATAGGGATCGATTGCAACAGGAACGGGGCGCCCAGCAGGCGCCCCGTTTTCAATTTCCGGTCTTTGTCCGTTGGCGTGTTCCGGGCCATATCGGCAGGCCCTGCGCCCCAAGCCGGTCAGTCCAAGCCGGTCAGTCCAAGCCGGTCAGTCGGCGCAAGGACGGGGCCTTTCGATTACTTCGACAACTTGATCCATGTGGTCTTGAGCTCGGTATATTTATCGAGCGCATGCAAGGACTTGTCCCGCCCGATCCCGCTTTCCTTGAAGCCGCCGAACGGCACGGTCATGTCGTCGCAGTCATAGCAGTTCACATAGGTCAGACCGGCCCGCAATTCCTTCGCGGCGCGATGGGCGGTGCTCAGGTCATCCGTCCAGATCGAGGAGGCCAGCCCGAAGGGCGTGTCATTGGCCACGCGGAGTGCCTCGTCCACATCCTTGACGGTGATGACCGACAGCACCGGCCCGAAGACCTCTTCCTGCGCGATCCGCATGTCATTGCGCACATGGTCGAAGATCGTGGGTTCCAGATAGCAGCCTCCGCTGTCCATGCAGACACGTTTGCCCCCCGTTGCAAGGGTCGCGCCGTCTTCTTGCGCGATATCGACAAAGCCCAGAACGCGCGTCGTGTGGCGTTCGTCCACCATCGCACCAAAACGGGTTGCCGGATCAAGCGGATGACCGGGGGCGAAGGCTTTGCTTTGCGCAAGAAGCACATCGACCACCTCGTCATGAACGCTTTCCTCGACGATCAGGCGGCTGGGGCAGGTGCACATTTCTCCTTGGTTGAAGAAGGCGGAATTGGCCGAGGTTTCGGCGGCGTGGCGGATGTCGTGATAGCTTGACAGGATGATGTTGGGGCTTTTGCCGCCCAGTTCCAGCCCGATCTTTTTCAGGTTCGAACGCGCGGCATATTCCATATAGAAGCGCCCGACCGCGGTCGAGCCGGTAAAGAACAGCCCGTCCACATCCATATGCAGCCCCAGCGCCTTGCCCGTTTCCGGACCCCAGCCGGTCACCACGTTGAACACGCCGGGCGGCACACCCGCTTCCAGTGCCAGTTCGGCCAGCCGGAGCGCCGAGAGCGACGAGTTTTCCGATGGTTTCAGCACAACCGAATTGCCTGCCGCCAATGCGGGCGCGACTTTCCAGCTGGCCATGAGCATCGGGAAATTCCACGGCACAACCGCAGCAACCACTCCCAGAGGCTCGCGGCTGACCAGCGCCAGCGTGTCCGAAGGGGTGGGGGCGATCTCGTCATAGATCTTGTCGATCGCCTCGCCATACCATGCAAAGCAATTCGCCACCGCGCGCACATCAATCGAGGTGCTGTCGGCAATCGGCTTGCCCATGTCCAGCGTTTCCAGCAGGGCCAGTTCGTCGCGATGGGCGCGGACCAGATCGCCCAGACGGCACAGCACGGCCTTGCGTTCGGCGGGCGCGCGCTTGGACCAGCGGCCGTCTTCGAAGGCGCGTCGTGCTGCCGCGACGGCCAGATCGACATCTTCCTGACCGCAATCCGCGACCTGCGCGAGGGTGCTGCCATCAACCGGCGAGACCGAGGCAAAGCTGCGCCCCGAAGACGCCGCCACAAATTTCCCGTCAATCAGCGCCTGTGCACGGATCGTCAGATTCTGACGGGCATCAAGCCAGTCCTGATGCGTTTTGAGTGCCATCTGAAGACCCCCATGTTGAAATTGGTATTACATTTTCAAAAATAGTATCACATTTTTTAGAAAGCAATATCATTATATCCGCTGCTCATGGCTGCGGTTTCGGGTCAAACATGGTGATCCCGATACGGGCGGCGCGGTTTAGTGCAAAAGCGGCTGGGTGCGCTGCGCCTCTTTTTGTAGCTTCTCGCGACCCGAGCGCACAATCCCGTCGCGGATATCATTCTCGATGGCCACCACAAGCGCCATCGGGTCCCGCTGGCGTAAGGCATTCAGGATCTCTTTATGGCGGTCCACGCTGTAATATTGCTTTACCTCGCGCACTACCTGCCGCTGGAACGGCCCTAATTGCAACCACACACTTTCAATCAGCGGGATCGCTTGGGAATTGGGGTTGGCGGCATAGAGGCGGCGGTGGAAATCATGGTTCAACTGGGTCAGATCTTCCGTGCGATGCTCCAGAACGGCCTGATCCATTTCATCGTCCATTCTGGTCAAGTCGTTGATAATGACGTCAGAAAAATAGGGGAGGGCACGTTCGGCCGCGTGGGTTTCCAAGGTGATCCGGAGTTGGATCAGCTCCTCGAAACGCCCCGCTTTCATATGCGGGATCGACAGGCGGCGATTGTTGAGAACCTCGAGCGCATTCTCCGAGCTGAGCCGCCGGATCGCCTCGCGCACAGGGGTCGGGCTTAGATCCAGATAGGAGGCCAGACCGCGTATGGTCAGGTTGGTTCCCGGAGCAATCGCGCCCAGCATGATGGCATTGCGCAAGCGCAGATACGCATATTCCTGCACGGTCAATCCGGGGGCTGCTTTGATATCGGGGAGGTTCAGGTCGCTTGTCTTGCTCATTAAGCGCTACGCTTTTCCGTGCCTTGAAATGTTATGTCACCACCGTGTCAGTTGACTGGAAGTGAAAAGAAGATACAAGTCAGAAAAATGATATCACATTTTTCGAATCAGTATCGCATTTGGGGGGAGCGATGGAACGACAGGATGCGAATCTGTGGTTGCAAGACCATCCGGAGATCGAAAGCGCCCTTGTGACGGTCTGCGATCTGAACGGGATGCTGCGTGGAACGCGCGTTCCTGTCGCGCAGATCGGCAAGCTCTGCGATGCCGGATTGCGGATACCTCTTGCGGCTTTGGGGGTGGATGTCTGGGGGGAGGAGATCGCGCAGCAAGATCCGCTTTTCCCCTCCCGCGAGGCCATCGGACGCGGTGGCATGATCGAGCGCGGGCTGTTACCGATGACATGGGCCGATCCGCCCGCCATCCTTGCCCCGATGACGCTTTCCTGCGCGAATGGCGATCCCTTTCCGGCGGATCCACGGCGCGCCCTTGAAGAGATCACCCGCCGTTTCGCCGCGCTTGGCCTGACCCCCGTTGTCGCGACCGAGCTGGAATTCTACCTCGTCAATCCCGAACCCGATCTGCCGGAACCTCCGAATTCGCCGGTTTCGGGCAAGCAGCTTCACTCCGATGATGTCTATTCCGTCGATGAGCTGCTGCATTTCGATGATTTTCTCAGCGATGTTTTCGATGCCTGTCGCGAGCAGGGCATTCCCGCCGATGCGGCGATTTCCGAAAATGGCGCGGGACAGTTTGAAATCAATATGATGCATGTCCCCGACCCGCTGCGCGCCGCCGATGATGCGATCTTGTTCAAGCAGACGGTGCGGGGGGTGGCCCGCAAGCACGGCCTTGTGGCGACCTTCATGGCCAAGCCCTATGGTGCGCTGTCGGGCAGCGGCTTCCACGTCCATTTCTCGCTGATCGACAAAGACGGTCGCAATGTGTTTGACGATGGCGGGCCGCAGGGCACGGATCTGCTCTGGCATGCGGTGGCGGGGCTTTTGCATACGATGGCCGAATGCACATTGACCTTTGCGCCGCACGAAAATTCCTATCGCCGTCTGGCGCCGGGGTCGCACGCGCCTTCCGCCATTGCATGGGGCTATGAAAACCGCACGGTCGCGGTGCGTATTCCGGGCGGCAGCCACAAGGCACGCCGGATCGAACATCGCGTTGCCGGTGCGGATGCCAACCCCTATCTGGTGCTGGCCAGCATTCTGGGCGGGGCCCTGATGGGGATCGAGGGCAAATGGGACCCCGCCGCCCCGATTACCGGCAATGCCTATGATCAGGATCTGCCGCATCTGCCGCTGGACTGGGCCTCTGCAATCGAGGCCTTCAAGGTCGGGGCGCATGTGCCCGCGATCTACAACCCGCAGCTTCAGCGTATGCTGACGGCCTGCAAGACGCAGGAATTGCGTGTGTTCAACCGCCGCGTGACCGATTTCGAATATCACACCTATCTGGAGACCGTCTGATGAATGCGATGACCGCTTCCTATGCTGGCGCGGGCCAGCACACCGGCAGCTATTATGCTGCCTCGGCCAACCCGTCGCCCCGTCGCCCGCAACTGACCGGCGATCAGGATATCGATATCTGTATTGTCGGTGCGGGATATAGCGGGCTGTCGGCGGGGCTGTTTCTGGCCGAGAAGGGCCATCGTGTGGCGATTGTCGAGGGCGCGCAGGTCGGCTGGGGGGCCTCGGGGCGCAATGGCGGGCAGATCGTGAACGGTCTGAACGCCTCCTTGCAGACCATCGAACGGCGCTATGGCCGCGATACGGCCTCTTTCGTGGCGGGGCTCGTGCAGGAGGGGCAGGAGATCATCCGGGACCGGATTGCCACTTATGACATCCGTTGCGATCTGAAAAACGGCAATATCTTTGCGGGCTATACCGCCGCGCATATGCGCGAACTCGAAGAGCGCAAGGCGCTTTGGGAGAGCTATGGCCATCATAATCAGGAAATCCTGAGCAAAGCGCAGCTGCGCGAGAAAATCGGTTCGGATGTGTTCTCCGGTGGGATGATCGACCATACCGGCGGGCATATGCATCCGCTCAATCTGGCGTTGGGAGAGGCTGCGGCATTCGAACAGAATGGTGGCGTGATCTACGAGCATTCGCCGGTAACCTCTGTCGATACCGAGGCCGCGCGGCCCGTCGTGCGCACCGCCAAAGGCAGCCTGACCTGCAAGACGCTGATCCTGTGTGGCAATGCCTATCTGGGGAAGGTGGTGCCGACGCTGGAATGGCGGGTGATGCCGGTCTCGACGCAGATGATCGCCACCGAACCTCTGGGCGAGGCACTGGCACAGGAAATCCTGCCGGGGGACGAATGTATCGAAGATATCCGCTATATCCTCGATTACTTCCGCCTTTCGGGGGATAAGCGGCTGATTTTTGGCGGCGGGCTTGTCTATGGCGGCACCGATCCGGCGGATATCGAGGCCAAGATCGTGCCGAACCTCAAGAAGGTCTTCCCGCAGCTGTCCAATGTGAAGATCGATTACCGCTGGTCGGGCAATTTCGCACTGTCTTTCTCGCGCGTGCCGCAGATGGGCCGGATCGGTAGCAATACCTATTTCGCGCATGGCTATTCCGGTCACGGGGTCACTGGCGCGCATCTGTTCGGGCGGATCCTGTCCGAGGCCGTGGATGCCGATCTGTCGCGCTTTGATACCTTTGCCAAAATCCCGTGGATTCCGTTCCCCGGCGGGCGGACCTTCCGCGTGCCTTACACGGTCATGGGCGCGTGGTGGTATGCGCTGCGCGATCGTCTGGGTATCTGACCACCGTCCGTTACCTCGTTTTTCAACCCTCGCGCCCCGAAGGGGCCGACACCCCAAAGCGGCACGCCACTGCCCGACGCGTGCCGCAACAAAAACAAAGGGCCAGAGAGGAACTAACCATGGAACAAATGACGCGCACCATTCTTGCGTATCGTAATCATCCGAAAGCGGCATGGGTTCTTGCCAGTGTGCTCGCGGTGATTGCCTTTTTCTATTATCTCTACGTCACCCATACCCCTGACACGTCCTGGGGCGCGCTGAGCCTTTTGCCCACGCTGCTGGTTCTTGTCATGGCCATTGTCACGCGCCGTCCCTTCGAGGCGCTGATCATTGGCGGCTTTGCCGGCCTGATCATGCTGGGCGGGGGCGATCTGATCGCGCATTTCTCAGACCGGCTTTCCAGCGTGATGGGCAGCGAGACCATCGTCTGGATCATTCTGGTCTGCGGCTTGATGGGCGGGCTGATCGCGCTGCTGGAGCATTCGGGCTGTCTTGGCAGCTTCTCGTCATGGCTGCGCACCAAGATCAAATCCCAGCGCCAGTCACTGGTGGTGACGGCCATGATCGGGGTGATCGTATTTATCGATGACTATCTGAACTGTCTGGCCGTCTCGTCCTCGGTCAAGAAGCTGACCGACCATTACAAGGTCTCGCGCGAGAAGCTGGCCTATATCATCGATTCCACCGCAGCGCCGATGTGCGTCATCGTGCCGGTCTCGACTTGGGCGGTGTTCTTTGCGGGGCTGCTGGAAGAAAACGGGATTGCCGCAAGCGGCAAGGGCCTGTCGCTCTATCTCTCGGCGATCCCTTTCATGATCTATGCATGGGTCGCGCTGATCCTCGTGTTTCTGGTGGCTTTCGGCGTCATCAAGGATTTCGGCCCGATGAAAAAAGCCGAAGCCCGTGCCAAGGCCGGACAGCCGATCCCGCCCGATTTTCAGGGCACCGAAATCGAAGCCGTGATCTATGACGGCAAGAAGATGAGCAATGGCGTCGGCATGTTCAACTTCCTCTTCCCGATGGTGCTGCTGGTTGTGGCGACGATCTATTACGAAATCGACCTTCTGCGCGGCGTGCTGCTGACGCTGGTGGCCACGGTCGGACTGTATTACCTGCAGGGCCTGCTAAGCTTCGAGCGCCAGATGGAAGCCATCTTCGACGGTTTCAAGGTCATGCTCTATCCGTTGTCGACGGTGATCGCGGGCTTCCTGCTCAAGGATATCAATGATGCTCTGGGCATGACGCAATATGTCATCGAGTCGCTGACCCCCTTGATGAGCAAGGAACTTCTGCCCGCGCTGGTCTTTGTCTCGCTGGCTCTGGTGGTGTTTGGCACCGCATCGAGCTGGGGCGTGTTCATCATCGCCATTCCGATTGTCGCACCGGTTGCACAGGGCATCCATGCCAATATGGCGCTGGTGATCGGCGCGCTCCTTTCCGCATCTTCCTTCGGCAGCCACGCGTGTTTCTTCAGTGACTCGACCGTGCTTGCCGCACAAGGGGCAGGATGCTCACCCATTTCCCACGCCTTCACGCAATTCCCCTATGCGTTGTTCGGCGCGGTTGTCACGGTGGGCGTCTTTCTCGTGCTGGGCTACGTGATGGCCTGACACGAATGGGGCGGAGGGCTGCGCGGGCAGGTCTCCGCCTCTGGTCTTTCTGGCAGTGAGTTTCAAAGGAGTGGCCATGAAAATCGGAATTTTGCAGACGGGCACCTCGCCTGATGAGCTGAAGCCTATTCACGGCGATTATGATGACCTGTTCAAGCGGCTCTTGGCAGGCAAGGGCTTCAGCTTCGCGACATGGCGCGTTCTGGATGGCGAACTGCCGCACTCGGTGCATGACGCGGATGGCTGGCTGATCACGGGGTCCAAATTCGGGGTCTATGAGGATCACCCCTGGATCGCCCCGCTCGAGGCCTTTCTGCGTGCGGCCTATGCGGCGCAAGTGCCGATTGTGGGCGTGTGTTTCGGGCACCAGATTCTGGCGCAGGCCCTTGGGGGCAAGGTCGAGAAATTCGCGGGCGGCTGGTCTGTCGGGGCCACCGAATACCGGATGGAAGATGGCAGCAAGCAGATGATGATGGCCTGGCATCAGGACCAGGTCGTGGTGCCGCCGCCCGAGGCGCATGTGATCGGGCAATCCGACTTCTGTGCCAATGCGATGCTGGCCTATGGTACGAAAGCCCTGAGCGTCCAGCCGCATCCCGAATTCAGCCCGAGCTTCCTGAGCGATCTCCTCGAAGCCCGTCAGGCGGTCCTGCCGCCCGAGATTGCAGAACGCGCCTATCAGCGTCTGGATGTCCCGCTCAGCGCGGACCGCTTTGGCGAGAAGATTGCGGATTTCTTCAAGATGCCCAGATAGGTTCTGCCGGTTTGAAAACGCGATGCGCGCGGTCTTGCCAAGGACCGCGCGCATTTTTGTGTCTGCCAGAGGGGCCGCTGTCTGGTGCGGATCGGCGCTGTTGTAGGGCGGGGGGCTGGCCAATCTGGGGACAGCCCCCGCGCCCGACAGGTGCGGACCGGCGGGGGGAGCGCCGATCGCACGGGAGTGTCTTGGGCCGCGCCCTTACACGCTGGGGAAGGTCGCCACCGCCAGCACGGCAGAGGCCGATCCCAGCAGCAGGACTGCAGACGAGAACAGCGTCACATTCGCATCGCATTCGCCCAGAATGGGCAGCATGAAGGGGGTGACACCGTTCACCTCGTCCACCAGCGAAAGCTGAAGGCGCTTGCGCAGGAAAACCGCTGTCCAGAAGCCGCCATAGGCGCAAAGGGCCAGAATGGCGGGCACCCAAAGCCGCCAGCTGTCATCGCCTGCCGTCCAGATCAGATACAGCGAGACAAGCCCGATATACACATAGGACATCACCTGCCAGACGCAGTGGAAGCGCGCATGTGAGGTCCAGGAATGGTTGAACCAATGGGTTTTATTGGTGTCGAACGCGAAGGGAATCGCGCTGTAGCCCAGCGTCGATACGGTCAGCAAAATCTTGGCTGCCAAAAGCATAGGTGATCCTCCCAGATGCTATATATGGGCCGCTCCTCAACGGCTCTGCACCGTAATGTGGTGCACTGTATCGCAATGTGGTAAAATCGCGAAGTGATGTCAAGCGACAGTTTTTGAGATAGATCAAATTTCTCCGCGCCGGTGGGGACGCGGAACGGGGCCTGTTGCTGCCTTGAATCTCGGTAAGTTGCGAAGAATTCGCCACAAAAAAGGGCCTTTTGCCCTATGCGGGGGCGGCGGCGCGGCGGAAGGATTTTGGGGCCCGCAGGGTGCGCGCAGGGCGCAGGACAGCCCCGCAGGGCATGAGGCTCTGGGGGACCGCTTGGCAATACAGTGGATCGGGGGTGGGTGTTCAGACGGTGGCGCCGAAGGCGTCCTGCACCCGCTTGCGGAACAGCAGAAGCGCCGCCTTGACGGCAGCGGCATGGCGTTCAAAACGGAATTTCGGCATCGCCACGCCCAAGGCGAGGTTCTGGCCGTTGATCACCGGCAGGGTGATCGCGATGGCGCAGGTCTGTTCCGAGAATTCCTCGTTATCCAGAAACAGTCCCGACTGCGCCTGGGTGCCGACCTGGTCCAGAATGGCCTGCGGATCGGTCAGCGTGTGTTCGGTAAAGCGCTCGGGAGCCGCGCCCAGACGGGCAAGGGCGCTTTCGCGGCCCATCTGGGACAGATGCGCCTTGCCATTGGCGCTGGAGTGGATGGGGTGTTCGCGTCCGACATAGGACAGCACGCGGATGCCTTCATGCGCGGCCAGCTGTTCGATCACGATGGCCTTGCCATGATCAAACAGGGTGAGGTCGATATTCTCGCCCACCTCGCGATGCAGGTCTTCCATCAGCGGGCGCAGAAGCTGGCGGATGTCGATCTGGACCTTCGCTCCGAGACGCGCCAGTTCCATGCCCAGCGAAACGCCCTGATGGCCTGCCGTCTTGGCCAGAAGCCCCTCGGCATGCAGGGCGGCGACCAGTCTTTGCACGGTCGATCGCGCCAGCCCTGTGGCTTTGGCGATCTCGCCCAGACTGGCTCCCGGATTGTCCGCTACCACGCGCAGAACGAAGACCGCCCGACTGATCGACTGGCCATCTCTGACCCGGTCCTTATCGCTCACCTGACTCTCCTTTGCGCGGCTTGATCTGTGTTCCAGCTATCGTGCCCCTAGGGTGAACGCAAGCATCCCGCCGCCGGAACGCGGAAAACGCGCCGGATTCTTGCCGCAAGCGCCGGAAACCGGCAGGATCTTACAAGAATTGCGGTGCAAGCGCCTGAGTCAACGCATCCTGCCGCCCCTCAACGATCTGGGCCAGAATCTCGCCTGTGGTCGGTCCAAGGGTGAAGCCCTGATGGCCGTGGCCGGTATTGAGCCATAGCCCCGCCTCTCCGGCGACCGGCCCGACCATCGGCAACATGCCCGCAAGGCAGGGGCGGTGCCCGTGCCACAGGCTGTCGGGAACGGCCTCGCCGATCTCCATTAACTCACCCGCCGCCTGACGGCCGCGTTCCAGCTGCCTGAGGCAGCGCGGGGCCGAGGCGGCGGTCAGCTCGGCGCCGGTGGTGATGCGCAGCCCGCGCGTCATCGAACTCAGCACGATGCCGCTATCGACATCCACATAGGGGCGGCTCAGGGTCTGGGCGGTCCGGTAATGCCCGTGATAGCCGCGTTTGAGGATCATCGGAACCCGCCGCCCGAACCGCGCCAGCAGCGCAGGCGACCACGGCCCCAGGGACACTACCGCCTGTTCGGCATGGATCTTGCCGTCGGAGGTCATGACCGACCAGCCCTGCGCAGGCTCTCGGGTCAGGGTCATGGCCTCGCCGGTGACGATCTGCCCGCCGCGTTCCACGAAGAGGTCGGCATAGGCGCGGGTCAGCGCGCCCGGGTCCATGCTGCTCCACGGGCTGGTCCAGAGCACCATACCCGCGACCTCGCCGGTCAGGGCGGGTTCGGCGGCCTGAAGCTCGGCGCGGCTATGGGTTTCGAAGGGGATGCCATATTCCGCCTCGATCCTTGTGGCATGGGCCTGTGCCGCCTCCAGCGCCTTGGGGCTGCGATACAGTTCGCCCATTCCGCTGCGCCGGATCAGCGGTTCCGCGCCCGAGGCAGAGATCAGCGGCGCATGGTCGAACAGCGCGCGCCGGATCAGCTCGACATAGCTGGCCGCTGCGCGCTTATGCGCGGCCGGAGCCGAGGCACGGAAATAGCGCCACAGGTTCGGCAGCATCGGCAGCACATGTCCGAGATGCCAGACGACATCATTGCTTTGCCCGCTGGCATAGCTCCACAATGTCGCCAGATCGCGGGGGATGGCATAGGGTTCGACCGCTTCGGACTGGATGACGCCCGCATTGCCGTGGCTCGTCTCCAGGCCGGGGGCCTGACGGTCGATCAGGCATACCTCATGTCCGCGTGCCTGCAGGGCAAGGGCCGATCCGACGCCCACCATTCCTGCGCCTAAAACAATAAAGTCAGTCATCTATACAGTCTTTCCGGCCTGAATGCGGCTGAATATGTATCCCTGTATTCGCCATAACCATCAAGCCGATTGTTTGCCGCCCCGTCACAAGGCGCGGTAATGGGCCGGACCACGCCGCCACAGGCAGGGTGTGGCGGCGTGGTCCGCGCAGGGCGCGGAGCTGTGTTTCAGGCCCCTATGGGCCCGTCGTTCATACCCGTCGTTTAAAACAGATGCTCGACCTCTGGCGCGGGGACGAAGCGCCAGTTGCGGCGGGGGCCTGCCATGACGTTGAGATAATACATCTCGAACCCGTGCGGCGCACCGCAGGGATGGTGTCCGCGCGGCACACAGACCACATCGCCATCCCTGACCGCCATCACCTCGTCCAGCGTGCCGTCATCGGTATAGACGCGCTGCACCCCCCAGCCCTGCGCCGGATTGAGCCGGTGATAATAGGTCTCTTCGAGATAGGTGATGCGGGGGAAGTCATCCTCGTCATGGCGGTGGCTGGGATAGGAAGACCAGTTGCCCGCAGGGGTGAAGACCTCGGTCACCAGCAGGCTGTCACAATACGGTTCGGCCTCCATCGCGATATTGTTGATGAACCGGCTGTTGGACCCTTCCCCGCGTTGGGTGAGGGTGATGTTGTCCGGCCCGATCCGGCGTGCTTCATGGCCGCCCTTGCCCGGTGCCTGACAGACGGCGATGGTGCAATCGGTCTGAGCGACGGCCTCCCAATCGCTGCCATTGGGCAGATAGAGGCAATGCGGCTGGGTCTTCTCGAAGACATCCATCCGCTCGCCCAGAACCCCCCAGTCCTTCCCTGCGCCGCTCACCGCAGCGCGGCCCTCGACCATGACAAGGATCACTTCGTTTGACCCTGTCGCCTCATGCGCGCGGTCGCCCGCTTTCAGCCGGTAAAGCGAGAACCCCACATAGCGCCACCCTGCCGAAGCCGGTGTGATGTCATGGACCTTGCCGCGTGTTCCGAACGGCTTGTGCTGCAAATTCGACATTCTACTCTCCTCTTGCTCCGGCGCGTTTCCGCTGCCGGGCCTCCTCCTGTTTCAGGTTAGAACATGGGGTCCGCGTGGCTTCAACCCGCGCAGGGCGGGTATCGCAAAGGTGTCGTTGGCCTGTTTTTGCAAAGCCCGATTGTGGAAGGTCGTTTTGGAAGGCCCTTTCAGCAAGGCGCCTTCAGCAAGGTCTGTGAGGAAGGCCCATGCAAAAGCTCACGCAAAAGCCCGGCCAAAAGGCCGGGCTTGCGTCTGAAAAGCAGGCGGGTTTGCCCGCAGGGGGGATCAGTTGGTCGTGGTGGTGGTCGAGGACGAGTCGTCTTCAGCCACAGCGATCCCGACAGCAACGGCCAGAACCAGACCGCCCGCAATATAGGCACCAGCGCCCACGCCCGGCAGGCTGGTCGGACCGGCAAGGCTGTCTGCGCCTTGAGCCTGTGCGGTGGAAGCGGCAGTCAACAGCGCGAGAGCGGCGAGAACTTTTTTCATGGGTACACTCCAGTTTGGACAGCAATCACGATTAGGGTAGCAGGCTTAGGGTCACTTTCAATTTTTCTTGTGCAGCGGCGCGCGTTTTTTCGCTCATGCAGAAAATGCCTGTGTCCTATTGCCCGGTCTTTCAGCGGATAATCTGCCGGAAGCGGACATAGCCAAGCCGCGGCCCGCCCCATTGGCGGGACTGCCAGAGCGCCCCATCCGCCTTGCCCAGCCAGTAATCATTGACGATCCGTCCACCCTCGGGCGATGTGCAGCGTTCCTCAAGGTGACGCGTGGCGTGATTTTCACCAAGAATTTCAACCGTCTCGTCCGGTTGTGCCGTCAAGGTGCATTGTAGCGTCAGGCGGATTTCGGAATAGTCGTCGGCGCGGATGACGTAGTGGCGTTCGCCGCCATGTGCCGGACCCATCCGGCCCTGTGCGCCGATCGGCGCGGAGGCCGAGAGCAGATCGAAGCCCAGCCCGCGTGACGCAATCAACACACCATTCCGAAAAGTAAAGGTCGCTTTGTCGGAGCTTTGCCATGTCACCACGGTTCCGGGCAGCGAATCACTCTGCCGCGTGGCGGGGGTGACATAGCCTGTCAGGCCGGTCCGGTCGGGGGTGACCTCCATGACCGGCAGGCCGACCTGTGCAAGCTGGGCGCGCGAAAGCTGCGGCGGGGCAGGCTGGCGCGACTGTTTCAGGGCGGTCATCAGGCTCTTGCCGATCACCTCTTCGCCTTTGGGGGCCTCGACCCCGCCCGAGCAGGCGGCAAGGGCGGCCAGCAACACGGCCGGTAGGAGAGCGGAGAACTTCATTGCCAGAACCCTGCCTTCTGTTGTGTCAAGCTCGTTGCATCCTTGCCACGAACAGAGTTGTAAAGCCGTCCGGGCACATCGAGCCGCTGACCGCCATCGCGCTGGACCGGACGGATGGTCAGGCCATAGTTGCTGCGATTGGCATCCCCCGTCAGCCAGTCGATCGGAATGCTGAAGCGGATCCCCTTGTCAAAAGACCCCTCGCCGAAGTCGTCGGACGAGACATCGGTCACGGTCACAAAACCACCCACGGACCAGCCATTGTCGAAGATGCGGTCAATCGACAGGGTCGCGCCATAATCGCCGGCCAGATAGCGCCCGGCATCGACCTCCAGCAGATAGTCGTCAAAGCGGTAATAGGCCGAGACATGGCCGGTCACCACGTCATAATCGCGGAAGCCCAGAAGCTGGTCATAGTCGCGTTGCTTGGCATAGTTCAGCTCGACCCCCAGCCCGAGGGGATTGTCGGCCTGTTTCCACAGCACTTCGCCCGAGACCCCGCCATACATCTGTTCAAACAGGCCCGCGCTGGCACGGGCGTAAAGATCGGGGGCCAGTTTCCAGTTATGCTGCAGATAGAGGTTCTGCACCGTGCTGTCATATTTCGCATATTCGGTCTGGTCGGTGCGCACATGCGGCAGCACCGAATCCGAGCCGCGCCCGTCCTTGATATTGCCCCAAGCGCGCTGGCGCAGCGTGCCCGCCAGCGTCCAGCCCTGTGCGAATTGCCAGCTGGCGCCGAGCTGCGCCCCGACATCCAGCCGGAACGGTTTGGAAGGGTCGAAATAGCCGGGCTTGGTATAGGGGGTCAGCGACCACGAGAATTTCGGGTAGAGATCCTCGTTCCGGCGTGCCTGTGCGGCAAGGGCAGGGGCATCCGTGATGCGGGCCTTGGCCCAAAGCGCGTCGGTTGCGTCGGGAAGATATTCGGTGTTCTCCAGCGTGCTGCGGTCAATGTTGAACGCCGAGCCCGCCATCCCGTCCACCATCGGAACGATGTGGAATTCCTCAACCGTCGCAGGCAGATAGCGCGCCAGTGCCCGTGCAACCCGCCCGACAGCCAGCGTTTCGGCCTGATGGCGGGTATTGCGGTAGCGCAGCTCGGCGCTGCGCAGATGCAGCGTCACCGATTCAAGGATCAGGCCGTCTTTGGCAAGCGCCGCTTTCAGATCGGTGTAGATTTCGTCATGCACCGCCTCGCTCTGGACCCAGGAGGGATCCCAATCGCTGGCATCGGCCCATTGGCGGCGCGGCGGCACCGGATCGGGGGCGGCCACGGCAATCGGGGTGATGGCATGGCGCGGATTGAGCTGGAGTTGCGCATTCACCCCCACGATCGAGCCGTAAAGGTAATAGGCCCCGACGCGTAGCTGGTCCGAGACCTGATACTCGGCCCCGAAATTGAAGGCGCTCTTGCGCTCGAACACATCCGAGGCCTCTGTTTCGGTTTCATAGCGGTCCGAGGAATATTCGGCCTTCACGCTCCAATTCGCGCCGCTGTCCCATTCCAGCCCCGCAAAAGGGGCGACATCGCCACGGAACCACTGATCGGTCGACAGTTTGCCGCCGCGGCTGTTGCTGTCATAGGACGGACGGTCGCCGGTCGAGGTGATCGCCCCGAAAGACCCGAGTCGCCCCCAGCCAAGCCCCGCGCTGACATGCAGGCGGCCTTCGTTATTCGGGCCGAAGCCGGGCGTGGCAAAGCTTTTCCCCGCGACGATATATTCCGAGGCATTCAGGCCGGTTCCGGCGAAATCCTGTAGCCCCAGCGTGATCTGGGGCGTGTAATGCCCCTCTTTCAGCAGGCGCAGGCGCAGATCGAAGCTGCGGTCGTAATAGGTGTCGAACCCGTAAAGATCGAGATCCTTGATCCCGCTATAGCGGAAGGTGGCCGAGAGCCACGGGAAGGCTTGAAAGGTCAGGTTATAGCGCGAAATGCCACTGGTATAGGAATAGCTGAATGCGGTCTGGCCGTCGGGCAGCATCTCGGCGGATGGCATGTCGATTCCGCCGGGCACCCCGTACATGTTCAGCGATGCGGCCGGAGGCTGGGTGAAATGCAGGTCGCGACTGTCCTGTGCCCGCGCCGGCAGACAGGCCCCACAAAGAAGGGCAGCCGTGATCGCGCTGCGCCATGCGGACGGGTGGTTTTTCACAAGGTTCAACCTTCATTGCCAGACGTGCTGTTCACCATAGAGCACGAAGCCGTGAAGCAGCGCAACCGCTGCTATGCGTTTTCGCCCTTCGCAGGGGCCTTGCTGGCGGGGCATGTTGTTGTGGCGCCGATAAATGAAGCGGTTGAATTCGGGGACAAAGCCCCCGATATCTGGGCGGATGATGGACAGGAGGCCCGACAATGACCGTGCAAGAGGCAGCAATCAATCCGGCAATCATGCATCCGCAAGTGCTGGAGTTTCTGAAAACCCGCCGCTCGCGTCCGGCCAAGACGCTTGTGGCGCCGGTGCCCGATGACGCGGCATTGCAGCCGATGCTGGAGATCGCGGCGCGTTCGCCCGATCATGGCAAGCTGGAGCCTTGGCGCTTTATCGTATTGCGTCGTGCGGCGCTTGAACGTCTGGCCAAGGCCGCGACGGCGGCTGCGCAGGCCGAAGGTCTTGCCCCCGTTGACGTCGAAAAGGCGGCCAAGCAGTTCGGGGACAGCCATCTTTGCGTGGCCGTGATCAGCGCCCCCGTTGACAGCGCCAAGATTCCGCAGATCGAGCAGACCCTGTCGGCAGGGGCTGTCTGTTACGGGCTTCTCTGCGCCGCGCTGGCGTCGGGGTGGGGGGCAAGCTGGCTGTCGGGCTGGGCTGCGCATAATGCGGCTTTCGGGCGCGATGTGCTGGGGTTGGCAGACGGGGAATGGGTGGCGGGCTTTGTCCATATCGGCACCGAGGGCGTTACGCCCGTTGACCGCCCGCGCCCCGATCTGGCGCGCATCACCAGCTATGTGACCGAGTAAGGGCCAGCCCATGATCTTTTCGTCGATCCGCCACGCTGTGGAAGATGTGTTCCGGCCCGGCGCCTTGAAAGTGCTGGGGCTGGGCGTCGGGCTTTCGGTCGGGCTGCTGGTGCTTGTCACGGTGCTGTTCACATGGGTTGTGGGGGCGATCACCCCCGACCATTTCACCTTGCCTTTCACCCATTACCAGATCGGCTTCGTCAATGATGTCGCGTCGCTGGCCACCGTCGGGCTGATGCTGGTGCTGTCGATCTTCCTGATGATCCCCGTTGCCTCGGCGTTTACCGGCCTCTTTCTGGAGGATGTGGCGGCGCTGGTCGAAGAGGCCCATTACCCCGACCTGCCGCAGATCCGCAAATTCACGCTGGCCGAGACCATCGCCGATAGTTTGCGCTTTCTGGGCGTGGTGATCGTGGCGAACCTTGTCGCTTTCACGGTCTATTTCTTCATTCTGCCCTTTGCACCGCTGCTGTTTTTCGGGCTGAACGGCTATCTGCTCGGGCGGGAATATTTCCAGATGGCGGCGGCGCGCCGTCTGCGCAAGGAACAGGTGCAGGCGCTGTATCTCAAGCATCGCTGGACGGTCTGGATGACCGGCGCGCTGATGGCCGTGGTGTTGACCATTCCGGTGGTCAATCTGGTGGTGCCGGTGCTCGGGGCGGCGACCTTTACCCATCTCTATCACCGCCTGACGGGGCAGGTGCCGAGGCCGCGGGTTCTCTCCTCGCTCTAGCTGCCTTCACGGCAGGGGCCCGCGCCATGTTGCCATTTTCTGGCGGTCGCATAAAACTGGCCGCCAAGGGGCGGTTTGGGCCCGTTTGGAGGATCATCTATGAAACGACTCGAGGGCAAATCCGCCCTGATCACCGGCTCGGCGCGCGGCATCGGGCGGGGCTTTGCCGAAGCCTATATCCGCGAAGGCGCAAGGGTGGCGATTGCCGATATCAATCTGGCCGCCGCCGAAGCGACCGCCGCCGAGCTGGGGCCGCAGGCCTATGCGGTCGAGCTGGATGTGACCTCGCAGGACAGTATTGACGCCGCGATTGCCGCTGTCGTGGCGACGGCGGGCAAGCTGGATATCCTGATCAACAATGCCGCGCTGTTCGATGCGGCGGAAACGGTTGATATTACCCGCGCAAGCTATGACAAGCTTTATGCCGTCAATGTCGCGGGGACGCTGTTCACCATGCAGGCGGCGGCAAAGCAGATGATCGCGCAGGGGCATGGTGGCAAGATCATCAACATGGCCTCGCAGGCGGGACGCCGTGGCGAGCCGCTGGTGCTGGTCTATTGTTCGACCAAGGCGGCGGTGATCTCGATGACGCAATCGGCAGGGCTGAACCTCATCAAGCACGGGATCAATGTCAACGCCATCGCCCCCGGTGTGGTGAATGGCGAACATTGGGCACATGTGGATGCGATGTTTGCCAAGCTGGAGGGCAAGCCGCTTGGCCAGAAAAAGGCCGAGGTCGAGGCCGGTGTGCCCGCAGGCCGCTATGCCGAACCGTCGGATCTGTCGGGGATGGCGGTGTTTCTGGCCTCCGAAGAGGCGAATTACATCGTCTCGCAAACCTATAATGTCGATGGTGGCCAGTGGATGAGCTGAGGCTCTGACGCGCTGCGGCGCATCCAAGGCACGGCAGGCCTTCTGCATGTCGTGCCTTTTTGCGTTTCCCGAAAGCGTTCGGGGCCGCGTGCGCGCAGACCGATCGCCTCGGGGCGCGTCAGGATGCCGTAACGCTGGCCGCGTTTTCGCGAAAGACCAGATCGGTGTGGTCTGCCATGTCTGCGGCCCGTGAGGAAGCCGGTGAGGGAGCCTGCGTGGAATACTGTTCCGCGAGGGCCTGTATCTGTGCATGGGCCGGAGATTTCTGGCAGACAGGGTCTGCGGCGGCCGCATCTCCGGCGATGGCCAGCGCCTGACACCGGCAGCCACCGAGATCCTTGAGCTTGTGTTCACAGGACCGGCAGGGCTCCTGCATCCATTCGGTGCCGCGATAGGCGTTGAAGGCGGGGCTGTCATACCAGATCTCCCGCAGCCCATGGTCCCTGACCGACTGGAAGGTCAGATGGGTTAGGGTCTGGGCCGCATGACATGGCAGAACGGTGCCCTCCGGCGTGATGTTCAGCCCGACAGAGCCCCAGCCATTCATGCAGCGTTTCGGGAAGTCACCGTGGTAATCGGCGGGCACGAAATCCACAACCAGCGTGCCTTTCAGCCTGATGCGCGCCTCGCGGACAAGGCGCTCTGCCTCGCGGGCCTGTTCGCGGGTGGGCATGAGAGGGGCGCGGTTGCGCATGGCCCAGCCATAGAACTGCACGATGGCCACCTCGATCCGGCGCGCGCCCAGTTCGACGGCCATCTCCAGGGCACGGGGCAGCTGGTGCAGGTTCTGACGATGCAAGACGCAGTTCAGCGTGAGCGGCAGGCCAAGCGCACCGATCCATTCTGCCGTCTGCATCTTGCGGTCGAACCCGCCGCGATAACCACCGATCCTGTCGGCCGTGGCGGCATCCATTCCCTGCAACGAGAGCTGCACATGGTCCAGCCCGGCCTCTGCGAGCGCGGTCAGCCGCGCTTCGGTCAGGCCGATCCCCGAGGTGATGAGGTTGGTATAAAGCCCCGCTGCCCGCGCCCCTGCAACCAGATCGGCCAGATCCCGCCGCGCGGCGGGTTCTCCACCGGAGAGATGCAGCTGCAAGACGCCCAGATCTGCGGCCTCGTGGAAGACACGCAGCCAGTCCTCTGTCGCAAGCTCGCGGTCTTTCGCGGTCAGTTCCAGCGGGTTGGAACAATAGGGGCAGGAGAGCGGGCATCGATGGGTCAGTTCGGCCAGCATGGCCATCGGGGGCGGGATCTGGCTCATGCAACCTCCAGAATACGGCGCGCGGCAAGCGTGGAGATGAACCCCGCCACATCCGGTGCGATTTCGTCTTCTGGCGCATCGTATTTCGTGGCCAGCCGCCCGACAAGGGTTGCGAAATCTGTGTGGTTGTCGATCTCGGTCAGGATGGCATGGCCGATCTCGTCCAAGGCAATGGTTTTTTCCGGTGCCAGCAGGACCCAGCGGTCGCGCACGCGGTCACGGTGCAGGCGCACACCGCGCGGGATCACCGGCACGGCTGTCGCCGCGATCATGCCGCCACCGCCCGCAGATATGTGCCGGGCTGCCAGCCGCCGGGGGGGATGCGCGCAGGCGTGACATAGGCCGAATAAAGCGCGTCCAGCTGCGCCCAGAGCACATCCGTCTTGAACTCCAGCGCCGCCGCCGCCGCATCCTGTTTTTCCTGCGTGTCGGCATGGTCCAGCACCCATTGCAGCCCGAAGGCCACGTCTTTCGGGGCCTCGGACAGGCGGCGCTTGAAATAGGACAGGGCGCGTTCATCCGCAAAATCATAATGTTGCAGAAGCCCTTCGATCCTGTTGGCGTGAATTTTCGGGGCAAAAAGTTCGGTGAGCGAAGAGGCCACCGCCTCCAGCAGGGTCTTGTCCCGCACAAAGCGCAGATAGGCGTCGCAGGCGAAGCGGGTCGCCGGAAGCACCCCTTCCCGCGCGGCGACATAGGCGCGGTCGAGGCCGACGGCATCGGCCAGACGCAGCCAGCGTTCAATCCCCCCCTCGTTTTCGCCATGCCCGTCATGATCTTCGATGCGCGAGCGCCAAGCGCGGCGCAGGGCAGGATCTTCGACACGGCTCATGAACGCGGCATCCTTCATCGGGATCGTGTGCTGGTAGTAATAGCGGTTGATCACCCATGCCCGTACCTGATCGGGGGTGCACCGGCCCCCATGCAGCAGGTCGTGAAAGGGATGTTTGTCATGATAGCGTTCGGCCCCGATCTGGCGCAGGCGGGCTTCGAATTCTTCGCGTGTCTGGGTCATAAGGACACCTCCATCCCGTCCCGTCCGATGATCCAGCCCTGCGCCTGAGCGATGGCGGTCTGGGGCGAGGCGGGGTCCAGCACGGGATTGCTGTTATTCATATGGACGAAAATCTTTTTCGCGATATTCAGGCGGGCAAGCTGCGCCATGCTGCCCTGTGGCCCCGAGATGGAGATATGCCCCATGCGCTGTCCGGTTTTCTGGCTGAGCCCCGCCGCGATCATCTCGTTATCGGTCCATAAGGTGCCGTCGAACATCACCAGATCCGCCCCTGCCAGCTTTGTGGCCAGCCAGTCGGGCACATGGGCGCAACCGGGAATGTAATAGGCGCGCCTGCCGCCCGCACGCAGCTCGACCCCGACGGTCTGTTCGCCCAGAAGGCCGGTCTCGACCTCTGCGCCTTCCAGATAAAGCGGCACTTTCCCCGGCACGGCGAAGAGTGTGGCGCTTAGGTCTGGGGCCAAGTCGAAAGGCTGGTCAAGCCGCACGGCGGTCCGCGTCACACAATCGGCGCGCAAAGCATCAAAGACCGGATTGGCGGCCAGCGTTCCGTGAATATCGGCTGTGGCGAAAAGCGTGAAAGGCTGGCTTTCGCGCAAGACCAGCAGGCCCGCCACATGATCGATATCGCCATTGGTCACCAGAACCGAGCGCAATGGCAGCTCCCGCAGCCCTGTCGGATGCAGTTCGGGTGTGGCCGCCAGCTGCGTACGGATGTCGGGAGAGGCATTCAGCACCGCCCAATCCCGCCCGTTCCCGCTGACCGCGACCGAGCTTTGCGTCTGTGGCGCAATGCGGCCTTCACGTGCCGCATTGCAATTATCACAACCGCAGTTCCATTGGGGCAAGCCGCCACCGGCTGCCGCACCGAGGATGCGTAGCTTGATCGACATGGTGCAGGCCCCAGCGTTCAGGCGGATTTAGAACAGAACGCCGCCTTCATCCCCGGAATCCGGGCCGTACATGTTGATTTCCATGCCGCAATCGATCTCGCGCAGGACAGGTTTCTTCCAAGCCATGATGTCTCCTCCCATAAGGCTCCCGTCTGATGATTTCTGCATATCGGCACTGGCGCGACAATAATACCAAGGTCGCATGTTCGGCTTCACCTTCGGGCAAGGAAATCATGTCGTCCTTCGGAAGATTCGGGGTCATCCCGTGCATGGGCGGTCCGTTGCGCCTGCCTTGACCATCCTGTTACGACGATGTTCCCTCAGGTCATCTGTGGGCATCGGCTTCCTGCAAGGCACGCGGTTCGGCCCGATAGCTGCCGATTTTTCATGATGAAAGACTTTTTCCAAGCTCTTCGCGGGCATTGTGCCCTGTCGCGCAGGATGCGCCCATGTCTCTAGTTAAGCGGATGATTTGCGGCTTCGCGGCGCAACGTGCGGTGGTCTTACGCTTTGTTCAGCCGCCCCTCTGATCCTGAACCGGATTTCCACGCAGGAGGCTTTCATGGCGGACGACTATCACGGAATTACAAGCCTGACCGGACCGGCGCTGAACGGATTTGCGATCGCGCCCGATGACGACGCGGATCTGGCGCAGGTCACACGCGGTATCTATCTGGGGCAGGGCGGGGATCTACGGGTGACGCTGGCCGGTGGTCAGACCGTGACATTCACCAATATTGCGGCGGGGGGCATTCACGGGTTGCGTATCCGCCGCGTCTGGGCCAGCGGCACCACTGCCACCGAGATGGTGGGGCTGTACTGATGATCGGGATCGGATCTGGATTTATGTCGGGCGGCGCGGGCGTGTCGTTGCGCCGCAACGGGGATGGCACGGTGACGGTCGGCGGGGCGGGGCTGGGGTTCCGCTGGTCGGTCGATGGGGGCGGCAGCTGGACCGAGGAAACCACCCTGCCCTTGACCCTTCCGGTCGCGGCCCATCAGGAAGTGCGGGTCGTCGCGTTGGGACCGCCGCGTGTTCTCTCGGCGCAGCAGGTGCCTGTGTTCCTGCTGTTGGGGCAATCCAATATGGTCGGGCGCAACCTCTATGACGGGCTCGGGCGGTTCCCTGCGGGGGTGCGCCAATGGACAAGGGCGGGGGAACTGGCTCTGGTCGAGGAGACGTCCGAGCTGGATTTCGATGACCCGTGGTTGTCGAATGGCGAGGTTTTCGGTCCTGCGGTGACCTTTGCCCGCGCCTATATGGCGGCAAACCCGCGCGAGCCGCTTGTGCTGGTGCCGCGGGCGGTGGGCAATACCGGCTTTGTCGATAATCGCTGGAATCCCGACGATGATCTTTATGCGGCGACGGTGGCCGATACCAATGCGCTTTTTGCGGCACATCCCGAATGCGTGCTGGCGGGGGTTTTGTGGCATCAGGGCGAAAGCGATGCGCAGGCTGCGGCGGCGGCCACCGCCTATGAGGCCCGCTTTGATGCCATGCTGGCGGGGTTGCAAAGCGAGATCACCGTGATGGAGGCCCGCACGCCGGTCATCGTGGGCGGGTTCTCCTCGGCGGTGGGCAGCGGCTGGCCCTATCTGTCGCAGATTGCCGCGATCCATGCGGATCTGCCCAACCGGCGGTCCTATAGCGCTTATGTCGACGCCTCGGATCTGACGCTGAAAACGGATGGCATCCATCTGGACGCGGCTTCGAGCCGTGTGCTGGGTGCCCGCTATGCGCAGGCCCTGACCCGCGCGCAGAGCCATCAGATCACGCTGGTTGCCGAAGCCGAGGCCGATGCTGTGGCGCATTATCTCTTTGGGGAGGATAATGTGGCCGATACCGATTTGCGGGGCGCCAATGCGCTGAGCGAAACACCGGGGGCGCGGGCGCAGGGCTATATCAGCACCCGCACGGGCGATGGGGGCGGGCTGAAAACGCCGCTGGCCGAGACGGCGCAGATGACGCTGTGTGCTGTGATCCGCAACCCGTCAAGCGATCCTTCTACCGTCTATTTCGGCACTCTCGGGTCCAACACCACCTTGGGCGAGGGGTTCAACGGGGCGGGGCTGTTTGACAATGGGGCGGCCTCGGCGCTGTATCTCAACCAGAAGAACGATGCGGGCGGCAATACCCTCATGCCGCTGGCCACGCCGACGCCTTTTGTCGAGAACGGCTGGAACTTTGTGGCGATGGTGCTCGATGCGGCCAGCATGTCGGCCTATCTGCATGATGGGACCGCTGCGCAATTTGCCACGCAGGCCATCGCGCGGGCAACGCCTACGGGGAAAGCCATCGCGATCGGGTCGCGCTATTATACGGGTATCAGCGATGCGGTCGATGTGGCGGAGTTTCTGGTCTATGACCGTGCGCTGTCCGAGGCCGAACTGGAGGCGTTGGCGGCACGCTCGACCGCCCGTCTGGCGGCGCGCGGGGTCACGATCGGTGTCGTACAGCAGAGCCTGCCGCTGGAGACGGCGGCCACAGCGCATTACCTTTTTGGCGCAGACAATCCCGGCCACAGCGATATCGCGGGCGCAAACCCGCTTCTGACAGCCCCCGCATCCGTGTCGCAAAGCCATATCACCACCATGCAGGGTGATAATGGCGGCGTCGAGACACCGGTTCTGGATGCGGAGAGCTTCACGCTCTGTCTGGCGTTACGGGCGACAAGCGGGGCCAGTGGTCAGGGCATTCTGGGCGGTTCGCTGTCCGGCCCCGGGACGGGCAATCACGGCTGGGGCATGTTCGAGAATGGCGGGGCGCTGTATTTTAACGCCAAGACTGCGGGGGCCAATGATGCCATCGTTGCCGAGGCGGCATCGCCGCTTGTGACCGAAGGGTGGAGTTTTGTCGCCATGACCGTGTCTCCCACGGGCAAGAGCTATTTCCGTGGGTCTTCGGGCGGGGCGGTGTTCAAAAGCGATACGCAGACCCGTGACATTGCCACCATTGCCACAATCGGGCTGGGGCCGCTGCGCTATGCCGGATTTGCGGATGCCTATGATATTGCCGAGGCGATCCTGTTCCAAGGGCAGGCGCTGGATCAGGCAGGGTTGCAGGCGGTCTATGAGCGTTCGGTGGCACGTCTGGGCGCGCGTGGGGTGACGCTGGGCTGAGTGTTGGTGACAGGAAGAGCGGGTCTCCTCCCGCAGGGCATTGCCGGCCCTGCGGGAGGATCGTCCTTTTCAGGGGGCGCTTGCGGCGTCGGGCAGGGCCGCCAGTGCGGCCTGCGCCTTGGGGTTGCCGAAGGCCGCAGCCTTCGTGTAAAGCGCCTTGGCCCGTGCCGGATCTTGCGCCACACCCAGTCCGCGTGCGTAAAGCCCCGCTTCTCCGACCATGCCATCGGAGCCGATCAGATCCTCGCGTGCGGCGGATTTCCGATACCAGTAAAGCGCCTGCGTGTAGTCTTGCGGGACACCTGCGCCCGTTTCATAGGCCTGCCCGAGATAGAACTGGCTGGTGATATCCCCTGCCTCGGCCGCTTCCGCAAACCATGTGGCGGCGGTTTTGTCATCGCCTTCAGCCTTGGCGATAAGCCCCAGATAACGCGGAGCTTTCATGTCACCGGCTGCCTCGCCCTTGTGGAAATAGTCCTTGGCTTTGGCGGTGTCCACGGGCACGCCCAACCCGTCCATATAGATCTTGCCAAGATAGAGATAGCCACGGCTATCCCCGCCCTGTGCAGCGCGTTCCGCCCAGTCTGCGGCGGCTGCATAATCGGGGGTCAGGCCGGTCCCGCCCTCCAGATACAGGCGGGCCAGCTCGCTTGCGGCACTGGCCTGTCCCTGATCTGCGGCCTCTTTATACAGCGTCACCGCCTGCGCCAGATCTCCCTGATCCGTTGCGGTTTTGGCCGCGCGCATGGTCGGATCCGAGGGCGTGCGCATATCGGCCAGAGCAGGGGTGGCCAGGCTGACCAGCACGGGGACGAAGACCGGCACCAGTACGCGCACCAGTATGCGGGAGGGGGGATCAATCGCGAAAGCTTTCATGTTCGGCCTCATATATCGGTGCGCATGATCCATGCGCGGATCGGCGCGATGGAATAGGCCAGTCGCCATGTGTTGCGATGACCGGCGGCGCCCTGCCCGTTATCGGTTGCGGGAATGACGGTGCCTTTGGCAAAGCTGACATAATTGATCCGTGCCCCCTGCGCGATCAGCGCATCGAAGGCGAACTGGAACTGGTCGTCATCCCAGCGGCCATCCCAGATGGCGCGGGCCACATGCGCCCCTGCGGCTTCCAGGGCTTCCGTGTCGGCATTCTGGCCGGGGAACGCGCCCGGGTCATCTTGCGAGGTCACGATAAACAGCCGGTTCTGCGCCATAGGGGCAACAAGTTCCGGCCCCCACTGACAGGCAACAAGGAAACTTGCCGCGAAGAAATCGGGATATTTGATATTCATCGCCATGGACAGCATGCCACCGCCGGACTGCCCCGTTGTGTAGCGCCGCGCAGGGTCGATCGGGAATTCCTCGCCCAAAGCCTTGATCAGATTGAGCGTGGTCTCCAGCATGGACGACGTCCGGTTGTCATCATCCGCGATGATTTCCGCATATTGCGGGGCCAGCACAAAGGCAGGCCGTGCCGCCTGATCTTCCGGCGAGGCCCAGCTGATGGCCCCCAGCCCCTGTTTCAGCGTCATCAGCGGATCGGTGCTGGTGGCCCCTGCATCGGGCATGAAATTGACCAGAGGATAGGTCTTGGCGGGGTCATAGTCTTTGGGGATGAACAGGTTATAGGGCAGGCTATCGCCTGTCTCGGGGTCGTTCCAGACCCGTTGTTCGAACGCATCCAGAACCAGATTGACGACGCCAGAGGTCGTGACATCCCCTTCGGGCGTGGCAATGGTGGCCTGCGGAGTGGCCCATGTGACGCCGCTGTCATTGGGGTCGCCTGCCGACCAGTGCGGCTTCTTGCCCGCGGCGGCTGCCCCGTCGGTCTGGGAGGCCGCCGCAGGCATGGCTTGGGGTTGGTCTTCCTGTTTCAGGCGGGCGGCCGCATCATCAGGGGACAGTGCGATGATGAGGAACTTGCCGCTCTGGCTGCGGCTGTCCGGATCTGCGGCCGTGGCGGGGAACACATCGGTAATATTGCGCCCCTCGACGGAGAATTCCGATGCCTTGATCATATCGGCGCTGAGGCTTTGCGGATATTCCAGCGCGATGGCGACAAATCGCAGACCGTCACCATAGACTTTCGTGATCGCAATGGCTTTAAGCGGGGCGGGAGTGCCGGCCAGAGCCGGAAGCGAAAGGCTGGTGACAAGGCCGCTTGCACCAAGGCCGATAAGAAAGTTACGACGTGTCGTCATGCTGGGTCCTTTCCAAACCGTGTCAGGCCGACCGGCTACCACCTGAATAAACCGGAACCTGATCGGTTCCTTAAATGAGGGACATAGAAACGATGTCAATGGGCGGCGAGGATGGGGCGAAGGCCAAAACAGCCTCGCGCGGGCGTCCCAAAAAACGTTCGGACGAGGCCCGACAGGAGCAGATCCTTGCGGCGGCCATGTCAGCGTTTATCGATAAGGGGTTTGCCCGTGCCACCATGTCCGATATCGCGCGGCAGGCGGGCATGTCGAAGCGCGATCTTTACAAGCAATTCTCTGATAAACAGGCGCTTTTTGCCGCCACGATCGAGTCCCGCCGCCATCTGATCCTTGGTCTGCCCCGTCCTGACGGAGAGACCCTGCCATTGCGCGACCTGCTGCGGCGGGTGTTCCGGCTGGATCTTGACGCGCGCAATGCTGACGAAAGAGATACGCTTATGGCATTGATCCATCGCGAAAGTTTGATGCTGCCCACGCTGAACGCGCTGCTTTACGACGGCCGGATCCTGCAGTTTCGCGAAACGCTTGTGGTCTGGCTGAAAGACGAGATGCAGACCGGACGGGTGGCGCAGGCGCAGCCCGAGCGGGTGGCAGGGATGATGCTGGATCTGGTGTTCGGGGTGCTGTTGCCCAAACGCCGCCCCACTGTCCCCGTGGATCGCCACATGCAGGCCGAAGAGATCCTTGACCGGCTGGAGATCCTGCTGGCGGGGCTGGCGGCCCGTTCGGCGCAAAAAACCGTGTGACGGGCGGTGTGGGAACAAAGGCCCCGCACCGGCTGGCGGGGGCCTTCGATCTAGAGGGGTTTAGTAGCCTGCGCGTTTCATCTCGCGTTCGGTCAGGGTCTGGGCCTGCGACAGCGCCTGTTCTGCCGTGATCTGGCCGGACAGCGCCGAAGAGAAGACCTGCCCAACCGCCGTGCCGATGCCCTGGAACTCGGGGATACCGACCCATTGCGTGCCAAGATAGGGCACGTCCTGCACCGAGGGATGTTTGACATCGACCGCTTTGATCGAGTCCAGCGTCACATCCGCGAAAGGTGCGGATTTGCGGTATTCGGGATTGGCATAAAGCGACTGGCGGGTGCCGGGCGGAGCATGGCCCCAGCCATCCTCGCGGGCTACCAGATCGGTGTAGTCCTTCGACGTGACCCAGCTGATAAAGGTTTCGGCGGCCTGTGCGTGTTTGGAGCTTGCCGGAACCGACAGGGTCCACGCCCAGAGCCAGCTGCCGTAATTGTCCACGCCGTCTTTATGCGGGAAGCGCGCAAAACCGACATCCTTCGCGAATTTCGCCTCTTTCGGATCGGTGATCACCGAAGCACCGACGCTGGCATCGATCCAGATGGCGCATTTGCCGGTCTCGAACAGCGCGAGATTGTCGTTGAATTCATTGCCCACGGCGCCGGGCGGGCCGTAGTTTTTCATCAGCTCCAGATATTTATCCAAAGCCTCTTCCCATTCGGGGCTGTCGAATTGCGGTTTCCAGTCCATATCGAACCAGCGTCCGCCATAGGAATTGGTCATGGAGGTCAGGAAGGACGTGTTGATCCCCCAGCCCGGTTTGCCGCGCAGACAGATGCCGTAGACCCCTGCCGACGGATCGTTCATCGCCTTTGCCGCCGCGGTGATTTCGGCCCATGTCGGCTTTTCGGGGATGGTGACGCCCGCTTTCTTCGCCAGATCGGTGCGATACATCGTGATCGAGGATTCCGCATAGAAGGGCAGCCCGTAGAGCTTGTCCTCGTAGGAGGCGCTGGCCGCAACCGACGGGATCAGGTCATCGACATCATAGCTTGCCGGAAGGTCGTCCAGCGGCTTCAACCATCCCTGCTTGGCCCAGATCGGAACCTCGTAATTGCCGATGGTCACCACATCGAACTGGCCGCCATTGGTGGCGATATCCTGTGTGACGCGCTGGCGCAGGAGGTTTTCCTCGAGGACCACCCAGTTGATGTGGATATCGGGGTGTTCTTTGTTGAAGACGCCGGTCAGCCGCTGCATACGCGTGACATCGGCGTTATTGACGGTGGCAATGGTGATCGTTTCTTCGGCAGAGGCCATGCCGGCCCCCAGAAGGACGAGCGCGGTTGTAACAAGCCCGAGATGGGGCATGCGAAGGGTCATTGGTAATATCCTCCCTGATATATCGTGACAGGTGATCCGCTTCGGGCTGGCATATAGCAGGCTATATGCGGCCCAAGGCTCCTCCGGATCAGACTGTCGGGTCGTTGTTCGCCTCTTTACGCTATTGTTTGTTGCTTTTTGACGCAAATAAAAAATAACGTCTGGTGTGATTTAAAAATATGACTGAAATTCTTGACTTTTGTCGCTATGAGCGGTGAGTGAATGCTATTCATAACTCAAATTATGCATATCTCTTTAAAGGGGAACTGATGATGCAACAAATATCCAGCTCTCCGAAGCGAATCCGTCAGACCAATATTCTGGGGGCCTTGCAGGCCTTGCACGAGCACCGCTCGATGAGTCGCGCGGATCTGGCACGGCTCATGGGCCTGAACCGGTCCTCTTCGGGCAAGATCATTGGTGACATGATCGCGCGGGGGCTTGTCCGCGAGGTCCGCGCCACCGCCACGGCAGAGCCGCGCGCGCAGGCCGGGCGTCCGGGGATCTTGCTGGAGCTGATCCCCGAGGCGCTTTGGGTTCTGGGGGTCGAGATTGGTGTCGAGCATATCACAACGGTGCAGGTCGATTTCACCGGCGCGCTGCGCCACTGCCGGACAGAGCCGTTCGAGGGGGACAGGGTTGGTCCGGCAGATGCGGTGCGCCAGTCGATCGCGCAATTACTTGAAGATTTCGATCCGGCTCTGATGGAGCGCTGTGCGGGGGTGGGGATCTCGGTTCCGGCCCAGCTGACCACCGAAGGCGACAGCCGCAAGGTCCGCTCGGCGGCCCTGCTGAAATGGGAAAATGTCGACCTGCGGGAATTGGCGCTGTCCAGCCTTCCGGAATGTTTTCCAAAGACAATTCCGGTGGCCGTCGAAAATGACGCCAATGCATTTGCCATCGGCACGTCCTATTCTACCCCCGATGCGGCCAGTGGTGTCACCTTGTTTCTGCTCCTCGAAGCGGGGATTGGCGGCGGCCTTCTGGTCGAGGGAGAGTTGCTGCGGGGGGGGCATGGGCTGGCGGGCGAGATCGGCCATTTGCATATGCCTGACAGTGTGTTGAACCTGGAGCAAACGATCGGGCGCGCTGCGGTTCTGCGCCGCTTCCGAGAGGTTTCGGGGCTGGCAGAGGCGGATCTTGCGACATTGGAGCAGGAGGTGCGCGACAGGGTGCCCCGCGCCGTGGAGATCGCAGAGGACTGGGCGCGCGGTCTGGCTTGGGCGATCGTGCAGGCCAGCCGGTTGATCGATCCCAATCAGGTGGTGCTGGGGGGATCGCTGGCCTTGCTCTATCCATTGATTGCGGCGCGCGTGCTGGCCCATATTCGCGATCTGCAGGGCGAGGACTTTCCGGTTCCGGCGATTCATCTGAATGACAAGGCGATGGCCGGATCTGCATTCGGGGCGGCCTGTATGATGCATAAGGCGATCTTCACAAATGCCGAAGAGCGCCCGGCCATTTTGCTAGACAGTTGAAACGGAACGTTTTTTAGCATAAAAAATATTTGTTGCTAAAAGATGCAAATATAGTCATGCTACGTCCCGCGAATGGAGGAATTCGCGAGGGGGGAAGGCCGGAGCGACAGATGCGTGGCATCTTGTCGGTCGGTGCGGCATGCAGAAATCGTCGACCCCTCTATCAGACAGATAAGCCTGAGGAGGACTGCCGCCATGACAGCCTACGCCCCTTGCCATCGGCATTTCGGGTGTCGCGACCGGCGCGATATAAGATCTTGCTTCTATCCCGCGCGGCACTGGCGCATCCTTGCAGGAGGGATGCGCTAAGATGGCCACGAAGCATTCCCGCGCCGCTGCGAGGTTGATGATTTCTCCTGCCGTTATTCTTCTTCTCGGCTGGATGATCGTCCCTCTGGCGATGACGCTCTACTTCTCCTTCCTGCGATACAACCTTCTCATGCCCGGCATGGAAGAATGGACAGGCTTCCTCAATTACGAGTTCTTTGTCACGGATCCTGCCTTTATCACGGCGCTGCTTAACACCGTGTTACTGGTGGTGGGGGTTCTGGCAATCACCATCGTGGGGGGCATTCTTCTGGCGCTGCTGCTGGACCAGCCCTTCTTCGGGCAGGGGATCGTGCGCATTCTGGTGATCGCGCCGTTCTTCGTGATGCCCACCGTCTCGGCGCTGGTGTGGAAGAACATGTTCCTCAATCCGGTCAACGGGCTGTTTGCGCATATCGCGCATCTCTTCGGGCTTCCGGCCTATGATTTTCTGGCTCAGGCGCCGCTGGCCTCGATCATCGGGATCGTCTCGTGGCAATGGCTGCCCTTTGCGACGCTGATCCTGCTGACGGCCCTGCAATCGCTTGATCAGGAACAGCTGGAAGCGGCCGAGATGGACGGGGCCTCGAAACTGGCGCGGTTTTTCTACATCATGCTGCCGCACCTGTCGCGGGCGATCACCGTGGTGATCCTGATCCAGACCATCTTCCTGCTGTCGATCTTTGCCGAGATCCTGGTAACCACCAATGGCGGTCCGGGCGTGGCCTCGACCAACCTGACCTATATGATCTATGTGCAGTCGCTGCTGCAATTCGATGTCGGCGGCGGCTCGGCGGGCGGTGTCATCGCGATCATTCTGGCCAATATCGTTGCGATCTTCCTGATGCGGATGATCGGCAAGAATCTGGAGGCCTGAGATGTCCCGTATCGTCACTCCCCGCCGCAAGGCGCTGACCACCGTGCTTGCCTGGGCTGTGGGCATTGCGATCTTCTTCCCGATCCTGTGGATCTTCATCCTGTCGTTCAAGACGGAAGGGAATGCGATCGCCTCGCCGCTCAAGGTGCTCTTCTCGGGCTGGACGCTGGAAAGCTACCATACCGTGCTCGAACGCTCGAACTACCCGCTATTCTTCATGAATTCGGTCATCATCTCGGTCGGTTCGACCCTGCTGGCGCTGATCATCGCGGTGCCCGCCGCCTGGGCGATGGCCTTTGTGCCGGGCCGTCGGACCAAGGATATCCTGATGTGGATGCTGTCCACCAAGATGCTGCCGCCGGTGGGGGTTCTGGTGCCGATCTACCTGATCTTCCGCGATCTGGGACTGCTGGACAGCCGCATCGGTCTGGTCGTCGTGCTGACGCTGATCAACCTGCCGATCATCGTCTGGATGCTGTTCACCTATTTCAAGGAGATCCCCGGCGAGATCCTGGAGGCGGCGCGCATGGATGGCGCGGGGCTGAAGGAAGAGGTGCTTTACGTGCTGACGCCGATGGCGGTCCCGGGCATGGCCTCGACGGTGCTGCTCAACATCATCCTCGCCTGGAACGAGGCCTTCTGGACGCTCAACCTCACGGCTTCCAAAGCCGCGCCGCTGACGCAGTTCATCGCCTCCTATTCCTCGCCCGAGGGCCTCTTCTACGCAAAACTCTCTGCCGCCTCGATCATGGCCATCGCGCCGATCCTGATCATGGGCTGGTTCAGCCAGAAACAACTTGTCCGCGGCCTGACCTTCGGCGCGGTGAAATAAGGACATAAGTCATGGGACAAATCACTCTGAAGGGCGTGCGCAAGACCTTTGGCGAAGTCGAAGTCATTCCGCCGCTGGATCTGGATATCAAGGACGGCGAATTCGTGGTCTTCGTGGGCCCGTCGGGCTGCGGCAAATCCACCCTGCTGCGTCTGATCGCGGGGCTCGAGGATCTTTCGGGCGGGCAGATCATGATCGACGGCACGGATGCCACCGAGGCCCCCCCCGCCAAGCGCGGCCTCGCGATGGTGTTCCAGAGCTACGCGCTTTACCCGCATATGTCGGTGAAGAAAAACATCGCCTTCCCGATGAAGATGGCCGGTGTGCCCACCGACGAGCAAGAGCGCCGCATCGCATCGGCGGCCGAGGCGCTCAACCTCACCGATTACCTGCACCGCAAGCCCGGCCAGCTCTCGGGCGGCCAGCGCCAGCGGGTGGCCATCGGGCGGGCTATCGTGCGCGAACCGGCCGCCTTCCTGTTTGACGAGCCGCTCTCGAACCTTGACGCGGCGTTGCGGGTGAACATGCGCCTCGAGATCTCGGAGCTGCATCAGAAGCTCAAGACCACGATGATCTATGTGACCCATGATCAGGTCGAGGCGATGACCATGGCCGACAAGATCGTGGTGCTGCGCGCAGGCCGCATCGAGCAGGTGGGCAGCCCGCTCGATCTCTACCGCAACCCCGATAACCGCTTTGTCGCGGGCTTCATCGGCAGCCCCAAGATGAACTTCATCGAAGGCGAGCGCGCCGCGGCCCGCGGGGCCCATGCCATCGGCATCCGCCCCGAGCATATCGACCTCTCGACCACGCCGGTCGACGGCGCGATCGAGGGTCTGGTTGGCGTCTCCGAGCACCTTGGTTCGGACACCTATGCCCATGTGCAGGTCGAAGGCATCGGCCAGTTCAACGTCCGCGTCTCGGGCGAGGTCGATGTCCATGCCGGCGACACCGTCTGGCTCACCCCCCAAGAGCATAACATCCACCGCTTCGACGAAAACGGTAAAGCGATCCGGTAAACGTATCGCCTTACGGAAAACATGCATATGCCGTTTGCAACAAAACCGGCATATGCGTCGTGCTGCCTGATCTTTAGAAAGCGCATATGCCAGGTTTCTGGCAAAAATTTTCCGATCCTCTTTCTTATTTGTTGCTAGAAGAAACAAAAAGAGGCACAACCTGTTCTGACATGTGATTCAGGGAGGCACTGAACATGAGACGACTTGGTATCCACTCTTTCGTATGGACCAACGGCCAGACCCAAGAAGGGCTGGAAATGGCGCTTGATAAGACAGCCGAGCATGGCTACCGCATGATCGAATTCGCCTATCTGCGCCCCGAACTCTTCGATCTGGACCGGTTGGCCCGGAAGGCGAAGGCGCTGGATGTCGATATCGTGGTGACGATGGGCCTGCCTGCGGCGGCAGATGTCTCCAGTGACGACAAGGCGGTTGTGGCCAAAGGCCGTCAGCTTCTGTCCGATGCGGTCAAGGCGGTGCGCGATATCGGTGGCATCCGTCTGGGTGGTATCCTTTACTCGATGCATGGCAAATATGACAGCATGCCGACCCGCACCGGCTGGATGCATAGCGCCGAGTCCATCGCGGCCACTGCCGAGATCGCCAAGGATTGCGGTGTCGAGATCGCGCTTGAAGTGGTCAACCGCTTTGAATCGAACCTTCTCAATACCACGGCACAGGGTCTGCAGTTCATCAAGGATACGGGCCGCGATGACGTGTTCCTGCATCTGGATTCCTTCCACGCCAATATCGAGGAAGCCGACCCCGCTGCCGCGATCCGCATGGCGGGTGACAAATGCACCTATTACCATTTCAACGAGAACTATCGCGGTTTCCTCGGCACCGGCACGATCGACTTCGCGTCGATCTTCAGCGCCCTTGTCGATATCAACTACGACCGCGACATCGTGTTCGAAAGCTTCTCCAGCGCAATCGTCGACGAGAGCCTGTCGCGCACCTGCGGGATCTGGCGCGATACGTGGACCGATAACAACCCGCTGGCCGCGCATGCCAAGCAGTTCATCGAGCAACGTTGGGCCGAGGCGCAGCGCAAGCGCGAGGTCAATATCACGGCGTAAGGCCGTCGGGACCGTCGGAACAGGGCAGGGGCTTCGGGCCTTGCCCGTTCTTCGCACAGGAGGAGCTATGCGATGAACAATTCTCATCTTGCGCCCGATGCTTTGGGGCCGACCCTTTGTATCGGCGAGATATTGGTGGAAATCGTGGCGACCATGCCGGGGGAGGGGTTTCGCAACGCCCTGCCGCTGATCGGCCCGTTTCCCAGTGGCGCACCGGCGATTTTCATCGACCAGTGCGGGCGTATCGGCGGGCAGGCCGCAATGATCGGCGCGGTCGGTCGCGATGATTTCGGTCAGGTCAATATCGACCGGCTGGTCCGCGATGGCGTCGATGTCTCGGGGATCGCGATCGATCCCGATTATCCCACGGGCAGTGCCTTCGTGCGGTATCGCGAGGATGGATCGCGCGATTTCGTTTTCAATATCGAACGCTCGGCTGCGGCGCGTTTCGGCTGGACGCCTGCGGTTGCGACGCTGGCCGCGCGGGCGGGACATCTGCATGTCATGGGGTCGGCCCTGTCGATTTCCGGCGCGTGGGAGGTGATCCGGCAGGTGCTGGCGCAGGTCAAGGCGCGCGGTGGCACCCTGTCGCTCGACCCGAACCTGCGCAAAGAGCTGACACAGGACGTCGAAACGCGCGAACGCTTCCTGTGGCTGGTGGGGCAGGCCGACCTGCTTCTGCCCTCGGGCGAGGAGCTGGAAGATGCGGCGGGCGTGGCCGGAGAGGAGGCCGCTCTTGCCGCCCTGTTCGCGCGGGGCATCAAGGAGATCGTGCTCAAACGCGGCGAGGCAGGGGCAAGCTGCTTCCTGTCCGATGGCCGCCGCATCGATGCGCCGTCTTTCGTGGTCGATGCGGTCGATCCCACAGGGGCGGGCGACTGTTTCGGTGGGGCCTATCTGACCTGCCGCAGGCTCGGCCAGCCTGTGGAGAGTGCGCTTGACTATGGCTGTGCCGCAGGTGCGCGCAATGCCACTCTGCGCGGCCCGATGGAGGGCGCAGGCACCCGCGAGGAGCTGGATGCCTTTATCGCAACCACCCAAAGGAGAGCATCATGAATGTCATGCTGCAAGATCTGGCCCCGTCGCGGGCGGCGGGACATCCGGTCGGAATAAGCTCGATCTGTTCGGCCCATCCTGTTGTTCTGCGCGCGGCCCTGCGTCATGGCGCGCGGACGCGGGCGACGGTTCTCATCGAGGCGACCTGCAATCAGGTCAATCATCTTGGCGGCTATACCGGTATGACACCGGCGGATTTCGCCGAAATGGTCTACCGGATTGCCGCCGAGGAAAACTGCCCCGAGGATCTGATCCTGTTGGGGGGGGACCATCTTGGCCCCAATCCGTGGCGCGACCAAGACGCGGAAACCGCGATGGCCGAAGCCGAGAAGATGGTGGCGGCCTATGTGGAGGCGGGCTTCCGCAAGATCCATCTGGACGCCTCTATGGGCTGTCGCGGCGAACCCGTCGCGCTGGATGACCATCAGACGGCGGATCGGGCCGCGCGTCTGGCGGCTGTGGCCGAAAGAACCGCGTCGGGTGCGGCGGGGCCGATGCCCCTTTATGTGATCGGCACGGAGGTTCCGCCTCCCGGTGGTGCCGATCACGCGCTGGAGGCCATCACCCCCACCGCGCCCGACGCGGCCAAGACGACCTTGGCCGTCCACCGCGAAATCTTCGCCGCCCGTGGTCTGGACGCGGCCCTGTCGCGCGTGATCGCGATTGTGGTGCAGCCGGGGGTGGAATTTGGCAATCATAACGTCATCGCCTATGACCCCGCACCGGCGAGGCCGCTGATCGATGTCCTGCCGGCGCTGGACGGGCTGGTTTTCGAGGCCCATTCGACCGATTATCAGGGGACCGCGCCCTTGGCACAACTGGTGCAGGACGGCTTTGCTATCCTGAAAGTCGGGCCGGAGCTGACCTTTGCGCTGCGCGAGGCGCTATATGCGCTGGATCTGATCGCCTCGGATCTGCTGCCCGACTATGGCGCGCGGCCTCTGAAAGTGGCGCTTGAGGCGCTGATGTTGGAAAAACCCGCTAACTGGGCGCGTCATTACGGCGGCAATGCGGCCGAGCAGGGTGTCTTGCGGCATTATTCGCTGTCGGATCGTATCCGCTATTACTGGGCCGAGCCGCAGGCACAGGCCGCTGTTGCCGCCCTTCTCGAGGCGCTGCAGGGGCAGGTCGTGCCATTGCCGCTGATGTGGCAGCACCTGCCTGCCGCGACAGCTTTTGCCGATAGGCCGCTCGACCCCGAGGCCCTGCTTCTCTGGCGGGTCGAAGAGGTGATCCGCAGCTATCATACGGCCTGTGCCGTTTGAGGCCTGCCCGCTGCACGGCGCGCAAACGGGCGCCGCGCGGGGCTTTGTCATTTGCACAGGCACGGGGCTTGTGCCAACACCGCTTGATCCGCGTCCCGATCGGGGCGGAAAGGGAAAAACGTGGAGGAGATGAAGATGAGCAATGAACTAAGCGGCAAGGTCGCCGCAGTGACGGGTGCGGCCTCGGGGATCGGTCTTGCCAGTGCGCAGATGATGCTGGAGGCAGGCGCTACGGTGGTCTTTGTGGACCGTGATGGTGCCGCATTGAAGGCCGTGACCGAAAAGCTGGGCGAGAAAGCCCTGCCGCTGGTCATCGACCTGCTGGACCCCGAAAGCTGTGCCTCGCTTCTGTCGGGCGTGATGGAACTGGCGGGGCGGATCGATATTCTGCACTGCAATGCGGGCAGCTATATCGGTGGCGATCTGGTCGAGGTCACGGACCCCGCTGCGATTGACCGTATGCTCAATCTGAATGTGAACGCGGTCATGAAGAACGTTCATAACGTGATCCCGCAGATGATCGCGCAGGGCTGTGGCGATATCATCGTCACATCGTCGGTGGCAGGGCATACGGCTGTGCCGTGGGAGCCGGTCTATTCGGCCTCGAAATGGGCGATGACCAGCTTTGTCCAGACCATGCGACGCCAGCTGAACAAACATGGCATCCGTGTGGGCTCGGTCTCGCCCGGTCCGGTGGTTTCGGCCCTGCTGGCCGACTGGCCCGAGGAAAACCTGCGCAAGGCCAGGGAAAACGGCGCGCTGATCGAGCCGTCGGATATCGCCGAGGCGATCCTGTTCATGCTGAGCCGTCCGCGCACGGTCACCATCCGCGATGTCGTGATTTTGCCCAGCAATTTCGATATCTGACAGGATCTCCCCGCCGCAGCCGTCATCCGGTTGCGGCGGGGACTGTCTTTCGGGCGCTCAGCGATGCGCCAGCATATGCGGCACGAACACCGCATTGTTCTCGCTGTCGCGCAGCCATTCCGGTGCGACTTTCCAGAACCGGCGGATCGCGGGCGCGTTCAGCGCCCGTTCCGGCGTCTCCTCGCAGATCAGACGCCCTTCGGCCAGAAGAAGGGCATGGGTGCAAAACCGCGCGGCAAGGTTCAGATCGTGTAGCGACAGCACTACGGCAGTACCGGTGCGTTCGGCGAAATCGCGCAGATAGCCCAGAACCGCCAGCTGGTGGTGCAGATCAAGCGCCGATGTCGGCTCGTCAAGCGCCATCACCCGTCCGCCCCGAAACAGCCGCTGCGCCAGCAGGACCCGCTGTTGCTGCCCGCCCGAGAGTGCCGACATCGCCCGCGTTGCCAGATCCCCCAGCCCCAGACGATCAAGAAGGCTGCGGGCCTGTGTGACCGCCTGTTGCGGCACCCGCAGCCCCAGCCGTTCGCGCTGTCCCAGAATGACGCAGTCCAGCACGCTGAGTTCGGAGACCACCGCAAAGGCCTGCGGCAGGTAGCAGATGTCGCGCGGGCCAAGCTGCCTGCGCCCGTCAAGGATCTGCGCCCCCGCGGCCTTGCCCCGCGAAAGCGCCTGTAGCAACGTGGATTTGCCCGCGCCATTCGGGCCGAGAACGGCGGTCAGGCGACCGCAGGGCAGGCTGAAACGCATCGGGGCCAGAATGGTGCGTCGCCCGCGGGTTTGTTGCTCGAGGCTTACATTCAGCATCCGCGATCTCCGTGACGCAGGATCACCACGGCCAGCATCGGAATGCCGGCAATGGCGGTGACGATGCCCACCGGAATGGCGGCACCGCTGGACAGAAGCTTGGCGGCCACCGATGCCGAACACAGGATCAGTGCGCCGATCACGGCGGCCAATGGCAGCCCGAAGCGGTGATCCTCGCCCACCATTGCCCGCGCCACATGCGGCGCGATCAGGCCGACAAAGCCGATGGTGCCGGTAAATGCCACGGCGGCGGCGGTGAGTGCTGCGGTCAGCAGGAAGACCCGTCGCCGCAAGGCATCGGTGTCCAGCCCCAGACTTTCGGCATTGGCCTCACCCATGCGCAGCGTGGTCAGCGCCCATGTGTCTCTGGCGATAAAAGGCAGGCATAGCAGTACGATGCAGCCCGAGACTTTCACCGCCGTCCAATTCGCCTTCAGCAACGACCCGAACAGCCAGAACACGATTTGCTGCAAGACCTCCGGCGAGGCCATGAACTGCACAAGAGACAGCATCGACTGGAAGAAGAACAGCACCGCAATCCCCGCCAGCACGAGGAGCTCCGGTTTGGACCCCTTGAGCCGCGCGACGGCCCAGATCATTGCCGTAGCGCCGAGTGTCGCCAGAAAGGCGCAGGCCGGTGTCAGCAGCCAAGGCGGCACCGGCAGGGCAAGGCGGGTGCCGAACAGGATGGCCAGCGCCGCGCCGAACCCCGAGGCTGCCGAGAACCCTAGCGTGAAGGGCGAGGCCAGCGGATTGGCGAGGATGGTCTGCATCATCAGCCCCGAAATCCCCAAGGCCGCACCCACGATCAGCGCCAGCACGGTTTGCGGCAGCCGGATCTGGAACAGGATCACCGCCGACGCCCTGTCGGCCCCGTCCGGCCCGTCCAGCAGGGTCTGCCACAATTTGGCAGGCCCCATACCCGACGGGCCGGTGCCCAGATCCGCCAGCACCAGAAGCCCCAGCACAACACAGGCAAGCCCCAATGCGAGGCGGCGCTTGCGGGCACGGATTTCCCATGCCCGCCAGACAGTTGTTGCCGCGCTGGTCATGGCATCTTCGTGATGAAGGTGCCCTGCGCCTCGATCGGCATCCAGTCATGATAATAGGCGCGCAGCTCCTCGGCAGGGTCGATATCGGCAAACAGTTTCGGATAGAGGGCTTTGGCAATGGCCCGCGCATAGACGAAATCCGACAGGGTGCGGTTGCCGCCGTGATAGATGCCATACACCTCATGCTGGCGCACTGCGGGCAGGTCGGACCAGCCGGGGCGGGTGAGATAGGCCGCCAGACGGGTCTGGGCCAAGGCCTCCTGTGCGCCGAAACCCAAGCTGACCGCCTGCGGCGCATTGCGCCATTCCGACCCTGCCAGCAAGATCACATCCGGTTGCTGGGCAAGGACATATTCGGGCGAAAGCGGCCCCCAATTCTCGATCTGCCCTTTGGCGATATTCTGGCCGCCTACCAGATCAATCACCCCCGCCCACATGCCGGAGCCATAGGAATTGCCAATGGTTTCCGGGCCTTTCTGGGCCAGTTCCACATAGATCTTCTTATGCGACGGGCCTGCTGTGGCAATGCGCGCCAGCGTGTCGCGGGTTTTCGTCTCGTAAAGATGCACAAGCCTCTCGGCACGTTCGGGCTGGCCCATGACAGCCCCGAGAACACGGGTCGAAAGGACATGGCGCTCCAATGTCTGGGCGTTGTAATCCAGCGCCACCACCGGAATGCCTGCCGCTTCGATCTGTGCCACTCCGGCCTGCCCCAAGGCAGCGGTCTGCCAGCTTGACAGGATCGCCACATCGGGGTGGGTGGCAATCAGCGCCTCGGCGGACAGGGTGTTATCATCGGCATTGCCGAAATCCGGCACCTGTTCAAGGGCCGGAAACCTTGCGGTATAGGCCGCCCATTGGTTCGGGCGCCAATCGGCCCAGGGCGCGCGCGACAGAGCGACGATCTTATCGGCTGCGCCCGCACCGGCAACCGCCAGATAATCCTCGTAGTAAAACCCCAATGCGACACGTTCGGGCACATGTTCCAGATGGATTTCACGCCCGTCGAGATCGGTCACGGTAATGTCGGCCTGTGCCACAAGCGGGCAGAGGGCAAGTGCGGCAAACGCCGCAAAGAAAGTCGTTTTCATATTGAGTTCCAAACCTGTTGCGCAGACCCGCAGATCCGCATGCCAAAACCTGCCGCAGGGCCGCAGACCCGAAACGGCGGTGCCAGAAGACAGCGGAATGCCGCGCAGCACGGCCTTCCGCGATCAGGCGGCGCGCGGTGGTGCACGCGGCTGGACCGGCGCATACAGGCGCAGGATCACAGGCGGCGCGGGGGCAGGGGCGGGACGATAACGGCTGAATTCGGCGGTGCTGAACATCAATTCCGGCACGGCCTGCACCGCAGCCAGAGACAGCGACACGGCAAGGCAGGTCGAGACCTTATGGCGTTGCGGCGCGGGGGCATCGGGGTCTTTGACCGAGCCGTCAGGCAGCATCACCAGTTCTTTGGGGCCTTCGCCGGTGCACAGCACAAGCGTCGTGCCTTCCGCATCGGGGTTGCGCATCATGTCCTGCGGTACGATCCCCGAGAGAAACAGCGCGCAGAGCAGGCACAGACGCAGCAGCCAGACGCCCGCCCCCGCAGAACATGCGGAGCGGCCTCCTGGGGCGCGGGGCGGAGAAGATCGGCCGGACTGCATCATGGGGGCATCTATAGCGGGCAGGTGGGGCCGAGCAAAACGGTTTTTACCTGCCGGAGACTGTGACGGAGGGTGCAAAATGCCGCAGGGGATAAGGCGCGTCCCGAACTGGCCTGTCGAGCGCGGCTTCCGTCCGGACGGGGGCCATACGAAAAACGCGAGCCCATCAGGGGGGCTCGCGCGGAGAGGTCTCAGACGTCTTGCGCCGGTTGTGCGGCAGGGGCTGCCGCGCTGGCCTCGGGCGGGGCAGAAGGTTTGGGCATCACCTCGTCGAACAGCCCGCTCATGCCCTTTTCCATATTCAGCCCGACCTGCTTGCCGATGCTGTCCAGCGCCGGAAGCTGGAAAGCCATCTTGCGCATCTCGTCAAAGGCCTGATTGACCAGCCCGTCACCGCCCGAGGCCTTGGCCCCTTCGGCCGCCGTGGACGCATTGCCCAGACCATCGACCTTATGGATGGTGATGCCGCCGATCTTCTCTGCGGGTTTGACCATCTCGGCCACGATCTTCGGCATCGCCTCCAGACGCGCCTGCGCCAGACGGTATTCGACAATCGCCTCCGACAGACCGTTCTCGGCCTCGGCCAATGCGCGGGTGCCTTCGGCCTCGGCCAACTTGCGCGCGCGCATCCCCTCGGCCTCGGCCAGAGCCTCTTTCTTGGCGGCTTCGGCGCGGATGGTGATCTGGTCGGCCTCGGCCTGCGCCAGTTCGCGCATGGCGGCGGCGCGGTCATCGGCGGCCTCGCGTTCGGCCTTGGCGGCCACGCGGATCGAGGTTGCCTGACGCTCGGCCTCTTCCTGCGCGGCAAGAATGGTCAGGCGCTTCTGACGCTCACCCTCGGCCACGCGGCGCTCAGTCTCGATCGCCTCGGTCGCTTTGATAGCCTCGGCTTTGGCCAGATCGGCACGGGCGCGGGCCTGGCTTTCGGCCTCGGATTTCTCGGAGACGGCAATCTGGCGGTCCTGCTCGGCCACTTCGATGGCCTTTTCACGGGCGATACGGGCCTGTTGTGCGGCCATCTCGGCCTCTTCGTGCTGGCGGGCTTTCTCGGCCTCTTCGCGGGCGGCCAGCTCTTCCATCTTCACACGCTGGGCAACACGGGCCTCTTCCTGCTCGCGCTCGACCTCATAGCGTTTGACCTCCGCCTCCTGACGCGAGCGGGCGACCGCGACCTCGGCATCCGCCTCGATGGCGGCGCGCTGTTTGCGGCTTTGGGCGATGCGCTCGGCCTGGTTCTTCATCCCTTCGGCGTTGAAGACGTTATTCTCGTCCAGCCCGCTCAGCGGGGTCTGGTCCAGCGCGGTCAGCGAGACGGATTCCAGTTCAAGGCCGTTCTTGCGCAGATCCTCGGTAACCGTCTGCTGCACCTGCTGCACGAAATTGGCGCGGTTCTCGTGCAGATCGTCCAGATCCATCTTGGCGGCCACAGCGCGCAGACCATCGACCAGCTTGCCTTCCACCATCTCGCGCAGGGCGCGTTCGTCAAAGGTGCGGTCGCCCAGCGTCTGGGCCGCGCGCGCGATGCCCTCTTCGGTGGCCTGAACGGTGACGTAGAATTCCACGCCCACATCGACCCGCATCCGGTCTTTGGTGATCAGCGCGGAATTGCCGTCACGACGCACTTCCAGACGGGTGGTGCGCATATTGATCCGCGTCACTTCATGCAGCACCGGAATGACCAGCGTGCCACCGTCGATGATGACCTTGCGCCCGCCTGTGCCGGTTTTCACAAGGCTGACCTCGCGGGTCGAACGATTATACATCCGTGAGAAAATCATCGCGATCACCAGAAAGGCCACCACAATCAGTAGCACAGGGATCGCTACACCTAGAATGAGAGTCATTTAAACATTTCCCGTCTCTTACAAACTTTGACGGCAGAAAGCTCTGCCGGAATTTTACGCAATAGGTACCAGACGCAGATCGCCGCCCGGAAGTTTCAGAACCAGCACCTCGGTGCCTTGCGCGATGACATCGCTTTCCGATAGCGGTTCCAGCATGGCATAATGGGTGTTGCCGAAACTGTCGGTCACCCGCACCTGCGCGGGGCTGCCGCGCCGTGCCTCGCCCACCGTGACGACACCGCGCCGCCGCCCCAGACTGCGCTCCGAGATCGCGCTGGTTTCGTCGCGTGGCAGCAGACGGGCGATGACCGATGACAGCCCCCGCGTCAGCGCCAGGGCCGGAACCGCGATCACCGGCACGGCCAGAAGGCGCGGCATGGCCTGCCCGACGATCTGCCACAGGCCGGTCTGGACCGCCAGCCCGAGCCCCGCGAAGAGCGCGCAGAACAGGGTCAGCCAGATTGTGAGCGGCAGTTTGTTCAGCCCCAGCATATCGGTCATGATACCGCCCGCAGAGGGTGTGGCCTCCAGGGCGGCAGGCGAATGGCCGTCAAACGCGCCTTCGATCTGGACCGCGACCTCGGTAGGCAGATCAAGCTCGGCGGCAATTTCGGGGGCGCTCAGTCCGATCAGGTCGGCATCGGCCTCCATATCCAAAGCCAGATCGCCGCTGTCACCCGTTGTCGACAGGCCGGTGAGAAGCATCACCACCTCAAGCAGGAGAAGGGCCACCACAAGGCCTGCGGCAATCAAAAACGGGGTAAGCCCCGGATCATAGAGTAAAGTCATGGATACAAAAGCCAGAAGAGTTGTGCGGTACAATCGCGAAAGATGCCCGCGGGTTCAAGGCAAAACTCTGGCAGGTCACGGGCGGGTTTCCGCCTTTGGTAGAACACAAGGCCATCCGCTCATCCCATGCGGGCCAGAAGCGCGCAGAGGCGGCGGGCCGCGTCCCCGAGCGTATCCTCGTCAAACCCCGCATAGCCCAGAAGCAGGGCTTCTGGTCCGTGCGGCAGGCTGCAATGATCGGAGAGGGCGGCCACGCATAGCCCTGCCTTGGCGGCCTCGGCACTGATCTCGCGGTCGCTGACCCGCCCGTGCAGCTTTGGTCCGAGCCCCGCGCAAAGATGCATCCCGCCCGCATCGGGCGCGAGCTCTACAAACCCCTGCGCCGGTGCCATCGCCGAGAGCAGATAGGCCTGCCGGCGCGCATAAACCCGTCGCATCCGGCGCAGATGCAGCGCGAATTCACCGCTTTCCATGAAACTGGCGAGCGCGGGCTGCGGGGTCAGCGAGGCCTGCCCCCCGACCGCGTCGAAATACGCCGCGATCTGTGGCAGCATGCGCTGGGGCACCACCATATAGCCGATCCGCAGGGCGGCGCTGAGCAGTTTCGAGAAGCTGCCCAGATACAGGACATTCTCCAGCCGGTCGAGCCCCGCCAATGCTGGCAGCGGCTGGCCACGATAGCGGAATTCGCTGTCATAATCATCCTCGATCACCACCCCGCCGGAGCGACCGGCCCATTCCAGAAGCGCCAGCCTGCTGGACAGGGGCATGCTGCGACCCGTCGGGTAATGGCGCGAGGGCGTCACTATCGCGGCTCTGGCGCGGGCGGGGATCTGCGCGGGGTCCAGCCCCTCGGGGCCGATGCGGACCGGATGGGCGCGCGCTCCGCACGACATCAGGGTGCGCGCCATTTTCGGCCAGCAGGGATCTTCGATGGCCACGGTGGTTTTGGGCGGCAAAAGCGCGCGGAAGATGATCTCGAAGGCGTCGCGCGCCCCCGAGGTGATCACCACCTGCTGCGGGTCGCAGGCAAGCTGACGCCATGCCAGAAGGTGATCGGCGATTGCAGCGCGCAGCGGATACCACCCCAGCGGGTCGGGGCGGGCCAGCAGATCGGCCGAGGGCGCGCGCCAGGCGCGGTCCAGATGACGCGCCCATTGGGCATGGGGCATCAGGGCCGGATCGGGCAGGGCGCTTTGAAAGGGCCGCCAGCTGGCGACCGGTGCGGGCGGGTGACGCGGCACGCTGGCCACCCGTGACAGATGCGGCAGTTCCTGCGCGACAAATGTGCCTGCCCCCTGTCTGGTGACCAGATAGCCCTCGGAAATCAACTGGTCATAGACAATCTGCACTGTCGTACGCGAGACCGATAATTCGGCCGCCAGAACGCGGCTTGCCGGAAGCCTGACGCCGCAAAAGGCGTTGGAGGACAGGATCTTGCGCCGTAGCCCGTCCAGAAGCTGGGCCTGCAGGCTTTCGGCGGCCGCAGGGTCCAGCAGCAGTGCAAACAGGGCGCTGTCCAGATTGGACTGATATGATTTATCGGAATTGGCCATTTATAAAATACCAATATGCCGCCAGACCTGAGGCGGCAAGTTCAATTTCGGATCTCTTCCCATGTCAGATACCCTGCCCGTCACCGAGCGCACCCGCCTTCGCCGCAGCCATGAGCGCGGCTGTTTCGACCGCGAGGCCATTTATGCCATCCTTGACGCGCAGCCGATGTGCAGCGTCGGCTATGTAATTGATGGAAAACCCTTTGTTACGCCCACGCTGCAATGGCGCGAGGGCAATCATGTCTACTGGCATGGCTCCTCTGCCAGCCGTGCGCTGCGCCATTCCCGCGATGCCGACGTGTGTCTGAGCGTCGCCATTCTGGACGGGTTCGTGCTGGCGCGCTCGGGGATGCACCATTCGGTCAATTCGCGTTCGGTCACGCTATACGGGCGGGCGTTCAAGGTGGAAGACCCTGCCGAGAAGCACGCGAAACTGGGGCGTTTTGTCGATACGCTCTTTCCGGGCCGTTATGGCACCCTGCGCCCCGATCATGCGCAGGATCTGAAAGCGACGATGGTGCTGGGGCTGGAGATCGCCGAGGGCAGCGCGAAGACGCGGAGCGGCGGTCCGAAGGACGAGGATGCCGATTACGAGCTGCCGATCTGGGCGGGCGTCCTTCCGGTGCGCAGCGTGGTGGGGGCCCCCGAACCCGATCCGCGCAATCTGCCGGGGGTCGAGATGCCAGCGCATGTGAGGGGGTTCCGGCTCTGAGCTTTGGGCCCGCCTGCCGGTTACGGATCGCGGTGGGCCTGAGGACGCATTTTGGTGAGCCACTGCGGAAGCCTCTTGCCGGACAGGGGGGGCGCATTGTAGCGAACGGGAATGCAGATCGATATTGATATTGACGATTCCCGCTGGGCGGAGCTCGGGCTTGAGGCGCTTTGTGAAAAGGCGACAGAGGCCGTATGCGCGGCGCTTGGTCTTGAGGCTGACCTTTGCGAGCTGTCGGTGCTGGGCTGCGATGATGCCCGCATCAAGGAACTGAATGCGGAATTCAGGGCAAAGGACAAGGCCACCAATGTGCTGAGCTGGCCTGCCGAAGAACGGGGGGCCGAAACCGAGGGCGATGTGCCACAGGTGCCGGAGCCCGATATGTTCGGCACGATTGCGCTGGGAGATCTGGCTCTGGCCTATGAAACCTGCATCCGTGAAGCCACAGAGCAGCAGAAATCCGCGCAAGATCACGTTCTTCATCTGATTATTCACGGGTTATTGCATCTTTTGGGCTACGATCACGTGAGGGATGCAGATGCGGTCTTGATGGAAGCGCTGGAAATCCGCATCCTTGAAAAGCAGGGTATCGCAAACCCATATGAATTTTGAGGCCGCCAGGCGCGGTGTAATTTTGGAAAGGACGAATGGGACAGGCCGCTGACGGAGCTCTCTCCGCCGAAAGCCCGGTTTCCGAAGAGGAACCGGGAGAAAATTCCGAACCCCGATCGCGGGGTTTTCTTGGACGTTTGTTCGGGGGCTCTGCCGCGGTCGAAGACGCGGTGTATGACGAACCTGCGCAAACACCGCAACACGCCCCGCTTGGCTTGGGCAATCTGCGCCGCATGCGTGTCGGCGATATTGCCATTCCCAAAGTCGAAATCGTGGCCGTTCCGGACGATATCCCGCCCGCAGAACTGGTCGCTGTTTTCCGCGAACATGGTTATTCCCGCCTGCCGGTTTTCCACGAGACATTGGATCAGCCTCTTGGCCTGATCCACCTCAAGGATCTTGCCTTGCAATACGGGTTCAACGATCATCAACCCGATCATGTGGTGATGCAGGATCTGATGCGCCCGCTGCTTTATGTGCCGCCCTCGATGCCGATCGGGGTGCTTTTGCAGAAGATGCAGGTGCAGCGCATCCATATGGCTCTGGTGATCGACGAATATGGCGGGGTAGACGGCCTTCTCACGCTGGAGGATCTGATCGAACAGGTCATTGGCGAGATCGAGGACGAACATGACGAGGTCGAAGGCGGAATGTGGCGGCAGGAAAAGCCCGGCCAATGGGTCGTGCTGGCCCGTGCGCCGCTCAGCGATTTCGAGGCCGAGATCGGGCATGTGCTGGCCGATCCGGAAGAAGAGCAGGAGATTGACAGTCTGGGGGGGCTGGTCTTCATGCAGATCGGGCGTGTTCCGGCACGGGGCGAAGTGATCGTGGCCGAAAGCGGGGTCGAATTCGAAGTGCTCGATGCCGACCCGCGCCGCATCAAACGTCTGCGTGTACGCCTGCCCGGAGTGGCTCCGGCAGAGTGAATGTGCTGGATTAAGATCGGCAGGTAAGGTCAGGATTTCTTGCGTATTTTCGGTTTCATGAGATCTCCGGCCCGACCGGTCTGGAACGTGTTGGGTCTGGCCTTTCTGGCCGGTTGTGGCATCGGTCTGGGGCAGGTTCCTGTGAGCCTGTGGCCGGTGGCAATCCTCGCTTTGGGGCTGCTGCTGCGCTTTTTGTCGCGCCAGCGCCCCGCCCATGTCGCTTGGGCCGCCTTCATGGCGGGGGTCGGCCATACCTGTGTGACGATGTACTGGATCACCGAGCCGTTCTTTGTCGAGCCCGAGGTTTTCGGCTGGATGGCCCCTTTCGCGCTGGCGCTGATGGGGGCGGGGTTCGGGGCGTTCTGGGCGGCGGGGGCCGGTCTGGGGGCGCGGCTCGGGCATGGGCCGGTGACACGGGCTTTGGGGATTGCGCTGGGGCTGGGGCTGACCGATGCGATCCGCAGCTACGCGTTCACCGGCTTTCCCTGGGTGCTGTTCGGCCATATCTGGATCGGAACGCCGGTGGCGCAACTGGCCTCTCTTACGGGGCAACTGGGGCTGAGCTGTGTCACCCTGCTGCTGGCGGTCACGCTGTCTTTCCCGGGCCGCAAAGGGGGCTTGGGCGCGGGGCTGTGTCTGTGGCTGGGCGCGGCGGCGATCTGGGGCTGGGGGCAGGCGCGACTGGCCACCCCTGTCGACTATCCCGCCCGCCCCGCCGAAATCCGCATTGTCCAACCCAATGCCGAGCAGAAGCTGAAATGGCTGCCAAAATATCGCGCCCTGTTCTTCCAGCGCCTGCTGGACCAGTCCTCGGCCCCCGCCAAGACGCCGCTGGATCTGATCGTCTGGCCCGAGACCTCGGTGCCCTTCTTGCTCAACTGGCCCGGCGATGGTCTGGAGATGGTGGCGCAGTCGGGCAAGGGGGTGCCGATTGCGCTGGGGATCCAGCGCAGTGACGGGGACCGTTATTACAATTCCCTTGCCGTGCTGGACGGGCAGGCAAGGATCACCGCGCTTTACGACAAGGTGCATCTGGTGCCGTTCGGGGAATATATCCCCTTCGGGGATGCATTGGCGAAGCTGGGGATCAGCGCCTTTGCCGCGCAAGAGGGCAATGGCTATTCGGCAGGGCGCGCCGAAACCGTGCTTGATCTCGGACCGGCAGGGCAGGTGCAACCGCTGATCTGCTACGAGGCGGTGTTCCCGCAGGATATCCGCCATGCGCCCGAACGGCCCGACTGGATCATGCAGATCACCAATGATGCGTGGTTTGGCCAGCTGTCGGGGCCGCGCCAGCATCTGAGTCTGTCCCAGATGCGCGCGATCGAATTCGGGCTGCCGGTGGTGCGCGCGGCCAATACCGGCATTTCGGGACTGATCGACCCCTATGGGCGCCTGCGGGAGCGTATCGGTATGAACCGCGAGGGGCATCTGGATGTTGCCGTGCCTAAGGCCTTGCCCGTAACGGTTTATGCCCGTCTGGGGGATTGGCCCAGCATTACGGCGATGCTTGTGGCTTTACTTCTCTTAAGGGGTTTGGGGCTAATTATCGTTGACCGGCCCCGCGCAGAGGTCTAGGCAACGGTATCGAACCATCACAACGGCTTCCTGGCGTGGTGGGGATATAACCAACGGAGCACGTCTTTCATGACACGTAAGAACTATATTTTCACCTCCGAGTCGGTCTCCGAAGGCCACCCGGACAAGGTATGTGATCGCATTTCCGACGCCATTCTGGATGCGTTTCTCTCGGAAGAGAAAAACGCGCGGGTCGCTTGCGAAACCTTCGCCACCACCAATCAGGTTGTTGTTGGCGGCGAGGTCGGGCTGACCGACAAAGCCAAACTGGCGCTTTATATGGAAAAGGTTGATGGTCTTGTGCGCGATTGCGTAAAAGACATCGGCTATGAACAAGACGAGTTCCATTGGGCCACTTTGAAGGTCGCCAATTTCCTGCATCCGCAATCGGCGCATATCGCGCAGGGCGTGGATAAGGATGGCGCGGGCGATCAGGGGATCATGTTCGGCCATGCGGTCGACGAGACCCCCGAGCTGATGCCGGCGCCTATCCATTACAGCCACGCGATTCTGCGCCGTCTGGCGGAGGCCCGCAAATCCGGTGCCGAGCCGACCCTGCGGCCCGATGCCAAATCCCAACTCTCGGTGCGCTATGAAAACGGCAAACCGGTCGGGGTGACCTCGATCGTGCTGTCGACGCAGCATGCAAGCGAAAGCCAGAGCTCGGATGATATCCGCGCGATTGTCGAGCCCTATATCCGCGAAGTCCTGCCCGAGGGCTGGATCTCGCCCGAGACTGAATGGTGGGTCAACCCGACCGGTACCTTCGTGATCGGGGGCCCCGATGGGGATGCGGGTCTGACAGGGCGCAAGATCATCGTGGATACCTATGGCGGCGCGGCCCCGCATGGGGGCGGTGCCTTCTCGGGGAAAGACCCGACCAAGGTGGACCGTTCGGCGGCTTATGCCGCGCGCTATCTGGCGAAAAACGTGGTGGCGGCCGGGCTTGCGCGCAAATGCACCATCCAGCTGAGCTATGCGATCGGTGTGGCCAAGCCGCTTTCGGTCTATGTGGACACTTTCGGCACCGGTCAGGTGCCGGACGAGGTGATTGAACAGGCGCTGGTGCAATGTATGGACCTGACGCCTCTGGGCATCCGCACCCATCTGGATCTGTGCAAACCGATCTATGCCCGCACGGCAGCCTATGGTCATTTCGGCCGCGCGCCCGAAGCCGATGGCGGTTTCAGCTGGGAAAAAACGGACCTTGTCGAGGCGCTCAAGAAGGCGGTTTGATCTTTGGTCGGAAAAGACGCTAATAAAACGCGCCTCCAATGTGGGGCGCGTTTTTATTAGGATGATTACATGATCAACGATTTGACCAAGTTGATGGAAGCCATGCGGACGCCGTTTCTCCCGAAGGAGGACATGTCCGCGCAAAAACGGCGTCTGGAGGACGAACAGCGGCTACGGACCCTGTTTGCAGACAGCTCTCCCGCAGCCAGCAAGGGCCGGTATTCCGCCTTCGAACTGGAACTCCATCACCGCTACCACCGCTATGGCGAGCGGGCGGTCGCGTTGCTGTCTGCTGTGATTATGACCGATGAAGTCTGCGCGATGCTGTTTCGGGCGGGGCGATACCCCGACATGCCCGAGATCGAGAGCGATACCGCGGAAAGCTTCCTTGCGGATTTCGAGGCTTGTCTGGCCGAACCGCTCGCGCATCTGTTGTCGCTCGAGCCTGCACCCGATCTGAACTGGCTTCTTTGCGATCTGTTCGACTGGCCGCAGCGGCCGCAGACAGATCCGCTTGAATTCGCCCCCGAGCGCATCAAACCTCTGGCCGAGCAGTTTATTGCCCGCTTCCCGCGTCACGGCGGCGAGGCTCTCAGCCATTTCTTCAACCAGTTGCCGGACGAGATTGCGATTGATCTGGTGCTGGATGTCGAGGTGGAAGATGCCGCGCTTGCGTGGCTTCGGCTCGAACTGGCCGATTTTGCCCTGCTTTACGAAGCATACGAGGCGGAAAACTGCGATCTTCCGGGCTATTGGATCGTGCATCAGAGGCATTGGGCCCTTTCGCAATTCTGGCCGCGTTCGTCGTCTGGCAGGATGGATCTGCCCGACGATGTGTCCGGCCTGTGGTTCCGCAAGGTGCCGGAGGCGGGCCTGCCTGCGGCCCATTTCATCCTGTGGCATCTGGTCGAGACGCGGCCCTATTGTGCCGAAATGCAGGTCTCGTCCGAGCACGTTGCCCATCTGGTGGTGCATGACGCGGACGTTTATCATATGGCGCTCGAGGAGGCCTTTGCCGCCTATGATCCCTCGCGCCCCGAGGAGGAGGCATTTGAGCGGGCCTTTGCCGCGATAGACGCCCTGCCGCATCCCGAACCTGTGGCCGAACCGGAGGCCGATCCGGTTTCCGTGCCCCCAACACCGGCGGCGCAGTCCAGACCGGATCGCTCCTCCCCCCGCCTTATCTGGCTGGCCCTGCTGGCCGTAGGCTGCCTCGCCCTGGCGCTGGCGCTTCTGTCCGTGAATTGGTGATCTCATGACCTCATTGAACGCGCTTTTAGCTGCGAACCGCCATTGTTTCGCGCTACCCGATCCGCATTTCCGCACGGAAACCGAGGCTCTGCTGCGCCAGCTTCTGGATGCGCCCGATCCGGCAGGGGCGGAGCTGCGCTATACGCCCTTGGAAATTGATTTCGCAAAGAATTTCCGGTCCGAAGGCCAGAAGGCCGCAGCCCTTCTGGCGGCTTTTTTACAAGCGACACCCGATTTTGCTTTCCTCTTCCCCCTCGGGCGGCCCGCCGAAGCGCTGGCCGGCACGCCTCCGGCCACTGCAAAAGAGACAAAGAATCTTACATCGGTGTTCGAGGATCGCTACCTCAGAATGATGGCCTATGCGCTCTATGAGGACACAGAGGGCGACCTCGACAAGATGCTCGCCAATATGTGCGATTGGCCGGCCCCCGATGATGATTTTTATATTGATGCGTATAAAAATCCCGAATGGCCGCCCGAAGTTGATCGGCTGTGCGAGGAGTTCCGTGCCCTGTTTCCTGAGCACGGCGGCGAAGCGCTGGATTACTTTTTAGGTGCGTTGTTTCAAAGCGCAGAAGATCCGGACGGCGCGCCTATCGAGGATTCCGCAACCTCTATGGCGGTTCAGGCGTGGCTCCGGCTGGAACTGGTCGGGCTGGCGGTGCTGTGCGAGGCAATGCGCATCGAAGAGGACGATATTCTGGGCTATTGGCCCGCTGCCTTGTGGGAATATAGCCTGCTGGATGTCTGGGTCGGGCCGGTGCTGCCAAAACCCGATGCGCATGATGCGGTTGTCGCGCTGTGGTACGAGCGCGCCGCAGAGATCGGCATCCGCCCCGCGCGCGAGATTTTCGGCATGGTGAAGACGACGATGCCTTGGCTCTTTGCCCCCGAGGCCCCTTTGGAGCACGGGCAGATGCCTTTGCAGGCCGAGCATGCCAAGGCCTATCGCATAGCCTTCGAGGCCGCCGTCGCAGCCTATCGCGGCGCCGACACCCAAGAGGAGGGCCTTGCCAAGGCGCAAGCCGTGCTCAGCAGCCAGCCCCGCCCCGCCCAGACCAGCTACACCCGCGCCGAGGTCCATAAGGTTGCTGCAAAACCGGCCCCTCGTGCCGTACAGCCTGCTGCAGGTGGCATGGGCATGGCGTTCATGCTGGGGTTCGCGGTGCTCTGCCTTGTGGCGGCTGGCGTATTTTTGCTGGCGTTCTAAGGAGATCAAAGTGATCCGGCAAAAACCCTTGGAAGAGGTTCTGGAGCAGAATCGCGCGTATTTCGATCTCTACAGGGACGCTGGATTTGAAAAAGACAGATCTCGTGTCAGTCAGCTTTTCAGTGAAGCGCGACCGACGTATCAAACGGTCGCGCATCCGCAGATAGAGCCCGAGTTCATCGCGCGTATCGCGCCTCTCGGCGCGCGCGGGGTGGATCTTTTGGCCGCTTGTCTACAGGTGCCTGAATTCGCAAGGCTTGTCAGGTTTGGCATAGACCCGAGGGATGATCGCCAATGGTGCAGCGCCGACAAAGAGCTGCGTGCGCTTGCGCCATTTCTGGACCGGATGGTGTCGGCGCTTCAAAGGACGCCTGAGCAGTCGTTGAACGATATGCTCTCTGCGGTGTTTAGCTGGACGCCAGTCGAAATGGTCAAGCCGGACGATACGATGCCGCTCTGGGCCTTGCAACGTGAATTTATCGAGCTTTTCCCTGCAAATGGCGCGCCGCTATTGGGACAGTTCTACCATATGTATCTACAGGACGGGCAGCAGGAATGTAGTGGCGAACTTCACTGGCGCGCCGAAGTGATCGCCTTTGCGGATTGGTGCCAGAGGATCGAACTCAATCACTATCACTGGCCGTCCCAATGGGTGCTTCAGCAGTGGCGCTTCAAGTTCATTTCGAAATGTGTCGAAACAGAGCTTGGGCCGGTCGAAAGCGGGGAAACTCCCAGCCTGTGGTTTGAACTGGCGGAGAATATCGGTTTCGAAGCGGCGGAACAGGTGCTTCACTATATTAAGGAAGATCGCTCCGACCTTCTTCTCAATAACAAAATGGCCTTCAATACTCCCCTTCGGCTGAAAAGCGGCACTGCACGCCAATATGCTCTTCTTCTAAAACGGGCGGAGCTGGCCTTTGGTCTTGATCCGCAGGTAGAGAGAGGTCTGGCGCTTGCGCGGTTGATCATCGGCACGCCGACGGTTGAGGATCTTCAGGCGGCACGGATAGTCCCAGCGGCCAGAAATCCCCAAACCATGCCGCCGCTCGAAAACCGGGCAGCGGATGATGGCTCGAACCAGACCAGTCTGAAGCCAACCGACTTGCTGATCATCCTGCTTATGCTGGCGGTCGTCTGTGGCACGCTCTACGGGATTGTCGCGATGGTCGCCAAAGTCATTCTGGCTTCGATTATGGCATGAGGATACGCCACCATATTCCTGTTTTACGTATGGCAGGTTTGTGCGTATGGGGCCTTCCCCGTGCCCATCGGCTGCCGCGTGTTTATAGCCGCTGCGATATTCGTAAACCTTGGAGGAATGCGTTGTCATCGTGATAACGTGCCGTTGAATGGACGCACCATGTCTGAAACGCTCATCGAACTTGCACATGCCAATCGTCCGTATTTCGATGCCCATTTCACCTATCGGTTAGACGCGGATCGTATAATATATCGGGAGAATATATACAGATGGCGCATGGCCTATGCGCATGGTGGCTACCCCGACGATATCGTCGAAATCAGCCAGTCAATCTTGGATACGGACCGCGTTGGCATTGATTTGCTTCTGGCGTGTCTACAAGTGCCGTCTTTCTCCGACGTCTTCCTTTGCCCGTCGGAACTGGCAAGGGGGCGCGTCACAGAGGTCCCCAAAAGGAAGGCCATTGTTGCTATCTATGCCCAAAGGATACGGACCGTTCTCGAAGAAGAACCACGTAGATCGCTGCCGGATATGCTGTGTCAGGTTTTCGGTTGGAAACGGATAAAGCAGCCCTCACCATATCTATGGCAACGCGGCGAGGGGCGCGACTTTCTGAACCAGTTTATGGCACGTTTCCCAGAACGAGGCACCGAAATTCTGGCTCTTTTTGCGGCGCAGTTCGAGGCGGGGCGTAGCGGAACTGGCATCTCGTATTTACGGTTTCGGGCGGAGCTGGCTGGGCTTTTAGCGTGGTGCGAGAGGATCGACCTGAACCGGATGAACTGGCCTGCGCAATGGGTCATGGCGCAGTGGACACCAGCTTTCAGTGCCTTCGATCTTAAATGCGACATCGGTTCGCCAGAGGCCGAGGAAGCCGCTGATCTGTGGTTTGCTATGGGCGAACGCATAGGCTTTGCGCCTGCCGCAGATATGTTTCGTTTTGTGCAGGCCCATCGGCCGTGGCTGTTTTTCACGGATAGTATGTGTTCAGATGGTCACCCGAAGCTCAAGATGGGCGCTGCACCGGAATATATGCAAACGCTCAGACGGGCAGAGCTGGCCTTCTGCTTGGAGGATGATATCTCGAAGGAGCTTTATCGGGCAGAGTGGGCAGTCACGCAGCCTTCGGGTCTCGATCTACAGGCTTTGCGCGCAAGCACACGCAATAGCCTGCCGTCCCGTTTTCTGGAATGTGTCATGGCGATTGTCTTCGGTGTGCTCTTCTGCGCCGCGCTCTACGGCATTGTTGCCGCCATCGCCAAGGCCGTGGTCGCAGCGGCTGGCGCATGATGGGCCTTGACCAGAGGGCATGGCATTGGCTATGCGCGCGGGCATGAGCGATGATATCAAAACCCCGGATCACCCCGAACGCGGCTGGCGCAACTTCTATGGTCGCCGCCACGGACCGACGCTGAACAAGGCCCAGAAGGATTATCTGGATGAAGACCTCGAGGCTCTGTCTCCGGGGGCGGTGGATTGGGATGTGAACCCCGAGCGCACGCCTATCGACATGGCCACCCGTTTCAAGGGCAAGCCGGTCTGGCTTGAGGTGGGCTTTGGCGGTGGCGAGCATATGATCCATATGGCCGAGACCTATCCTGAGGTCGAGATCATCGGCTGCGAGCCCTATATCAACGGCGTTGCGATGCTTTTGGGCAAGATCCGGCGGATGGCGGTGCAGAATGTCGCGGTCCATCCCGGCGATGCGCGCGATGTGATGGATATCCTGCCCGCAGGCAGTATCTCGAAAGCCTTCCTTAACTATCCCGATCCGTGGCCCAAGACCCGCCATCACCGCCGCCGTTTCGTGACGCAGGAACATCTGGTGCCTTTGTTCGAGGCGCTGGCCCCCGGGTCCGAATTCCGCATTGCCACCGATATCTGTGACTATGTCCGTCAGGCAGTGCAGGAGGTCCCGAAGGCGGGCTTTATCCCGCAATTCGAGGTGCCCGCGGCTTTTGATTATGACGATCCGCAGGAAGTCTCGGGCGATTGGGACACGCCTTGGGATGACTGGCTGTCGACGCGCTATGAGCAGAAGGCTCTGCGCGAAGGCCGCAAGCCGCATTACCTGACCTATCGCAAGCCCGAGGCATAAGCGCCCAAACCCGTTGCCTGCCGCCCTGTCATGCGCTAGCAGAGGGGCGACAAGACAAGGGAGGTCCATATGTCCGGCCATGGTGATCCGATCCGTATGAGTTCGCAGAAATGCGGGCCGCTTTCTGGTGTGGCCGAGGTGCCCGGTGACAAGTCGATCAGCCATCGCGCGCTGATCCTTGGGGCACTGTCTGTGGGCGAGACCAAGATCACCGGCCTGCTGGAAGGCGAGGATGTGCTGGATACCGCCAAGGCGATGCGGGCTTTCGGGGCGACCGTGACCCAGCATGGGCCGGGCGAATGGTCCGTGCAGGGCGTGGGGGTTGGCGGCTTTGCCGAGCCCGAGCAGGTGATTGATTGTGGCAACTCGGGCACGGGTGTGCGGCTGATCATGGGCTGCATGGCGACCTCGGATATCACCGCGACCTTCACGGGCGATGGCTCTTTGCGCAAGCGTCCGATGGGCCGTGTGACCGACCCGATCGCTCTGTTCGGGGCCAAGGCCTATGGCCGTCAGGGCGGGCGTCTGCCGATGACGGTGGTGGGGGCGCCCGACCCCGCGCCTGTGACCTACACCACGCCCATGGCCTCGGCGCAGGTGAAATCGGCGGTGCTTCTGGCGGGGCTGAATGCGCCCGGACAGACGGTGGTGATCGAGAAGGTCGCCACCCGTGACCATACCGAACGCATGCTGCGCGGCTTTGGCGCAGACGTGACCGTGGAAGACACGAACGAGGGCCATAAGATCACCCTGCAGGGCCGCCCCGAGCTGGTGGCGCAAACCGTGGCCGTGCCGCGTGATCCGTCTTCGGCGGCATTCCCCGTCTGTGCAGCGCTGATCGTGCCGGGGTCCGACATCACGGTGCCCGGTGTCAGCCAGAACCCGACCCGCAATGGGCTGTTCACCACGCTCAAGGAGATGGGCGGCGATATCGAGTTCCTGAACGAGCGCGAAGAGGGCGGCGAGCCTGTGGCCGACCTGCGTGTGCGTCACTCGGCGCTGCATGGCATCGAGGTGCCGGAAGACCGTGCGGCCTCGATGATCGACGAATATCCGGTGCTCTCGGTCGTGGCCGCCTTTGCGACGGGCAAGACCGTGATGAAGGGCGTGCATGAGCTGCGCGTGAAGGAAAGCGACCGGATCGACGCGATGGCACGCGGGCTTGAGGCCAATGGCATCACGATCGAGGAAGATGAAGACACGCTGATCGTCCACGGCATGGGCCAAGATGGCGTGCCGGGTGGCGGGGTGGCGGCAACCCATCTGGACCACCGCATCGCCATGAGCTTCATGATCCTTGGCCTGGCCGCGCAAAAGCCGGTCTCGGTGGATGATGGTTCGCCGATTGCGACCTCTTTCCCGATCTTCGAGCCGCTTCTCAATGGCCTTGGCGCCAAGATCACGCGGGACTGATATGAGCTTTACCGTCGCCATTGATGGCCCCGCCGCCGCCGGTAAAGGCACGATCTCCAAGGCCGTGTCCGCGCATTTCGGCTTTGCCCATCTGGATACGGGGCTTTTGTACCGTGCCGTGGGCGCGAAAGTGGCCGAGGGGCAGGACCCGTTCCGCGCCGCCGAAGGGCTGGTGCCCGAGGATCTGCAACGTTCGGACCTGCGCACTTTGGGCGCGGGGCAGGCGGCCTCGCGGGTGGCGGCCCTGCCGACGGTGCGGGTGGCTCTGGTTGATTTCCAGCGCCGCTTTGCCGAAAGCCCCGAGGGCGCAGTGCTGGACGGGCGCGACATTGGCACGGTGATCTGCCCGCGCGCGCAGGTGAAGCTGTTTGTGACGGCCTCGCCCGAGGTGCGCGCCCATCGTCGCTGGCTGGAAGTTGGCGGGGATGAGGCGCAGGTTCTGGCCGAGGTCATCGAGCGCGACGAGCGCGACATGAACCGCACGGACGCGCCACTGCGCCCCGCGCCGGATGCGCATCTGCTGGACACCTCCGATCTGAGCATCGAGGACGCCATCGCCCAAGCTATCGCCCTGATCGAGGCCAAGCGCGGTTAGCGCCGGGGGGCCAAGGTTGCAGGCTTTGGCGGGGTTCGTCGATGAAAAATTGTCTTAAATGGCTCGCCAAGGCTGTAGCCGAAAATTTGTTAAACTGGGCGCAGCTGATTGCGGCGGTGGTGCTCGTGCTGGTCTTCGGGCCTGAAGACCCTGATCCTCTGACCTTCTTTTTGGCCATTATAGGAGTGACGGTCGCGCTGGCTATCCTGACGGGTCTGCTTTGGGGCTTTTGTCACAAGCTATGGTCAGCAGGTAAACGCCGAGACAGCTAGGCCGGATTGCCAGCATATGGCACTTGGGTCATCCTGCCCATATGCGCCTGATCCTCCTTCTTTGTCTGCGTGCATCGCCCCTTCGTGCCGAGACGCCCGAACCCCCCGAGGGTTGATGGCCTACCATAGCGATCTGCCGCGCAGCTTTCCGTTGATCGTGAAGACCCCTCCGGAACGGGATGTCTATATCGAGCTGTCCTCCTCTGCCAGCGGCGCGCTTGTGCTGGGTGCGGACCCTCGTCCAGCAACCGGCTGAACCGCTTGATTTCGCGGTCGCGGGGATCTCGTGCAAGGAGGGGTGGGTGCCGGATCTGGCCACCCCCGACAGCCGCCGTCCTGTCGCCATCTGTCCACGCTATCGCCTTGCACGAACGCGGTTCAAGGCCGGTCGTCGCCCGCGCCCGCATGCGCCCGATAAGCGGGAAACAGCCGAATGCGACGGAGCATCACATTTGAGGCGTTACAAACGCATCTGCGAGTGAAATAATTTTCACATAGAGGTGAACCATGCGTGAGATTTTGCGTTAGATGACGAAGGAGATCGGATTATGCGCAAAGTTGTTTACGGCGTTATCGGGCTTTTCATGCTGATCGGCTTCGCTCTCAGTGCTACGGGTGCCGCCGTTTCCGCCAGTTCGCGCAGTCCGATGCCTGATGTGACATTTCAGGGGATCGAAGGGCAGAATTTCCGCCTTGCGGATTGGTCGGACAAGGTCGTGCTGGTGGTGAATACCGCCTCCCGTTGCGGCTATGCGGGCCAGTTCGAGGAGATGCAGGAGCTTCTGGACCGCTATGCCGATCAGGGCTTCACGGTGCTGGCGGTGCCCTCGGATGATTTCCGTCAGGAGCTTCCGACCAATGAGGAGGTGCGCCGCTATTGCGTGATGGCCTTCGGGATCGAGGATATGCCGATGGCGCAGATTACCGCGATCACCGGCACCAAGGCGCATCCTTTCTATGCCTGGCTGCGCGACCGGTATCACTTCGAACCGGACTGGAATTTCAATAAAGTGCTGCTGGGACGCGGTGGCGAGGTGCTGCGCACCTATCGCGCCTCCGATGCGCCGATGTCCGAGGCGATGCGCCGTGATATCGAAACCGCGCTGAAAGGCTAGGGCGGACAGGGCTGCGGGCCGTATTCAGGCTTGCCTGAAAAGGAAAATGCGCTTATATGGGCGCGTCCGAACTGGGGGGCGAGTCTGTCGCGCCCCTTTTTGACTATCCAACGACAAGACCGGTGGAGCCAACCATCAGGCCTGAATAAATCTGTAAAGGAAACTCTAAACGCATGTCGCATAACGCATCCATGGACGAATTCGAAGCGCTTCTTAACGAAAGCCTCGAAATCGACACCCCGAACGAAGGTTCGGTTGTTAAAGGTAAGGTCATCGCAATCGAAGCGGGCCAAGCCATCATCGACGTCGGCTACAAAATGGAAGGCCGCGTTGATCTTAAAGAATTCGCAAACCCGGGCGAAGCTCCGCAGATCGAAGTCGGCGACGAAGTCGAAGTCTTCCTCGATCGCGTTGAAAACGCACGTGGTGAAGCTGTTATCTCGCGCGACAAGGCTCGCCGCGAAGCAGCTTGGGACCGTCTCGAAGCAGCCTACGCAAAAGAAGAGCGCGTCGAAGGCGCTATCTTCGGTCGCGTCAAAGGCGGTTTCACCGTGGATCTGGGCGGCGCAGTTGCGTTCCTTCCGGGCTCTCAGGTCGATGTGCGCCCCGTGCGCGATGCCGGCCCGCTGATGGGTCTGAAGCAGCCCTTCCAAATCCTGAAAATGGACCGTCGCCGTGGCAACATCGTTGTGTCGCGTCGTGCGATCCTCGAAGAGTCGCGTGCTGAACAGCGTGCCGAAGTCATCGCGAACCTCACCGAAGGTCAGGTTGTCGAAGGCGTGGTCAAGAACATCACCGAATACGGTGCCTTCGTTGATCTGGGCGGCGTTGACGGCCTGCTGCACGTCACCGACATGGCATGGCGCCGTGTGAACCACCCGTCCGAGATCCTGACGATCGGCGAGACCGTGAAGGTCCAGGTTGTCAAGATCAACAAAGACACCCACCGCATCTCGCTGGGCATGAAGCAGCTGCAAGCGGATCCGTGGGATTCGGTCGAAGCGAAGTTCCCGCTGGGTTCGGTGCACTCGGGCCGCGTGACCAACATCACCGATTACGGTGCATTCGTCGAGCTGGAAGCAGGCGTCGAAGGTCTGGTTCACGTGTCCGAAATGTCCTGGACCAAGAAAAACGTCCACCCCGGCAAAATCGTTTCGACGAGCCAGGAAGTCGACGTCATGGTTCTGGAAATCGACACCCAGAAGCGCCGCGTTTCGCTTGGCCTCAAGCAAACCATGCGTAACCCGTGGGAAGTCTTCGCAGAGACCCATCCGGTCGGCACCCAGATCGAAGGCGAAGTCAAGAACATCACCGAATTCGGTCTGTTCATCGGCCTCGACAACGACATCGACGGCATGGTTCACCTGTCTGACCTGTCGTGGGAACAGCGCGGCGAAGACGCGATCCAGAACTACCGCAAAGGCGATATGGTTTCGGCCGTTGTCACCGAAGTGGACATCGAGAAAGAGCGTATCTCGCTCTCGATCAAAGCTCTGGACGCAGACACCTTCTCCGACGCAGTTGACGGCGTGAAGCGTGGTTCGGTGATCACCGTGAACGTGACCGCGATCGAAGATGGCGGCATCGAAGTCGAATATAACGGCATGAAATCCTTCATCCGTCGTTCGGACCTCGCACGTGACCGCGCTGACCAGCGCCCCGAGCGTTTCCAAGTTGGCGATCACGTCGATGTGCGCGTGACCAATGTCGACTCGAAAACCCGTCGTCTGGGCGTCTCGATCAAAGCGCGCGAGATCGCAGAAGAGAAAGAAGCCGTGGAACAGTACGGTTCGTCCGATTCGGGCGCATCGCTGGGCGATATCCTCGGCGCAGCTCTGAAGGGCGAGGAGTAATCCTGCTCTCCGGATCTGGTTTCAGATCTTTACCCCGTCCGGTTGTACCGGGCGGGGTTTTTATTTATAAAAGCTTCACATGTGCAGATTTTGCCCAAGGAAAAGGCATTTGGGGAAGGGAAGACAGGTAAATTTTCGCGCGCAAGGCCGCTTGATCGCTAATCAGGTAGTTATTACAGTGCTTTGCTGTTTGTCATGCCGAAAATTCTGCCTATAGTCAGAACAGCACCGCCAATTCTCGCAGGGGGAATTCTTACATGATCCGGTCCGAGCTGATCGCAAAAATTGCCGAAGATAATCCGCATCTCTTCCAACGCGATGTCGAGAGGATCGTGAATACGATTTTCGAGGAGATCATCGAAGCGATGGCCCGTGGAGACCGGGTCGAGCTGCGCGGTTTCGGTGCCTTTTCCGTCAAGAAACGGGATGCACGCACGGGACGGAACCCGCGCACTGGCGATTCCGTTGATGTCAACGAGAAACATGTCCCCTTCTTCAAGACCGGCAAGCTGCTGCGCGACCGTCTGAACGGGGTGGAGGAAGAATAAACATGATCCGCGCCCTGCGTTACGCCATCCTTGCGATCCTTGCGGTCGTTCTTATCGTCATCGCTCTGTCGAACACGCAGATCGTCACGCTGCGTCTGCTGCCGGAAGAAACGGCAGGGGTGCTGGGATTTGGCTGGTCGGTACAGGTGCCGTTGTTTGTGGCGATCATGACGGGCGTTCTGCTGGGGCTCTTGATCGGCTTCGTGTGGGAATGGGCGCGGGAATACCGCATCCGCTCGCGCGGCGCACAAGAGGCCCGTAAGGCCAAGGCGCTGGAGCGTGAGCTGGGGCATCTCAAGCAGCGCCATGAAGGCCCGCAGGATGATGTTCTGGCGGTTCTGGAGCGCGCGCCCTCGGCCCGCTGATCCTCTATGGCACCCCGCGTCAAAATCTGCGGTCTTAGCAAGCCCGCCCATGTCGAGGCCGTATCCCGGAGTGGTGCGGCCTATGCTGGTTTTGTCTTCTTCCCGAAGTCGCCGCGCAATGTGACGATTGCTCAGGCGCGCGAGCTGGCGCTGATGGTGCCGCTGGGCGTGGCCAAGGTCGCGCTGGTGGTCAATGCAACAGATGCCGAGCTTGATGCCATCACGGCGCAAGTTCCCCTTGATATGCTCCAGCTTCACGGCAAGGAAACGCCCGAGCGTGTGGCTGAGATACGTGCCCGCTATGGTCTGCCGGTGATGAAGGCTCTGGGCGTGGCCGAGCCTTCGGACCTAGAGGCGATCCCCGCCTATGAGGCCGTGGCCGACCAGATCCTTGTGGATGCCAAAGCCCCGAAAGGGGCCGCTTTGCCCGGCGGTAACGGGCTGTCGTTCGACTGGACGCTGATTGCAGGACGCAAATGGTCCAAGCCGTGGATGCTGGCGGGCGGGCTGACCCCCGAGAATGTCGCCTTGGCGATTGCGCGCACAGGGGCCAATCAGCTGGATGTGTCTTCGGGTGTCGAGTCCGCGCCTGGAGTGAAAGAGGCGTCTCTTATCAAAGACTTCGTTGCGGCGGCGGGCGCTGCCTGAGCGGTTTTGGCCAGCCTTGCACAGCGCCAATCTGTGAATAGCCATTGACGGCGCATCTTATTTCGGCAAATCTCCGGCCCTGTCAGGGGAGTCCCGCCTAAGGGACTGAGAGGCTGATTGGAAGCAATTCCGGTGACGCGACCCTTTGAACCTGACCCAGTTGATGCTGGCGTAGGAAGACCGAAGGGCAATTCCGCATTCCATATCCTATGGGCGGTCCTTTCGGGCCGCTTTGGCCCTTGCGGCCCGCAGTGGCCTATTCCCTCGCAGTTTTTGGTTGGGTCTTTTCGAAAGAGGAGACCGACATGAAAGATATCGTCCCGACGATTACCACCGGCGCGCTGATCGGCTCGCGCAAGGTGCATAAGGAAGGCCAGATCCACGCACTGCGCGTGCCCATGCGCGAGATCGAGATCTCGAACGAGGAGGCGCTGTGCGTCTATGACAGCTCGGGCCCCTATACCGACCCGCTGGCCGAGATCGACATTACCAAGGGCCTGCCCGAGACCCGTGGCGGCTGGCTGCAGGCGCGCGGCGAGATCGAGGAATATGAGGGCCGCGCCATCACCGATGCCGATAACGGCTTTGCCAAGGGCGACCGCCTCGTGGCGCCGTTCCCCGTGCAGCGTCCGCCGCTGCGCGCGATTGGGGACCGCGCCGTGACGCAGCTCGCCTATGCCCGGGCAGGGGTGATCACCCCCGAGATGGAATTCGTGGCCATCCGCGAGAATGAGGGCCGTATGGCCGCCTATACCCGCGATGGTGACCCGATGGGTGCAAACCTCCCCGATCTGGTGACGCCGGAATTCGTGCGCCAGGAAATCGCGGAAGGCCGCGCGATCATCCCCGCCAATATCAACCACCGCGAGCTTGAGCCGATGATCATCGGCCGCAACTTCAAAGTGAAGATCAACGCCAATATCGGCAATTCGGCGGTGACCTCTTCGATGGAAGAGGAAGTCGAGAAAATGGTCTGGGCGATCCGCTGGGGCGGGGACACGGTGATGGACCTCTCGACGGGCCGCAATATCCACAATATCCGCGACTGGATCATCCGCAACGCGCCGGTCCCGATCGGCACGGTGCCTTTGTATCAGGCGCTGGAAAAGGTGGGCGGCGTGGCCGAGGACCTCACATGGGAGATCTTCCGCGACACGCTGATCGAGCAGGCAGAGCAGGGGGTCGATTACTTCACCATCCATGCGGGCGTGCGCCTGCATATGATCCCGATGACCGCCAAACGCGTCACCGGCATCGTTTCGCGCGGCGGCTCGATCATGGCGAAATGGTGCCTGCATCATCACCGCGAAAGCTTCCTTTACGAGCATTTCGACGAGATCTGCGATATCTGCCGCCGCTATGATGTCAGCTTCTCGCTGGGGGACGGCCTGCGTCCGGGCTCGATTGCCGATGCCAATGACGAGGCGCAATTTGCCGAACTGCGCACCTTGGGCGAGCTGACCAAGATCGCATGGGCGAAGGACTGTCAGGTGATGATCGAAGGGCCGGGCCATGTGGCCATGCACAAGATCAAGGCCAATATGGACGAGCAGCTCAAGCACTGCCATGAGGCGCCCTTCTACACGCTTGGACCGCTGACCACCGATATCGCGCCGGGTTATGACCATATCACCTCGGCCATTGGGGCTGCGATGATCGGTTGGTTCGGTACGGCGATGCTGTGCTATGTGACGCCCAAGGAACACCTCGGCCTGCCCGACCGCGACGATGTGAAGACGGGGGTGATCACCTATAAGCTGGCCGCCCATGCCGCCGATCTTGCCAAGGGCCATCCGGGGGCGCAGCGGCGCGATGACGCGATCAGCCGTGCGCGGTTTGAATTCCGCTGGGAAGATCAGTTCAACATCGGGCTCGACCCCGATACCGCGCGCGAGATGCATGACGAGACCATGCCCGCGCAGGCGCATAAGGTGGCGCATTTCTGTTCGATGTGCGGGCCGAAATTCTGCTCCATGAAGATCAGCCATGACATCCGCGCCGAGGCCCAGCGGCAGGAGGGCATGGGCAAGATGGCCGAGAAATTCCGCGAGGGCGGGGCGCTTTACATCCCCGAACCGACCGAAGGCTAACGCCTAAAACTGTGGGCGCAGAAATTTTTGTGCGCCCACAGTGCCGCATTCGAAATATTGCTCTCGTTTTTATGACTGAGGCGCAGGTTTTCTGTGCGCCAGATCACGGCTGCCCGCCTTGCGAAGGCTTCCGTTAGGCGCTAACGCTGCGTTCAGGCCCTTTGGGCATTCTATTTCACGCGGCCACGCAAGGGCGTGATCCGCCAGACGAGACGCAGGAGACGAAAAATGGACTGGACGAAAGTGCTCGCACGCCGCGCGGGCCGGATGAAAGCCTCGGAGATCCGTGAGCTGCTGAAACTTCTCGACCAGCCCGATATCATCTCTTTCGCGGGCGGTATTCCCGACCCCGATCTCTTCCCCAGCGCGGCCTATTCCGACGCTTTTGCCGCCACGATGGCCGATAATAACGGCCATGCGGCGTTGCAATATTCGGTCTCCGAAGGCTATCGCCCGCTGCGCGAATGGCTTGTGGGCGAGATGGAAAAGATCGGCGTGCCCTGTGCCGTTGACAATATCATGATCACCTCCGGTTCGCAGCAGGCGCTGGATTATCTGGGCAAGCTGTTCCTGACCGAAAACGATACCGCCGCCGTGATGCGCCCGACCTATCTGGGCGCTTTGGGAGCGTTCAACGCCTATGAGCCGCGTTATATTCCGCTGGATCCGATGTCGAATATCGACCCCGAGACCCTGAAGACGGAGGCCAAGGCCGCCGGCGGCGCGGTAAAATTTGCCTATCTCTCGGCAGATTTTGCCAACCCGACGGGCGAGACCCTGCCCCGTGACGGGCGCGAGCGTCTGCTGGATCAGGCCGAGGCGCTGGATTGCGCGATCATCGAGGATGGCGCCTATCAGAACCTGCGTTTCGATGGCGAGGCGATCCCGCCGATCCTTGCGCTGGACATCGAACGCAAGGGCGGTATCGAGAACACCCGCACCATCTATTGCGGGTCTTTCTCGAAAACGCTGGCGCCCGGTCTGCGCGTGGGCTGGGTTGTGGCGGCAAAGCCGGTGATCGACCGTCTGGTGCTGATGAAACAGGCCGCCGACCTGCATTCGCCGACCCTCAACCAGATCGTGACGAACCATGTGGCGCGCGCGATCTTCCACGAGCATGTGGCCAAGATCAAGGCGGTCTATGCCAGCCGTCGCGACCGGATGCTGGCCGCGCTCGAGCGCGAGATGCCGGCATCGGTCAGCTTCACCCGTCCCGAAGGGGGCATGTTCATCTGGCTGACCTTCGACCCCAAACTCGACGGGGCCGATCTGCTGGCGAAAGCGGTACGCGATGAAAAAGTCGCCTTCGTCCCGGGCGGGGCGTTCTTTGCCGATGGCTCGGGCCAGAACACCCTGCGGCTCAGCTATTCCTGCGCGACCGATGCCCAGATCGACGAAGGGATCGCACGGATCGGCCGCATCCTGCGCTAAGCCATTACCAGACAAACGAAACCCCCTGCCATCCATCGATGGCGGGGGATTTTTTATTTGGGGTGCAGGCGGCTTTGCCGACAGAAATTTCCTTGGGTCATCTTCACGCGAGCGTGTTTTGACAGGTCTTTGCCAAGGGCGCAGAAGCCATTGGTAAGTAAATTGGTCAGGAATTCAGGGCCAATCCGGTATCTCGCAGGAGGGATGTGTCTGACGGCCCAGACCCGTCCTTCCGGCCAAGTCGAAAGGTCTGGTCGATGTTGGCAACCTTGGTAATCGCGCTGCGTGAAGGGCTTGAGGCCTCGCTGATCGTGGGGATCATCGCGGCTTTCCTGCGTCGCAACGGGGTTGGCTTGGGGGCGATGTGGACCGGCGTTATTGCCGCACTCGTGCTGTCACTGGCGGTAGGGCTCGGGCTGAACCATCTGGAACAGAGCCTGCCGCAGGCCCGACAGGAGGCGCTGGAAACCGTCATCGGGGCGGTGGCGATTGTCTTCGTGACCGGCATGATCTTGTGGATGGACAAGCATGGCCGCGATATGCGCAGCAGTCTGGAAAGCGAGGCTGCGGCAGCCCTTGGCGGGCGGCGGGCCTTCGCCCTTGCGCTGATGGCCTTTCTGGCCGTGCTGAAAGAGGGGTTCGAAACTGCCGTCTTCTTTCTGGCAACCTTTTCTGCGGCACAATCCACATTCTGGGCCGCCTGCGGGGCGGTGATCGGGCTGGGTCTGGCGGTGGCCATCGGCTGGGGCATCTATGCCGGCGGAGTGCGCCTGAACCTGTCGCGGTTTTTCCGTGTGACGGGGGCATTCCTGCTATTGGTGGCGGCGGGCCTGTGCGTGACCGCGCTGCGCACCGCGCATGAGGCGGGTTGGATCAATGCGGGCCAGCAGCTTGTCGTCAACCTGTCTTGGCTGGTGCAGCCGGGCACGGTGCGGGCGGCGTTGATGACCGGCGTTCTGGGTATCCCTGCCGATCCGCGTCTGATCGAGGTGCTGGGTTGGCTGGCCTATCTGGGTCCGGTGGCGCTGATGGTCTACTGGCCCAAATCGCGTCCGCTTGCACCCCGGACCGCGGCGCGTCTCAAACTTGGTGCGGGGGCGGTTCTGGCGCTGGTCGGGGTCGGGCTTCTGCTGACGCCGCAACCGCGGGCCCGTCTGCGCCAGACCGCACCGCTTACAACGATACAGGGCGATATGTCCGGTGAGTTGCGCCTTGCCCATGCCGATCTTCTGGTCCGTTTCGGTACGGCCGAGCTGCGCCTTGCCCCGATCCGCAGTCAAGATGCCAGCCATAACGGGCAGGCGCTGAATATAGGCGATTACGCCGCGACCCTAGCAATCCCGACAGCGCCCGATAGCGTCAGCTTTGCCGATCTGGTGGCACTGAATGGCGGGCGCAGGCCGATCGGGTTGAACCCCACGCGCTATCCCGGACCCTATGCGGCACAATGGCAGGCCGATATCCAGGCACAGGCCACAAGCGGGCAGGGGGCTGTTGTGGCCGCGCAGGCCCGTAGCAGCGTCAGCGTCACCCTGTCGGGCGGCGGGCTACAGACCCCGCGCAGCCTGCGTGTGCGCGAGGTGCCGGACGCCGTGCAAAAGGCCATCGGCCCCGCCCGCTGGGCCATCCCCGAAACCTACACGACCCAAGCCAAAGCCGCCTATCGCGATTTCGGGGCGGCCTTGCAGGAATGGCAGTTCTGGTGCCGCCAGTTTCCGCTTGTTCTTCTGGGGGCGGCGCTTGCCTGCGTGTTGCGCGGTGCACGTCAGCGCCGCCGCCTTTCTCCCGAATCTTTCCACTCTACAGCCGGCGCACGCGCCGAACCCGCAGCAAAAGGAATGCCGTAATGCCGTTTTCCCGCCCGTCCTCTCTTGTCCTTCCGCTTGTCGCAACGCTGGCCGCCAGCACGGCTTACGCACAGACGGCACAGAAAAACGATGCTGGTGCCGCACAGGTTGCCATCACCCTGACCGGCGATAATGGCGGCACCTGCGCCCTGAGCGCCAAGGAAGCCGTTGCGGGTCCGGTCACGTTCACCGTCACCAACCAGACAGCTACAGCCCTGACCGAAGTCGAGCTTCTGTCCGGCAATCGCATCATCGGTGAAAAAGAGAACCTCGCCCCCGGTCTGCCGCCCGTGTCCTTTACCGTGACCCTTGGCGGCGGCGATTACGAGATCTACTGCCCCGGCGCGGCAGAGCAGAAGGTGGCCTTCAGCGTCAAGGGCCAGTTGGCACAGCGCCCGCAAGGCAGCGCCTCCGAACTGCTGGCAAAGGGCACCAAAGACTACAATGCCTATGTCAACGAGACCGTTGATGCGATGCTGGTTGCGGTGACCAAACTCAAAACCGATATCGATGCCGGAAATCTTGAGGCCGCCAAGATCGATTATGCGCGGGCCCGCCCGTTTTACGAGCGGATCGAATCCGATGTGGACGGGTTCGTGATGGACGGGTTCGATGCCACGGACAACCACGGCAATCTCGATTACCTCATCGATATGCGGGCCTCGAATGAAGACCCCGCCGTGGGCTGGTCGGGCTATCACGCGATCGAGCGCGATCTGTTCGAACGTGGCGCCATTACCGAGGACACTAAGACGCTTGCGGCGGATCTGGTGAAGAATGTCACGCTGCTGGACAAGCTTGCCCCCAGCCTCGATTTCTGGCCCGAGGATCTGGCCAACGGGGCTGCAGACTTGCTGGAAGAGGTCCAGAGCAGCAAGATCAGCGGCGAGGAAGAAGCCTATAGCCACATCGATCTGGCCGATTTCGCGGGCAATGTGGAAGGGGCGGAACAGGCCTTTGCCTATCTGCAACCGGGTATGGAGCAGATCGACCCCGATCTGACCGCGCGTGTCAGCGACGAATTTGCCAAGGTCCGCGCCCTGCTGGACCAGTATCGCGACAATTCGGTGCCCGGTGGGTATGTGCTGTATACGCAAGAGCTGAAAGCGTCGGATAAGGTCAAGCTCAGCAAAGCCATCCAGTCGTTGCAGGAACCGCTGTCGCGCGTGGCCGAGAAGGTCGCGACCGCAGGCTAAGACGCATCTGGGGGCGGGTGGCCTTGTGCCGGCCCGCCCCGTGAGACATCTGTCAGACCGCCTTCTCCCAGCCTGACTTGCAAAGGAGACATCATGGACATCCCCGATTCCCGCCGCCGTGGCCTTCTGTTCGGCGCGGCGCTTTCACCTTTTGCCGCCCCCGCGCTGGTGTCCGCCGCGCAAGCGAGCGATGACCCCCAAGACCCGCCCACAGACCAGATAGACCTGACCCATGCTTATCCGTTTTACGGGCCGGGACCGCAGGCGGGCATCGCGACACCGCCGCAGCGCCATATCGTCTATATGACCTTCGATCTGACCTCGACCGACCCGCGCGATTTGCAGATATTGCTGGCCCGCTGGTCGGCCTCGATCGCCCAGATGATGAAGGGCGAGCCGATCAGCAAGGTCGATCCGGGGCGGCCCAATGCCGGTGCGCTGGATACGGGCGAGGCGCTGGATCTGGCACCGGCCTCGCTGAGTGTGACCGTGGGCTTGGGGCCGGGGGTGTTCGATGACAGGCTGGGATTGCAGGCCTTCCGTCCCAAAGCCTTGCGCCCGCTCAAACGTCTGCCCGGAGACGCGCTTTTGCCCGAGATTTCGGGGGGCGATCTTTCGCTACAGGCCTGTGCGGATGATCCGCAGGTGGCCTATCATGCGGTGCGGGTGCTGGCACGGCTGGCCAAATCCACCGGAACGGCGGCCACTCGCTGGGCGATCATGGGGTTCGGTCGGGCTTCGGCAGGGGTCGGGCAGAGCACACCGCGCAATCTTCTGGGGTTTCGGGATGGCACCCGCAATATCGTCACCGAGCAGGACCGCGCGAAATTCGTGTGGTCCGACAATCCCGGCTGGGGGGCGGGGGGCAGCTATCAGGTGGTGCGTAAAATCCGGATGTTCATCGAAAGCTGGGATACCGACCGCGTGGATGACCAGAACGAGGTCTTTGGCCGTTTCAAGGTGTCGGGAGCGCCGCTGACCGGCACGCATGAATTCGATACGCCCGATTTCAAGGCACAGGGGCCGCATGGGCCCGTGATTCCGGCCAATGCACATATGCGTCTTGCGGCGCATGAGCATCATAACGGGCTGAAGATCCTGCGGCGCGGGTATAACTATACCGACGGGATCAACAGTCTGGGCATGCTGGATGCGGGGTTGTTGTTCCTGTCCTACCAGAATGATCCGCATGCGTTCGAGACGCTACAGACCCGTCTGGGGGCGTCGGACGCGCTGAACGAATATATCTCGCATATCGCATCGGGCGTGTTCTTCGTGCCGCCCGCCCCGCCCGAGGGCAGCTATATCGGTGCGCATATGTTTGCGTGAGCGAAGCACCTTCCCCTGCGGCATAAACCCCGCGGCGGCCTGTCGCGGGGTCTTTTTGAGAGACGCGCGGGGGATGTGGGGGCGCAGGGCCGCTGCCCGCACCGTGCCAGAGCAGAATGCGGGCTCGCCTTCCGTTGCGCGCCGTCTGTCACGGCGCGGGGGGATCAGCGTTGCGGCTTGGGGGGTGTCATCTTCGCCAGAAAGGCTTTGAATTCCTTTTTGGAAATGATGCCATCGTGGTTGCGGTCCAGTTCTGCGCCGCTGGGCGGTCGGGGATGGTCGGCCTTGCCTTTGGGGGCCGCGCCCTTGGGAGCCGCATGGCCGGATTTGGAAGGCGGCGGGCCATCGGGGCGGGGGGCATGTTCGGCCATGAACATGTCGAATTCCTTTACCGTGACCCGTCCGTCATGGTTGCGGTCCATCTCTTTCAGGCTCGGCGGGCGGGGCGGTTCGTCTGCCTCTCTGGCCGGCGGCTTGGTCTGGGCTAGGGCCTGTGTGCTGACGACCGGCCCGCAGGCCAGAAGCGCGGCCAGAGCCACGGTGCCAAAGGGGAGAACACCCGACTGTTTCATGCGTTAATCCTATATGCTTCGACATCCGGCCTTTGTCAGACAAAGGCCGTCTTTTCCGAACGGAACGGGCAGGGGCTTCCGTCGGGCCGGACCGGCCCATCTGGCTGTTAGCGATGGCGGATCAGTAAACTCAGCGCGAGCAGGCAGAGGGCGGTTGCCAGAACGGCAAAACCCGTTGCCAGCGGTGCCAGCGGCAAGGCCAGTGTCAGCAGGCCGAAAATTACCACGGGTACCGAGATCGCCAGATAGCTCACCACGAAATACAGCGAGATCACTCCGGCGCGGTCGGTGTCCGGTGCCGCCGCTCCGATGGCCGCCAGACCGGAGCGGAAGGCGAGGCCATGCCCGAGACCGGCGACCAGCGTGGCCAGAAGGAGCAGCGGCAGGTTCTGCATCTGGAAGGCAAAGGCCATGATCGTCGTGCCTGCGCCCAGCACCAGACAGCCCAGTGGCCCGCGCCAGCCTGCGCCGATATGGCCGACCAAGGCCTGCCCGAGGGTCGAGGCAAGGAAAATGAACCCCGCGACGAAGCCGATCAGAAGCGGGCTGTGATAGCCCATGATCTGCCCCAGAAATCCGGGAATGACGGCCGAGTAGAAGCCGAACACCATGAACCCCGCCACGGCGGCAATCGCGGCGGGCAGGAAGGCGCGGCGCACTTCGGGGGGGAGTGCGAGCGATTGTGGCGACCAGTCCGGACGGGCCGCTTTCGTGACGCGTTCGGGCACATGGCGGAAACAGAGCGCAGCCAGACAGATCAGCGCCAGATGCAGCAGATAGGGTGTCAGCAAGGGCAAAGGCATCAGCAGGGCGGCGGCTCCGGCCAGCAACGGGCCCGCGCCGAGCCCGCCCATATTGGCGGCGGTCGCGACCAGCACGCCCAGCTTCACATGGCGGGGCGGCGCAAGGTCCATGACGGTTGCGGTGGCCGTCGAGGCAAAGATCCCCGCCGACAGCCCCGAGATCATCCGCGCCAGCAGAACCAGCCAGAGCTGCCCTGCCAGACAGAAGACCAGATCGCTTGCCACCGAAAGACCGACACCGGCATAGAGCATCGGTTTGCGCCCGATCTGGTCGGACCAGCGCCCCGTCAGTACCAATGCGGCAATCACCCCGCCCGCATAGACCGCAAAGATCACGGTGATCATCGCCTGCGACAGATCCATCTGCTGCCGGTAAAGCGTGTAAAGCGGCGTCGGCAGGGTGGTGCCCGACATCGCACAGAAGAACAGCAGGGCCGCAATCAGGAACAGGCCGATGCCTGCGCGCGCGTCGCGGGGGGAAGAAACGGCATCGGTCATCAGGCGTCCTCGCATGGGGAGGGTCAGCATGACCTAGCTTATCATTTCGGGCAAGCGGTTCCGATGCGCCTAGAACCACTGGCCCGGTTCGATCAGCCCCAGATCGAGAAGCTGCTGCGAGTTCCACTGGAAGGGCTCGGCATTATACCAGCGGAAATCCTGAATGGCCCAGGACGAACCGGGATTGGTTTTCAGCGCTTTGGCCGCGCGGAAGGACAGGATCGCGCCGGTCAGGTTATGATGCCACGGGCAGGAATAGGTGTTGTATTCCTCGTCGCTGAAGGTGTGATCGGCACGCAGCGTCAGCCCCTGTGCCGCCGAGAACAGGCCGATGCGGTCGATCTT